>NZ_DASZUF010000155.1:0-7885 GCF_035547795.1 Nocardioides sp.
GACGACGAGGTCGTGGCACTGCCGCTGGAGTGGGGCGAGGGCTGGCCCACCTCGGTGATGGCGGTGCACAGCCCGGCGGTGGCAGGGCTCGCGCAATGGGTCTTCGACCAACTCTGGACGCTCGCCGTACCCGTGTGGAACGGCGCGGCGAGCTGGGACCCACTGCTGCGGCTGATGAGCGGCGGTGCCACGCTCGAGGCCGCCTCGCACGCCCTCGGGATCTCCGACCGGACCGGCCGCCGGCGCCTCTCCGACGCGATGGACCACTTCCAGGTCGCGAACCTCTTCGCTCTCGGCGTCGTCTGGGGACAGCAGCGGGGCCGCTGAGCTACACCCACTCCCGCAACTGGGCGACGGTCGCGGCCGCGTCGACGCCCTGCGCCGGCATCACCTGCAGGCTGGTCACGCCCGCCTCCGCGAACGCCGCGATCCGCTCCCGGACGTAGCTCGCCGGGCCGACCAGGTTGCCCGCCTGCAGCCACTCCAGCGGCACCTTCGCCTCGGCGTCGCGCTTGTGGCCGCTCAGGTAGAGTTCCTGGATCTCCTCGGCCGCCTGCTCGTAGCCGTAGTCACGGGCGAGCTGGTTGTAGAAGTTCTTGCCGCGCGCGCCCATGCCGCCGACGTAGAGCGCGTAGATCGGCCGCATCTGGTCCAGACAGTCCTGCACGTCCTCGCCGATCGCGACCAGGCCGCCGGCGCTGATCTCCAGCGGCCCCAGGTCGGGGCTGCGCTTGGCGTTGCCCGCCGCGAGGGCGTCGCCCCAGATCCCGTGCGCCTTCTCCGGGTGGAACAGGAACGGCAGCCAGCCGTCGGCCACCTCGGCGGTGAGCGCGACGTTCTTGGCACCGAGCGCCGCGATCCACAGGGGTACGTCGGCCCGCTCGGGCCGATTGAGCAGCTTCAGCGGCTTGCCCAGGCCGAGCCCCTGGTCGGCGGGCAGCGGGAGCTGGTAGATGCCGTCGTTGACCAGCCGCTCGTGTCGCAGACCCTGGCGCAGGATCTTCACGATCTCGCGGGTGCGCTGCAGCGGCCGGTCGTAAGGAACGCCGTGGAAGCCCTCGATCACCTGCGGGCCGCTCGCACCCAACCCGATGATGGCGCGGCCGCCGCTGACGTTGTCCAGGCCGGCCGCGGTCTGCAGCAGCGCTCCGGGCGTGCGGGAGTAGATGTTGAGGATGCCGGCCCCGAGCTCCACCCGCTCGGTCTTGGCGGCCAGGTAGCCCAGCAGCGACACCGCGTCGAACCCGTACGGCTCGGCCACCCACAGCTGATCCAGACCGGCCTTCTCCAGGGCGACCACCTGGTCGGCGGTCTCCCGCGGGTTCCCGAAGTAGGACAGTGGCATCGAGAGCTTCATGAGCGCGAACCTACCCGTCCGTAGGGACGAGCTGCCGCCGGGTCCGTCCCTACCGGTCGTCCGGGTCGCGCGTCAGCAGCAGCCGAGGGAGGGCGACCAGCAGGGCGACGAGCACGAGCACCAGCGCGAACCCGGCCGCAACCGCCGCCGGCAGATCGGTGACCATGTCGAAGACGAAGAAGCCGATGCCGACGACGAGCAGCGCCAAGGCGACGAGTACGCCGGTGAGCAGTCGCCGGCCCGCGGCCACGACGCGGTCCTTGACGTGTCGCCCGGACAGCCGCTGGTGGACCGCGACGGCCGACATCACCAGGGCGGTCGTCACCAGGGAGAGCATCACCAGCGCCAGGTAGACGCACCTGTCGACCGTGCCGAGCTCGCCGAAGCGGCTCTGGAAGGGCAGCGTCAGCAGGAAGCCCGAGGTCAGCTGGGCGCCGGTCTGCATCACCCGCAGCTCCTGCAGCAGGTCGGCGAAGAGACGGTCCATCCGCTCGGCCGCTGTCTCGTGGCGGTCGCTGGTCTCCATCCTCCCCGGGTTGCCCCGAACGGGGTGATAGAAACCCCGCATGTCTTCTGCGGAGAGCAGGTGGAGCCGCGGGGCGGCGCTGACCGCCGAGCATCGGGCCCGCCTGGCGGCCGCCGGTGCCGAGCCCGAGGTGCTTGAGCGGGCCGGCCTGACCGCCGTCACCGCGCCGCTGCCGTCGTGGTGGCACCAGCAGGGCAATGCGCTCTACCTGGGCGCCGGCGTGGAGCTCGCCGAGTCGGTGGTGAGCAGGCTGGCGCTCTACCCGTTCTCCGGCGTACTCCTCGCCATCGGGTCGACGCTGCCGCACCTGGCCTCGCTGCTCATCGGCGGCGACGAGGCGCTGGTGTTCGTCGGCCCGGGCACCGAGCTGACCGCCGGTGACCTCTACTGCGGCGCCGGCTCGGCGATCGTGCTCAACGGCGACACCGTCGCCACCCGATGTGCCGTCCTCGACGCCCGCAACGGCGGTGCGATCGTGGCCGCTCCGGACCAGCTGTGGGCGGCCAACGTGTACGTCGCCACGGACGATATGCACCGGCTCGAGGATGTGGAGACCGGCGAGCGGATCAACCCGTACGGCGCCACCATCCGGCTCGGTCGGCACGTCTGGCTGGGTCGGGAGGCGGTGCTGACCGGCCACGTCGAGATCGGCGAGGGCGCGGTGGTCGGGTCCCGCAGCATGGTGCGCGGCCAGAAGGTTCCGTCCCACACCGCCGTTGCCGGCACCCCGGCCCGGGTGATCCGCGAGGGCGTGACATGGCGCGGCGAGGACACGCCCTGAGATATCCGGATGCGCACCGGCCGCGTCCTCTGCCACGGTGAACCCGATGAGCACGATCGACCTGGCCGAGGAGTTCGTCGAGCGCGGCTACGTCCGGATCGAGGGCGCGTTCGGCCCCGATCTGGCTGCCGCCTGCCGCGACGTGCTGTGGTCGCAGCTCGACGCGAAGCCCGACGACCCGGCGACCTGGACCCAGCCGGTCGTGCGGCTGGGCGACCAGGCGGCGGCGCCGTTCGGCGAGGCCGCGAACACGCCCCGGCTCCGGGCGGCCTTCGATCTGCTGGTCGGGCCTGGCCGCTGGGCGCCTCGTGCGAGCCTGGGGACGTTCCCGGTGCGGTTCCCCTCCGATCAGCCGCCTGGCGACGACGGCTGGCACCTCGACGCGTCGTTCCTGGGCGAGGGCGAGGATCCGAGCGACTTCTTCCGGTGGCGGGTCAACCTCGCCTCCCGGGGCCGGGCGCTCTTGATGCTGTTCCTCTTCTCCGACGTCGAGGAGGATGACGCGCCCACCCGCATCCGGGTCGGCTCGCATCTCGACGCCGCCCGGTTGCTGGCGCCGTACGGCGAGGAGGGGCTGACCATGATGCAGATCTCGCGGCGTGCCGCCACGGCGACCGCCGACCATCCGGCGGCGCTGGCCACCGGCCGCGCCGGCGACGTGTTCCTGTGTCACCCGTTCCTGGTGCACGCCGCGCAGGCGCACCACGGCAGCCGGCCGCGGTTCCTGGCGCAGCCGCCGCTCCATCCGGTCGGGGCGTTCGACCCGGTCGCGGGAACCTCGCCGGTGGAGCTGGCGATCCGGCGGGCGCTCGTCTGATCGACCCGCAGCCGTCACCTCCGGTTCAGGCCGCATCGTCCGGGGCGTCAACCGCGCTGGACACCGTGGCGGCATGGCACTCGTGATCGGACACCGGGGCGCTCCCGGTCATCTGCCCGAACACTCGCTGGAGTCCTACCGGCTGGCGATCCGGATGGGCGCCGACGCGGTCGAGACAGACCTGGTGATGAGCGCCGACGGCGTCCTCGTGGTGCGCCACGAGAACGAGCTGTCGCGCACCACCGACATCGCGTCACGGCCCGAGTTCGCCGCCCGGCGTACGACGAAGGTGGTGGCCGGCCGCCGGCTCACCGGCTGGTTCACCGAGGACCTCACCTTCGCCGAGTTGCGGACGCTGGGCGCGCCCACCGCGCTGGACCCGATCATCAGCCTCGACCAGCTGCTCCTGTTGGTGGCCGAGGAGTCGGCGCGGGCCGGGCGGCGGATCGGGCTGCACATCGAGGTGAAGCACCCGGCGTACTTCGCCGGGCTGGGGCTGTCGATGATGCACCTGCTGTTGGAGACGCTGCGCGACCACGGCGTCGACGGTCCCGGCAGCCGGGTGTGGATCCAGTCCTTCGACGAGCGGTTCGTACGCCGGATCTCCCCGCTGACCGCCCTGCCGCTGGTGCAGCTGGTCGACGAGAGCGGGCCGGTGGACGCGCACGCGATCGCGGGGTACGCCGACGCGATCGGGCCGCGCCGCACCATGGTGCTCACCCCGGGCGGGGCTGTGACGCCGCTGCTGGCGCAGGCTCACCGGGCCGGGCTGGCGGTCTTCGTGTGGACGCTGCGCGGGTCGGTGGCGGCGCACCGGGCGATGTTCGCGACCGGTGTGGACGGCGTCTTCACCGACTACGCGGACCGCGCCGTGGCGGCGCTGTCGACCTCGGTCGTCGGCGAGCCCGCCTGAGGGCCTGCCGGACACGCCTAGGCTTCCGCCATGCGGGCCCCGGCACGTCGACGCGCGGACGCCCTGCGCAACGACCAGGCGATCCTGGACGCCGCGCGGGCGGTGTTCCTGCGCGACCCGGACGCGTCGATGGCGGCCGTCGCGGCCGCGGCCGGAGTGGGGATCGGCGGGCTCTACCGTCGCTACTCCGGCAAGGAGGAGCTGCTGCGCACCGTGTGCGCGGACTCGCTGCGCCGGGCGGTGGCGATCGGCGAGGCGGCACTGGCCGACGTCGACGACCCCTGGCGTGGCTTCGCCGCCTATCTGCGCGGCATCGTCGACTCGGGTGTCCAGCAGCTGACCACCCGCCTGGCCGGCAGCTTCGCGATGACCCCCGAGATCAGTGAGCTGAGCCGTCAGGCGGTGGCGGTCGGGGAGCGGGTCTTCCGGCTGGCCCGCGGCTCCGGCGTACTGCGTGCCGACATCCATCTCTCCGACCTCACCCTGCTCGGCGAGCAACTGGCCGCGATCGAGCTCGGCGATCCGGAGCGGACCGAGCAGCTGCGTCGGCGCTACCTGGCGGTGATGCTCGACGGCCTGCGTGCCGACGGCGCCACCGGCCGGCTGCCCGGCCCGCCACCCTCGGGGGAGGAGATCGCCGCGCGCTGGCGGTGAATGCTCGTCGAGGTAGGCAGCCGAACCGTCAGCGCCGGACGCCGTGCCGCCTCACCCCCGAGACCGCAGCCGCGGTGAGGCCGACCGCACCGCCGACCACCCAGGGCAGGGGCAGCAGCCAGCGCAGGTCGTGGCCGCTGACGGTGTCGGTCTGGATCAGCGCCCACGCGACCACCGCGCACAGGAAGACCAGGCCCATCACCAGGTGGCCGACGTTGACCGGATGCCAGCCGGTCTCGCGCTCGGGCCGATCGCTGGACTCGTCGGGCAGGTACAGCGTCTCGTCGCTCATCTTGTCTCCACGGTGATCTCGCCGACGTTGAGGTTGGCGTCGATGTACAGGGGTTCGCTGGTGATGGTCCCGGCGATCGCGCCGGAGAGGTGGCGGTGGAAGCCACCGCTGTCCTCGTCGAAGACCTCGACGTGGCCGGGGCCCTTGATCCGGGCGTCCGCCGAGGCGGCGATGCCTTCAGGCAGCAGCACCTTGATCGAGCCGACGTGGCCGCTGAGATCGATCGCGTGGCCGGCCAGCGCGGCCGGGTCGCTCAGCCGGGTCAGGTCGAGGCGCAGGTCTCCGGTGCCCAGGTGGTAGTCGGTGCGCACCTCGGCCATGCTCGTCGGCGTGTAGGTGACGGTGTGGCTGTGCGCGTCGAGATCCCACTTGTCGGCGGCCAGCGAGCCGGCCAGCACGATGCCGGCGACGAACCCGATGAAGATGAGCCCGCCGGCACGTCCCCAGAACGCCCCGACCACCAGCATCAGCCCGATGATCCCGACCGCGAGCGCGGCGTACGCCGGACCCGCGATCGAGGCCCCGGCCAGGTCGACCAGGCCCAGCACGCCCTCGGCGAGCGCGATCAGCGCCAGGGTGAACCAGAACAGGACCGGGCCGCGGCGGCGCGGGTTCGGCGGAGGCGGCGGAGCGGGCACCGGAGTGGTCGGGGTCGGCGGCACGTCGGAGGAGGAGTACGCCGCGGGCTCCGGCGCGACCGAGGCGGCCGGCACGCCGGCCTCCCTCCGCATCCGGCCGGGCATCCGCAACAGCCCGCCCCAGGCCTGTTCCCGGGTCATCAGCACCACCAGCACGACGATGGCCGGGATGAAGAACACCCACGGCACGTCGAAGTGGCCGATGGTGCCGCCGAGGACGGCCAGTACTGCTAGCGCGGCGACGACGTAGAGCACGAACGAGCGGCTGCGCGCGTCCAGCCGCACGATGGCCGAGTCGCTGCCCTCCTCGGGCACGAAGAGCCAGCCGGCGGCGTACAGCAGCAGGCCGGCGCAACCGAAGAACACCAGCACGACGAGGCCGACCCGCACGATGATCGGGTCGATGTCGAGGTGCCGGGCCAGGCCGCCGGCCACGCCGGCGATGTGCCGATCGGTGCGACTGCGACGGAGGTGGCCCAGGTCGCGAGAGCCGTCGGAGCGCGGGCTCTCCGGGGCGTCGGTCGGAGTGGTGGTCATGGCATCAAGCCTGGCCGCGGGATCGCCGCCGGACCATCGGGGAGACCCCTGATCCGCACCGGGCCGCCCCGAGCATGTGTCAGGGTGCTCCCTCATGGAACCGCGCAGGCCCACGTGTGACGATGGGCTCGCCATGAGCGACACCCGTCCCGTCCGCAGGGCCTACCGCGACACCGAGACCTCGGTCGTCGGCGGCGTGGCCGCCGGCCTCGCCCTGCATCTCGGCGTCTCCGTGACCTGGGTCCGGGTCTTCTTCGTCGCCACCGCACTGCTCAGCGGCCTGGGCGTGGTGCTGTACGCCGGGCTGTGGTTCTTCCTGCCGGCCGCCCCCACGCTGGAGACCGGCACGCCGGGCGCCGAGAGCGCCACCCGGGGCGGCCGCCGGCCCGGCCGGATCCGCCGGCTGGGCGACGCCGGGCCGGCGATCGCGCTCGGGGCGCTCGGCTTCGGCGGCGTGCTGATCGTCGAGCAGTCCCTCGGGATCGGCACGCTGTTCTGGCCGCTGCTGATCGCGGTGGTCGGCATCGCGCTGCTGTGGCGTCAGGCCGACGAGGCGCAGCGGGAGCGCTGGCTGGACGCGGGAGAGCGGCTCAACCCGGTGCGGATGGTCTTCGGTCGCGGCGGCTGGGCCGCCTACGCCCGGGTCGCCGCGGGGGCGCTGCTGGTGGTGATCGCGTTCGGGCTGTTCTCGCTGCGCGGCGGGTCCATCGACAACGCCGGCCAGCTGACCACGGCGTTCCTGCTGGGCGTCGTGGGCATCGCGGTGATCCTCGGCCCGTGGGCGTTCCGGCTGCTCACCGACCTGGCGGCGGAGCGGGCCGAGCGGGTCCGCACCCAGGAGCGCGCCGACGTCGCCGCGCACCTGCACGACTCGGTGCTGCAGACGCTGGCGCTGATCCAGAAGAACGCCGCCGACCCCGCGGCCGTCACCCGGCTGGCCCGCTCGCAGGAGCGCGACCTGCGCACCTGGCTGTACGCCGACGCCACCGACCCCGATGTCAGCCTCGCCGCCGCCCTGCGGCAGGCCGCGGCCGAGGTCGAGGACGCACACGGGGTCACCGTGGACGTGGTCGTGGTGGGGGACGCCCCACTCGGCACGCTTCAGGCGCTGGTCGCCGCCACCCGGGAGGCCGTCACCAACGCCGCCAAGCACGCCGGCGGTGGCCGCATCGACGTGTACGCCGAGGTCGGTGTCGCGGCGATCGACGTCTTCATCCGCGACCGCGGCTCGGGCTTCGTGCTGGACGATGTGCCGGAGGACCGCCACGGCCTACGAGACTCGATCCTGGCCCGAATGGAGCGACACGGCGGCGGCGCCGAGATCAGGACGGCCCCCGGCGAGGGCACCGAGGTGCGGCTGCACCAGCCAC
>NZ_DASZUF010000156.1:0-9987 GCF_035547795.1 Nocardioides sp.
TTCGTGCCGGCCGAGTCCTTCCTCGCGGCCGCGCTCGAGGCGGACCCGACCCTGATCGAGTACGCCGGGGCTCGCCAGGTGGTGCTGGCGACGCCGACCACGCTGATCGCGCTGCTGCGCACCGTCGCGCATGGCTGGTCCCAGGCGACCGTCGCCGAGGAGGCCCGCGAGGTGCAGCGGCTGGGCCGCGACCTGCACCGGCGGCTGGCGACGTTCGGCGGCCACCTGGACGCGCTGGGCCGCTCCCTCAACGCGGCGGTGACCCGCTACAACCAGGCGGTCGGCTCGCTGGAGAGCCGGGTGCTGGTCACGGCACGCCGGTTCGCCGAACTCGGCGTGACCGACGAGGAGCTCGCCGCGCCCCGGCCGGTGCAGCTCCACGCGGTGCGGCGTGCCGCCGACGACGGTGAGGCCCCGGACCCTACCGTGGCCCTGTAGGGAGGACCGAGAGGCGATGACCCACACCAGGACGATCTGGGAAGAGGGACGCGAGCCCGGCAGCCGGGTGGTCGCGCTCGGGGTGGCGCTCGCCCTCACGGTCGCGGTGGTCGACACCCTCGTGGCCGGCCGGATCGAGCTCCTCTTCGACCTGTGCTTCGTGCTGATCTGCGTCGGCGTGGCGCTGCTGGTGCGGCCGAGCGACTTCTTCTCGGTGGGCGTGCTGCCGCCGCTGCTGATGATTGGCGTCTTCGTGCTGTTCGCGCTCAGCCGGCCCGGGAGCATCGCGGGCCACGGCGACGGCTTCCTGCAGGCGGTCGTCTCCGGCCTCGGTCGACACAGCGTGGCGCTCTTCGTGGGCTACGCCCTCTCGCTCGGCTGCCTGGCCCAGCGGCGCCGTTGGGTGGCCCGCGCCGGGCGCTGAGACCGCCACGACGAGCCGCCCGACTCCTCAGCCGGCGAACCGAGACCAGTCGCCCGCGCCCTGCCGGACGACCTCGGGGACGCCCTCGGACCAGTCGATCACGGTGGTGGGCTCGGCCGGGGTGTCACCGGCCTCGATCACCACGTCGACGCGGTGGTCGAGCTCCTCCTTGACGTCCCAGCCGTTGGTCCGCGGCTCGCTCTCACCGGGCAGGATCAGCGTCGAGGACAGGATCGGCTCGCCCAGCTCCTCCAGCAGTGCCCGCACCACGGTGTGGTCGGGGATGCGCACGCCGACGGTGCGCTTCTTGGGGTGCAACAACCGGCGCGGCACCTCGGGTGTGGCCGGCAGGATGAACGTGAACGGCCCCGGCGTCGCCGCCCGGATCGCCCGGAACGCCGAGTTGTCGACGTGCACCAGCTGGCCGAGCTGGGAGAAGTCGCGGCAGACCAGGGTGAAGTGGTGCCGCTCGTCCAGGCCGCGGATCGCCAGGATCCGGTCGCGGCCGTCCTTGTTGCCGATCCGCGACCCGAGCGCGTAGCCGGAGTCGGTCGGGTAGGCGATCAGCTGGTCGTCGCGCAGGGCCTGCACGGCCTGCCCGATCAGCCGGGGCTGCGGGTTGTCGGGGTGGACGTCGAGATAGCGCGCCATCGTCGTACCGAGCCCGTCAGCGGCCGGCGGACTTCAGATCGCGGCGCAGCTCCTTGGGAAGCGCGAAGATCAGCGACTCGGACACGCTGTGCACGACGTTCGGGGCCGGGTAGCCACGCTCGGCCAGCGCCGCCAGCACGCCCTGGACCAGGTCCTCCGGCACGCTGGCGCCGGAGGTGACGGCAACCGAGTCGACGCCCTCGAACCAGGCGTCCTGCAGTTCGGAGGCGTCGTCGACGCGCCGCGCGTCACGCGCGCCCGACTCGCGGGCCACCTCGACCAGCCGCACCGAGTTGGAGGAGTTGCCCGAGCCGACCACGATCACCAGGTCGACGCCGTCCGCGATCTGCTTGACCGCCGACTGCCGGTTCTGGGTGGCGTAGCAGATGTCGTCGCTGGGCGGGTCGAGCAGCTCGGGGAAGCGCTCCCGCAGCGCCGCCACGGTCTCCATGGTCTCGTCGACCGAGAGCGTGGTCTGGGAGAGCCAGACCACCCGCGAGGGGTCGCGTACGACGACGTTCGCCACGTCGTCGGGCCCCTGCACCAGGTGGGTGTGCTCGGGAGCCTCCCCCATCGTGCCCTCGACCTCCTCGTGCCCGGCGTGGCCGATGAGAAGGATGTCGTAGTCCTGGCCGGCGAACCGCTTCGCCTCGTGGTGCACCTTGGTGACCAGGGGGCAGGTCGCGTCGATGGTCTTCAGCCCCCGGGCCTCGGCGTCGGCGTACACCGCGGGCGCGACGCCGTGCGCGGAGAACACCACCGTCGCCCCGGAGGGCACCTCGTCGAGCTCGTCGACGAAGACCGCCCCGCGCTCGCGCAGGTCGGAGACGACGTGCTTGTTGTGCACGATCTCCTTGCGCACGTAGACCGGCGGGCCGTAGAGGTCCAGCGCCTTCTCCACCGTCGCGATCGCCCGATCGACCCCGGCGCAATAGCCGCGCGGCGAGGCGAGCAGCACCGCCTTCTCCTCCTCGGAGATCACGCGGGGGCTGCCCAGGTCGACACTCATCGCGGGACCCCCGCGCGAGCGCGAGCGCAGCGAGCGGTTGCGTGGGGTGAGTTCATGGGACCGAGTCTACGGACTTGTCGGTGCGGCTCAGTAGGGTCTCGGGCATGGCCTTGGAGACCTCTCCCGAGTCGCCGGCTCCGGTGCGGCAGATCGCGAACGCGATCGCCGGCTGGATCGACCGGCTCGGCGCGGTGTGGGTCGAGGGTCAGATCGCCCAGGTCAACCGTCGTCCGGGGATGCAGACGGTCTTCCTGACCCTGCGCGACGCGGTCGCCGACATCTCCGTCCCGGTCACCTGCAGCCGCATCATGTTCGACGGCCTCAACCCGCCGCTGGTCGAGGGCGCGAGCGTGGTGGTGCACGCCAAGCCGTCCTACTACGCCAACCGCGGCAGCCTGTCGCTGCAGGCCCGCGAGATCCGGACGGTCGGGCTCGGCGAGCTGCTCGCCCGGCTGGAGCGGCGTCGACAGCTGCTCGCCGCCGAGGGCCTGTTCGCGGCCGAGCTGAAGCGCCGGCTGCCGTTCCTGCCTGGCACGGTCGGGCTGGTCACCGCGCCCAACTCCGCGGCCGAGCGCGACGTCCTGGAGAACGCCCGGCGCCGCTGGCCGGCGGTCCGCTTCCAGGTCGGCTACGCCGCGATGCAGGGCCCGCGCAGTGCCGAGGAGGTCATCGGCGCCCTGCAACGGCTCGACAAGGACCCCGAGGTCGACGTGATCGTGATCGCCCGCGGTGGCGGCTCGGTCGAAGACCTGCTGCCGTTCTCCGACGAGGCCCTGATCCGAGCGGTGTACGCCGCCACGACGCCCGTGGTCAGCGCGATCGGGCATGAGCCCGACTCCCCGCTGCTGGACCTGGTGGCCGACGTCCGTGCTTCCACCCCGACCGACGCGGCCAAGATCGTGGTGCCCGACGTGGGCGAGGAGCTGCGCCTGGTCGCGACCGCCCGCGAGCGGCTGCGCGGCACCCTGGCCGGCTGGCTGCAGCGCGAGCAGTTGGCGCTCGACGCGCTGCGCTCCCGGCCGGTCCTCGCCGACCCGGCCAGCCTGGTCGAGGGCCGGCTGGAGGAGGTCGCCCTGCTGCGCGACCGGGCCCGCCGCTGCCTGACCCATCAATTGGACCGGGCCGCGGACGAGATCGCCCACCAGCGCGCCCGGGCCCGTGCGCTCAGCCCGCTGGAGACGCTGCGCCGCGGCTACGCGGTCGTGCAGGACGCCGAGGGCCACGTGCTGGCCAGCGTCGCCGGCGCCAGCAAGGGCACCGAGCTGAGCATCCGGGTCGCCGACGGGCGCATCCACGCGACCGCCACGAGCACCACCAGCACCACCAGCACCGAGGAGAGCGATGGCTGAGGCGAAGAAGCAGGAGAAGCCGAGCTACGAGGAGGCCCGCGAGGAGCTGGTCGACGTGGTGCGCCGGCTCGAGGCCGGGGGCACCACACTGGAGGAGTCGCTGGCGCTGTGGGAGCGCGGCGAGCGGCTCGCCACCATCTGCCAGGAGTGGCTCGACGGCGCCCGCGAGCGACTCAGGAGCGCGGCAGAGGATCAGTCGTCAGCGACGTCATGAAGCTGGTCATGTCGGCCTTGTCCGCCGAGCCGTAGACCAGCAGCACGTAGTCGCCGATCTCCTCGGCGTACCCGTGGTCGCCACCGGCGTCGGAGTAGGTGCTCCACGTCGACCCGACCGGCGTCCTCAGCGTCACCTGACCGTCGCTCGAGGCGTCCTTGTCGATGTAGGTCGAGACCAGGCTGGTCAGCGGTGCCGACTCCAGTCGCAGCCCGACGAAGCTGTGGTGGCTGGTCAGCACCCCCAGGCTCCAGGTCGGCCTGGTGCCCAGGCCCGACTGCGGCGTGTAGTCGGCGCTGGTCGCCGTCCAGCCCTTCGGCAGCGTGCGCGGATAGACCACCTGCAACGGCGCTCCGGCCTGCTGGATCTCGGCGACGCTGTGCTGGTAGTCCACCGACTCGTCGGTGGTGGGGGTGTCGTGGGTGGCGTTGTTCAGCGCCCAGAACGCGACCACCGCGATCACGAGCACGACCATCGACACGATCAGTCCGTGGAAGGTCCTCTGGTAACGCGGGGTGCCCTGCTCACTCACGTCTCCATGGTCGCAGCCCCCTAGGGTGGTGCGCGTGCCGGCCCTCCCCGACGTACTCGCCGATGTGGTCGGGGTCGCGTCGCTGGGCGGGCTGCTGGTCACCGCGCACCGTCATCCCCCGCCCCGCACCGAGGCCACCGCCGCGGTCCTCGCCGCCGGCCTGACGCTGGCCACCGGCCTGCTTGGTGGGCACGCCGCCTGGTCCGCCTTGCGTCCGCTGCTACCGGTGGTCGGCTTCCTGGTGGCGATCCTGGTGGTGGCCGAGGTCTGCGCCCGGGCGGGGCTCTTCGAGGCCGCCGCACAGCTGGTTCGACGTCACAGCGCCGGCAGCCCCCAGCGCCTGCTGCTGGGCGTGTTCGTGCTGGCCGCGATCGTCACCACCGTGCTGAGTCTGGACGCGACGGTCGTGCTGCTGACGCCCGTGGTGGTCGCGGCCGCCCGGGGCCAGGGCACCTCGCCGCGCCCCGGCGCCTACGCCTGCCTGCGGCTGGCCAACTCCGGCTCGCTGCTGCTGCCGGTCTCCAACCTCACCAACCTGCTGGCCATGCCGCACCTCGGGCTGTCCTTCGGCGGGTTCGCGGCCCGGATGGCGCTGCCGCTGGTCGTGGTGCTGATCGTGGAGTACGCCGGGCTGCGCCTGCTGTTCCGGGCCGACCTCCGCCCTGCCACTCCCTCCCGAGCACCTGACCTTCCGCACGCCGGCCCCGTGGGCGGGCCGTTCGTCGGGTCAGGTGCCGGAGGGGTCGCGGTGCCGACGACGGTGGTGGCACTGATGCTGGTCGGGTTCGCGGTGCTCGGGCCGCTCGGGATCGAGCCGTGGGTACCGGCCGCCGCGGCCGCGGCGGTGCTGGTCGGCTGGGGTCATCGACGCGGGCTGATGACGGTGCGACGCGCGGCCCGCGCCGCACACCCGGCGTTCGCGCTGTGGGTGCTGGCCCTGGGTCTGGTCGTCGCCGGGCTGTCGCGGGCCTTCCTCGGCGACGCGGTCGCGCACCTGCTCCCATACGGCCACGCCTACCCGGACCTACTGCTGGTCGCCGCGATCGCCACCCTGGCCAGCGCCGTACTGGCCAACCTCTCGGCCACCCTGCTGCTCCTCCCCCTGCTCGCCCCGCTGGGGACGACGGCGGTCCTGGCCGGGCTGCTCGGCGTCACGATCGGCGCCGGCATCACCTGGACCGGGAGCCTGGCCAACCTGCTATGGCGCCGCACCCTGGTGGCCGGCGGGCTGCACCCGAGCACCGGCCGGTTCCACCGGGTCTCACTGCTGCTCACCCCGGTGGCGCTGGTCGCGGCGACCGCCGCGCTGAGAGGCGGCTGAGCGGCGGGGACTGGATCGTTCAAGCCGGCAGACCCGTCGCGACCGATAAAGTCTGGCCATGGCCGACTCTCACCATCTGCCCGAGCCCCTCGACGTCGCGCCGCAGGCGCCGGACCGCAACCTGGCGCTGGAGCTGGTGCGGGTCACCGAGGCGGCCGCGATGGCCGCGGCCCGCTGGGTCGGCCGTGGCGACAAGAACGGCGCGGACGGCGTCGCGGTCAACGCGATGCGAGTGATGATCTCGACCGTCGCGATGGACGGCACCGTCGTCATCGGCGAGGGCGAGAAGGACAACGCCCCGATGCTCTACAACGGCGAGCGGGTCGGCGACGGCAGCGGGCCGGAGTGCGACGTGGCGGTCGACCCGATCGACGGCACCACGCTGACCGCGAAGGGCATGTCGAACGCCGTCAGTGTCCTGGCGGTCGCGCCGCGCGGCTCGATGTACGACCCGAGCGCCGTCTTCTACATGGAGAAGCTGGTCACCGGGCCGGAGGCCGCTGACGTGGTCGACATCCGGATGCCGGTCGCCGAGAACATCCACCAGGTCGCCAAGGCCAAGGGCGCCAAGCCCTCCGACGTCACCGTCATCGTGCTGGACCGTCCCCGGCACGCCGAGCTGGTCGACCAGATCCGCGCCACCGGCGCCCGGATCAAGTTCATCACCGACGGCGACGTGGCCGGCGCCATCTCCGCCGCCCGCGCCGGGAGCGGCGCCGACCTACTGCTGGGCATCGGCGGTACGCCGGAGGGCATCGTGGCGGCCTGCGCGATGAAGGCGCTGGGCGGCACCATCCAGGGCCGGCTGTGGCCCAAGGACGACGACGAGCGGCAGAAGGCGCTGGACGCCGGGCACAACCTCGATCCGGACTTCGTACTGCGCACCGACGACCTGGTCACCGGCGACGACTGCTTCTTCGTGGCCACCGGCATCACCGACGGCGACCTGATGCGCGGCGTTCAGTACCGCCCCGGCGGCTCGGTGGTGACCGACTCGCTGGTGATGCGCTCGCGCTCGGGCACGATCCGCAAGATCACCAGCGAGCACCAGCTTCCGAAGCTGCAGGCCTACTCGGCGATCGATTTCGCGGGCTGAGCGCGATGACGGCGGTCTCCGAGGAGCTCTTCGCCGAGGTCTCGACCGGCTCGACCGGCGGGGAGCGGGTCACGCTCTGCTACCAGACCTTCGGCTCCCCCGACGGCGAGCCGTTGCTGCTGGTGATGGGCCTGGGCGGCCCGATGACCTGGTGGGACATCCGGCTGTGCACCCTGCTGGCCGAGTCCGGCTTCTACGTCATCCGCTACGACAACCGCGACATCGGCCGCAGCAGCAGGCTCTCCGGCCGGGTGAGCCGGGTCCAGCTGGCCAAGGCATTCCTCGGCCTGCGGGTGACCCCGCCGTACACGATCGGCGACATGGCCGCGGACGCCGTCGGGCTGCTGGACGCGCTCGGCGTCGAGCAGGCGCACGTGTGCGGCATGTCGATGGGCGGCATGATCGTGCAGACGCTGGCCGTCGAGCACCCCGACCGGGTGCGCTCGGTGGTTTCGGTCATGTCCACCACCGGCAAGCGCTCGGTCGGCTGGCAGCATCCCTCGATCCTGCCGGTGCTGTTGAAGCCGGCGCGTGGCCGGGCGGAGTACGTCAAGGGCGGCATCGCGATCGAGCGGCTGATCGGCTCGCCCGGCTTCCCCGCCGACGAGGAGGCCACTCGCCAGCGGCTGGAGGAGACCTGGGACCGCGGGATCTGGTCCTCCGGCGTCGCTCGACAGATGCTGGCCGTGCTCACTCAGCCCGACCGTACCGCCGGCCTCCGGAAGGTGGGCGTGCCGTTCTCGGTGGTGCACGGCCTGGCCGACAAGATGGTGCACGTCTCTGGCGGCCGCGCCACGTCGATGGCGGTGCCCGGCGCCGAGCTGCTGCTCATCCAGGGCATGGGCCACGACCTGCCCGAGCCGCTGTGGCCGACGTTCCTGCGGATCATCAAGGAGACCGCGGCCCGCGCACAGCGGCCAGACTGACGTCGGCCTTCGCCGGCACCACCCGCCGGGCGACCCGCTCGGCACGCCCCGGCGGTCGCCCTCCGAGCCGCCGACCGATGGCACGCAGCACGCTGGGTGCGGTCGCCCAGCCGATCAGGTAGTGACCGTTCTCCGAGAGGACCGGCACCGCGTCGCGGTCCTCCGTCTGCAGGTGGCGCAGCACCTCCGTCACCGACTCGGAGGCGAAGACGGCTCCCCGTGCCCGATCGGCCGGCTCCCCGGCCGTCTCCAGCCGACCGGCCGGCAGATCGTCATCCAGCGGCTCGGGGTGGGGAATCGCCTGCATCACCTCGTCGGCGGTCAGCAGCGAGAAGGCGCGCCAGGGCGCGGCGCGCTCGACGTCCTGCCCGCGTCGCAGCAGCTTGGTGGTGTAGATCGTGCCGTAGCCGATGCCGCGCGAGACGACCGTGGCGACGGCCACCGTCAGCATGATCGACAGCGTGATGCTGTAGTCGCCGGTCATCTCCACGACGCTGGCCAGAGCGGTAAGCGGCGCGCGGGTGGAGGAGCCGAAGACACCGGCCATGCCGACCGCGGCGTACAGCGCCGGGTGACCAGCCCCCGCCCCGAAGAGGTGGACCGCGACCGTGCCGTAGGCAGTGCCGGTCATCAGGCCGACGAAGAGCGAGGGTGCGAAGACCCCACCCGAGCCGCCGACGCCGAGCGTCAGGCTGGTCGCGAGCACCTTGGCCACCAGGAGAAGCAGCAGGAACCAGACGCCGTAGCCACCCGCGAGGGCCTGGAACATGACCGGATATCCCACGCCGAACATCTGCGGCACGGCGAGGAGCAGCAGCCCGACGACCAGACCGCCGACGACCGGACGGGCCCACTCCGGCCGCCCACCCCAGACCCGGTCGCACAGGTCCTCGACCGCGTAGAGCACGATGCGGAACGCCTGGCCGACCAGCGCGGCGATCACGGCCAGCAGTGCCACCAGCAGGTAGTCGGCGGAGCCGTGGATGGTCACGCCGCGCGGGAACCCGCTCAGGAACGCGCCGTTGCCGAGCACCGGTACGGCGACCGCGTCGGCCACCATCGCGGCCAGCATGATCGCGAACAGCGCCTCGCCGGCGAGCTCGCGCAGGATGATCTCGACCGCGAAGAAGACGCCGGTGATGGGGGCGTTGAAGGTCGCCGCGATCCCGCCGCCGGCACCGCAGGCGACCAGGATGCGCAGCCGGCTGTCGGGCGTCCGGAGTCGCTGTCCGATGGCGGAGGCCATCGCCGAGCCGATCTGCACGATCGGCCCCTCCCGCCCGACGCTGCCGCCCGTGCCGATGGTCAACGCCGAGGCCAGCGCCTTGACCACGGCGACCTGCGGCCGGATCCGGCCGCCGTTCTCGGCGACCGCGGCCATCACCTCGGGGACGCCGTGGCCCCGCGCCTCCGGGGCGAAGCGGTGGACCAGCGGGCCGTAGAGCAGGCCGCCCGCGGCGGGCACCACCAGGTAGAACGCGAGCCCGAGCGCGGGCAGGTGACCGCTGACCACTCGGCCGGCCTGACCGAACTGGTCGTGTCCGGTCGCCAGCCAGGTGATGGCCTGGATCAGGTAGCGGAAGGCGATCGCGCCGAGCCCGGCAGCGACCCCGACGACGATCGCCAGCAGGAACAGCCCGAGCCGCGAGCCGCGCAACCAGGCGCTCCAACCGTCGGCTCCGTCACGGGGCAGGGCGGCCAGCGGCGACACGGACTCGGTTCCTCCAGAGACAGATGGGGGCGACAACAAGTGCAATCATGCATCTTTTGCACAAATGCAAGCGAATTCCCGGCCCGAGACTCCTCGCGGCGGCACGGTAGTGTCGGGTGACTCAGGGGCTGGAAGGAGCGACCCGTGGCGACAGGGCATGACTCGCTCGAGGACGCGGTCGAGGCGACGCTCACCGCCTCGCGGGCACTCCTCGGCGTCGTGGCCCGCTCCGTCGGCGGTGCGGTCGAGGAGGTCTCGCTGCCGCAGTTCCGGGTGCTGGTGCTGGTCGCCTCCCAGGGCCCGATGCGGGTCGGGA
>NZ_DASZUF010000157.1:0-21968 GCF_035547795.1 Nocardioides sp.
CACCATCGACAACGACTGGCCGTGCTCCTGCACCACGATCCGCTTGCCGGTCAGGTCGCGCCCGCGCAGATGCGCCAGCACGTCGTCGAACTCCTCCGACTCCGGCGCCCACAGCTCGCGCAGCCCGCGCCGGCGCAGCGCTCCGACCGACTTGGGCCCGCGCGCCAGGATCTCGGCGCGGCGCAGCGAGTCCAGCAGCGGCTCCAGCAGCCCCCACTCTTCGGCGGCGTCGAACCAGGCCCGAGTGCCGACCCCGGTGGTCGCCAGGAACATGTCCACCGGCTCGGCCAGGACCTTCTCGGTGGCCGCCCGCAGCGCGGCCGCATCCACCCGGTTCGGCTCGGTGCTGAGCGCCGGCGCCCACTCGACGCGCGCCCCGCGACGCTCCAGCAGCGCGATCTGCTCCTCGGCCTTGCGGGCGGCCGTCACCCCGATCCGGAAGCCCTGCAGCGGGACCTCACCCACGCGCGTCCACCAGGATCATCCCGTCGGCGACCACGACGTCGTACGTCGGCACCCGCACCGACGGGTCGTCGAGGCACCGCCCGGTCCGCAGGTCGAAGGCCTGCTTGTGCATCGGGCTCGCCACGACGTCCACCGTTCTCCCCTCGACCGTGCGGGTGCCCACGATGCCGCGCGCCAGCACCGAGGCCCGCGAGAAGGGATCGTAGTTCGACAGCGCGAAGACGTCGCCGGCGTACGTGCGGAACACGGCCACCGCCCGGCCCTCGACCAGGGCCGCCACCCCCGACTCGACGTGGATGTCGGCGAGCGCGCAGACGGTCGTGTACGCCGAGGTCATCACCGCGCACCACCCACCGGGATCACGGCTCCGCTGACCAGCACCGGGCCGTCGGGTACCGCCGGGACGATCTGGCCGCGGGCGACGCCGAAGGAGATGTTCGGGTCGGGCACCTCGGGGGCGTTGACGAACGAGACGAACCGGCGCAGCTTCTCCGGATCCTCCACGGTCGCCCGCCACTCGTCGACGTAGGAGTCGATGTGCCGGGCCATCGCCCGCTCCAGCTCCGCGCCGAGGCCGAGCGCGTCGTCGACGACGATCTCGCGGACCCGGTCCAGGCCACCCTCGACGGCGTCGAGCCAGGCGGAGGTCCGCTGCAGCCGGTCGGCGGTGCGGATGTAGTACATCAGGAACCGGTCCAGGCACCGGATCAGCTCCTCGGTCGACAGATCGCCGGCGAGCAGCCGGGCATGGGCGGGCACGGCGCCGCCGTTGCCGCCGACGTACAGGTTCCAGCCCCTCTCCGTGGCGATGATGCCGAAGTCCTTGCCGCGGGCCTCGGCGCACTCCCGGGCGCATCCGGAGACGCCGCCCTTGAGCTTGTGCGGGCTGCGCAGCCCTCGGTAGCGCAGCTCGAGCTCGATGGCCAGGCCGACCGAGTCCTGCACGCCGTAGCGGCACCAGGTCGAGCCGACGCAGGACTTCACCGTGCGCAGCGACTTGCCGTAGGCGTGGCCGGACTCGAAACCGGCGTCGACCAGTCGGCGCCAGATCGCTGGCAACTGCTCCATCCGGGCGCCGAGCAGGTCGATGCGCTGGCCGCCGGTGATCTTGGTGTAGAGCCCGAACTCGCGGGCGACCTCGCCGATCGCGATCAGTCCCTCGGGGGTGATCTCGCCACCGGGGATGCGCGGTACGACGGAGTAGGTGCCGTTCTTCTGCAGGTTGCCGAGATAGGCGTCGTTGGTGTCCTGCAGTGTGTGCCGGCCCTCGGCCAGGACGTGGCCGCTCAGCTGGGAGGCCAGGATGCTGGCCACCGTCGGCTTGCAGACGTCGCAGCCACGCCCGGTGCCGTGCGCGGCGACGATCTCGTCGAAGGATCGGTAGCCGTGCACGAGCACCACGTCGAACAGTTCGGCCCGGGTGAGCCTGAAGTGCTCGCACAGCGACCTGTCGACGGTCCTGCCCTGGGCGGCGAAGTGGTCCTCGACGATCTTCTTCACCTGGACCTTGCACGAGCCGCAGGTGGCGCCGGCCCTGGTCGCCTCGGTGACCTCGGCGGCGCTGTGGCAGCCGGCGTCGACGGCGGCCTCGATCTCGCCCTTGGTGACGTTGTTGCACGAGCAGACCTGGGCGTCGGCCGGCAGGGTCAGCTGGGGTCCGTTCCCGGACGCAGCCGGCAGGATCAGTTCCTCGGGGTTGGCCGGCAGCTCGATGCCGGCGCCGACCATCGGCCGCAGGACGCCGTACGCCGAGGCGTCCCCGACCAGGATGCCGCCCAGCAGCCGCCTGCCGTCCGCGCTGATGACCAGCTTCTTGTACACGCCGGCCACGGCGTCGTTGAAGACCAGCTCCAGGCAGTCCGGCGTGGTCCCGAACGCGTCGCCGAAGCTGGCCACGTCCACGCCCATCAGCTTCAGCTTGGTCGACATGTCGGCGCCCTCGAACCGGCCGGCGCCACCCAGCAGCGCGTCGACCACCACCTCGGCCATGGCGTAACCCGGCGCGACCAGGCCATACATCCGGCCCGCCGGGGCGGCACACTCGCCGATCGCCCACACATGCGGATCGCTGCTGCGGCACTGCTCGTCGACGAGTACGCCGCCCCGCTCGGCGACCTCGAGCCCCGCCGCACGGGCGAGCCCGTCGCGGGGGCGGATGCCGGCGGAGAAGACCACCAGGTCGACCGGCAGCGGCTCCTCGACGCCGCGGAACCGCAGGCCGGCGCAGCGGCCGTCGCCGAGAATGGCCTCGGTGGCCCGGTCGGTGTGGATGGTGATGCCCAAACCCTCGATGTGGCGGCCCAGCACCCGGCCGCCGGCCTCGTCGACCTGGACGCTCATCAGCCGTGGGTTCATCTCGACCACGTGCGTCTCCAGGCCGAGGCCGCGCAGCGCGTTGGCCGCCTCCAGGCCGAGCAGGCCGCCGCCGATGACCGCGCCGCTGCAGGCGGTCCGTGCGGCGGCGGCGATCGCCTCCAGGTCCTCGATGGTGCGGTAGACGAAGACGTTGCGCAGGTCGGTGCCCGGCACCGGCGGGACGAACGGCGCCGCGCCGGTGGCCAGCACCAGCTCGTCGTAGTCGAGCACCGCTCCGCCGGCCAGGGTGACCGTGCACGCGTCGCGATCGACGGCGGTGACGGGCGTGCCGAGGATGAGACGCACCCGCGGGTCGTCGTACTCACCCGAGGGCAGCAGGCTGAGCTCGGCACTGCCGACCTCGAACCACGAGGTGAGCCCGACCCGGTCGTAGGCCGGGCGCGGCTCCTCGCCGATCACGACGATGTCGTGAGTCTCGGTCAGCCCGCGCTCGATGGCGGCCTGGACGAACCGGTGCCCGACCATGCCGTGGCCGGCGACGACGAGTCTCTTCCGCGTGTGCATGCGACGACGCTAGGAAGCGTGTGTTCGGCCTCTGTGTTGCCGGTGTAGAGAGCACGTCACCTTTCGCTCACGACCTCACGACGTCGGCTCATCGAGGCCGCCCTGCCTACCTCGACGAACCATCACCCTCCGACACGGGCGCCGAGCAGCGTCGTGACGGCGTCGGTGCAGCCCCCGCAGCCGGTGGTGGCGCGGGTGCGCTCGCGGACGTCGGCCAGCGACGTGCAGCCTCGGATCCGGCCGGCGGAGACGCCGGCGCAGGCGCAGACCTCGGCGTCGTCGGGCAGGTCGGCCGGGCCGGAGCGTTCGGCGGCGACGCCCATCAGCAGGCCGCCCGGCTCGTGCGGCCCGAGCACGGTGCCGCGGTCGTAGGCCTGGGTGATCAGCCCGATCCGGGACAGGTCGCCGACCAGGGTGGCGGCGACGATCACCCCGTCGCGCACCACCAGCCGGCGCAGGCTGCCGGTGACCGGGTTGGCGACCTGCACGACCTCGCCGCTCTCGGCGAGGTCGCCGAGGACCGCGACGTCCAGTCCGGTGGCGCGCAGCCGGGCGACCGGCCGGTGTCCGGCGTACGTCGCCGAGCCACCGGTCAGCCGCGCCGCGAGCAGGTCGGCCTGCTCCCAGGCCGGCGGCACGAACCCGGAGGTACGCCGACCGTGCTCGGCGCAGTCGCCGACGGCGTGGATCCGCTCGTCGTCCACCGAGGTGAGCGTGTCGTCGACGACGATGCCCCGCCGGGTGGCCAACCCGCAGCGGCGGGCCAGGTTGATGCTCGGCCGCCCGCCCGCGGCGAGCACGACCAGGTCGGTGTCGAGGGTGACGCCGTTGTCGAGCCGCAGGCCGTCCTCGGTCAGCCGCACCGCCCGCGCCCCGGTGTAGACGGTGGTGCCGAGCCGCTCCAGGCTACGCCGCAGCATCGCGCCGGCCCGAGGCTCGACGTGACCGCGCAGCAGGTGCTCGCCGCCCTCCACGATCTCGGTCGCGATCCCTCGGATGGACAGCGCCCGGGCGACCTGGAGGCCGAGCAGTCCACCGCCCACCACCACCGCTTGCCGCGCGGCCGGAAGCGCCCCGAGCAGCCGGGTGCAGTCGGCCAGGCTGCGGAACGCGTGCACCCGCTCGTGCAGCCGACCGTCGGGCCGGACCAGTCCGCGGATCGGCGGCAGTGTCGGGATGCTGCCGGTGGCCAGCACCAGTCGGTCGTAGCGCACCCGTGACCGGTCCGCCAGCTCGACCTCGCGCCGGTCACGGTGGACGTCGACGACCCGGGCGCCCAGCCGCAGGTCGACGCCATGGTCGGCGTACCACTGCGGGGAGCGGAGCGTGATCGCGTCGGCGCGGTGGGTGCCCTCGAGCACGGCGGAGAGCAGGATCCGGTTGTACGGCGCCACCGACTCCTCGCCCAGCACGGTGATCCCCGCGTCCACGCCGCGAGCGACCAGACTCTCGACCAGCCGGACGGCGGCCATGCCGTTGCCGACCACCACGACCCGCCCGGGACTCATCCGCTCACCGCGCAGGCGCAGACCTTGAACTCCGGCATCCGGCTGACCGGGTCCAGCGCGTCGTTGGTCAGCCTGTTCGCCCCGACCCAGTGGAATGGCACGAAGACGGTGTCGGGCCGGATGGTCGCCACCACCCGCGCCGGGGCCTTCAGCTCGCCGCGAGCGGTGCGGACCAGCACCGGCTCGCCGTCCCGTACGCCGATCCGGGTGGCGAGCAGCGGGTGCAGCTCCACGAACGCCCCCTCGTCGGGCAGCTCACGGATGCGCCGGGTCTGCGCGCCGGACTGGTACTGCGCCAGCACCCGGCCGGTGGTCAGATGGATCGGGTACGCCGCGGACACGCCCTCGGCCGGCCCGTGGTGCTCGACCGGGACGAAGCGGGCACGACCGTCGGGATGGGCGAAGGAGTCGGCGAACATCCGCGGCGTCCCGGGGTGGGAGGCCGACGGACAGGGCCAGAACACGCCGTTCTCGGCGCGGATCCGGCGGTAGCTGATCCCGGCGTAGTCGGCCCGCCCGCCCGTGGAGGCGGCGCACAGCTCGGCGAAGACCTCCTCCGGCTCGGTCGGCCAGTCGCCGGGCGCCGCGAGCCGGCTGGCTAGCCCGGCGATGACGTCGAGGTCGGATCGGACGCCCTCGGGCGGGCTCACCGCCTGCTCGCGCAGGATCACCCGACCCTCGAGGTTGGTCATCGTGCCGGTCTCCTCGGCCCACTGGGTGACCGGCAGCACCACGTCGGCCATCGCCGCGGTCTCGCTCATCACGATGTCCGCGACCACCAGCAGGTCGAGGGCGGCGAGCCGCTCGGTGACCGCCAGCGCGTTGGGCGCGGAGACGACGATGTTGGAGCCGAACACCAGCAGGCTCCGGGGGCCGCCGGGGGTGCCGAGCGCGGTGAGCAGCTCGTAGGCGCTGCGGCCCGGGCCGGGGATCTCCTCCGGCGTGACACCCCACACCCGGGCCACGTGGACCCGGTCGGCCCGGTCGGTGATCGAGCGGTAGCCGGGCAGCTGGTCGGCCTTCTGGCCGTGCTCGCGGCCGCCCTGGCCGTTGCCCTGCCCGGTCAGGCAGCCGTAGCCGGCGTCGGGCCGGCCGGGCAGGCCGAGCGCGAGCGCGACGTCGATCCAGGCCAGCACGGTGGCGGTGCCCTGGGCATGCTGCTCGGCACCGCGGGCGGTGAGCACCATCGCCTTGCGGGTGCCGCCCAGCAGCGCGGCCAGCTCCCGCACCTGCCCGGCTTCGATCCCGGTGACCCGCTCCACCCGCTCGGGCCACCACGCGGCCGCGCTGCGCCGTACCTCCTCGAACCCGGTGGTCCGGGACGCCACATACGCCTCGTCGACCGCGCCGGCCGCGTCCAGCAGATGGAGTACGCCGAGCGCCAGCGGCAGGTCGGTCCCCGGCACCGGCTGCAGGAACAGGTCGGCTCGCTCGGCGGTCGGGGTGCGGCGCGGGTCGATCACCACCAGCCGGCCGCCCCGCTCGCGGAGCCGGTCGAGGTGGCGCGCGGCCGGCGGCATCGTCTCGGCCAGGTTGGAGCCGACCAGGACCAGCACGTCGGTCCGCTCGATGTCGGCGAGCGGGAACGGCAGCCCGCGGTCGATCCCGAACGCCTGGTTGGCCGCGCTCGCCGCCGAGGACATGCACCAGCGGCCGTTGTAGTCGATCTGGCTGGTGCCCAGCGCCACCCGGGCGAGCTTGCCGAGCAGGTAGGCCTTCTCGTTGGTCAGACCACCACCGCCGAAGACGGCGTTGGCGTCGGATCCATGCTCGGCGCGCAGCGCCGCCAGCCGGCCGGCGATCCGGTCCAGCGCGTCGTCCCAGCCCACCGCTGTCAGCTCGCCGGTGGCCCGGTCGCGGACCAGCGGCGTGGTGAGCCGCTCTCGCGAGCCGCGCAGCCCGGTCGCTGTCCAGCCCTTGCGGCACAGTGCGCCGTCGTTGACCGGGAAGGACCGTGCGGAGACCTCCAGTGCGGGACCACGCCGGGTCAGCGTCATCCCGCACTGGAGGCTGCAGTAGGGGCAGTGCGTGTCGGTCATCAGATCCGGGCGTCCGCCAGCGTGGTGGCGGCGGCGCGCCGCGGGCGGAGGTAGGCGAGCGCGCACACCAGCGCACAGGCCGCGTAGAAGAGCGTGAAGGCGACGAACGCCGCCTTGGTCGCCGCCAGCGGCGAGGAGACCCACGGACTGTTGAACGAGATCGGGATGAGGAACCCGCCCAGCGCCCCGACCGCGCCGATCAGGCCCAGCGCCGCCGAGGACTGCGCCTGGGTCGGGTAGAGCCCGGGGATCATCTTGTACGCCGATCCGTTGCCGACGCCGGTCGCCGCGAAGACCACCAGGAACGCCGCCAGGAACCAGCCGAAGACGTGTTCGTTGTGGCGCACCGCCGCCACCATCGCGGGGCCCGACGCCGGCAGCGCCTCGAGCCGGGTCAGCGTGACCAGCACCGCGAGGGTGCTGAGGATCATCGCGCCGAAGGACGCGACGGTGATCCTGGCGCCGCCGTACCGGTCGGCCAGCCAGCCGCCCAGCGGCCGGGTCGCGGAGCCGACCAGGGCGCCGAGGAAGGCGTAGTAGGCGAAGTTGATCCCGATGCCGGGCGCGGTGGGCACAGGCTGGCGCCAGAAGTTGAGCTTGATCAGCAGTGGCATCGCCGAGCTGTAGCCCATGAAGGACCCGAACGTCCCGACATAGACGAACGCCATCACCCAGGTGTGCCGGTTGCGCAGCACCGTCAGCTGCTCCCGCGGCGCGGACCGGGCCGTGCCGAGGTTGTCCATGAACAGGTACGCGCCGGCCGCCGCGACCAGGCACAGCACGCCGTAGACGTAGGCGGCGTACTGCAGGTGGACGCCGTGGCCCGACGCCCGGACCAGGCCGAAGACGCCGGCGCCGCCGACCATCACCGGCAGCAGGAACTGGATGAGCGAGACGCCGAGGTTGCCGCCGGCGGCGTTGAGGCCGAGCGCGGTCCCCTTCCGGGCGGCCGGGTAGAAGAAGTTGATGTTGGTCATCGACGAGGCGAAGTTGCCGCCGCCCAGGCCGGCGAACGCCGCGATCACGCAGAAGACCCAGTACGGCGTAGCCGGGTGGGTCACCGCGACGGCATAGCCGGCCGTGGGCACCAGCAGTGCCAGCGCGGAGAAGATCGTCCAGTTCCGGCCGCCGAAGGCGGGCACCGCGAAGGTGTAGGGCAGCCGCAGCAGTGCGCCGACAGCGCTCGGGATCGCGACCAGGACGAACAGCCGCTGCGGGCTGAAGTCGAAGCCGACCGTGGCCAGGAACGCCGAGCTGACGCTCCAGATCATCCAGATGGAGAAGCCGAGGTGCTCGGCGAAGATCGACCAGAGCAGATTGCGGCGCGCGATCGCGCTGCCGGTGCGGCTCCAGAAGGCCGGATCCTCGGGACGCCACTCATCGATCCAGCGCCGGGTCCTGCGGCTGACGGTTCCAGTGCTCATGGCCAGGATGCTCGCCACCGGCTGTCACGGGCCCACGCCGTCCGCGTTCGCGGCGGGTCAATTTGTGCTCACGGCCTCACGGCCTGGCCGCGGGCCTACGATGGCGCGCATGAGTTGGTGGAGGCGGCGCGGCCACCTCGGCACCGAAGTGGACCGGGCGACGTTCCGCACGCTGCACACCGCCTCCCTGATGACCAGCGCGCTGCGCGACGGCCTCACCCTGACCTCGGCCGGCGAGTCGGTGCGGCATCTGCGCTCCCTGGTCGCCGCTCCCGCGGTCGCGCTGACCGACACCGAGAGCCTGCTGGCGTGGGACGGCGGCGCGGTCCAGCACGAGCAGCACGCCGCCCAGCTCGCCCGCGAGGGGGTGGCCGACGGGTCCACGACGGTGCGCGACCACCGCGAGTTCCGGTGCGGCGACCCGGCCTGCGACATCCGGCACGCGGTGGTCTCCCCACTCACGGTCGACGACCGGGTGGTCGGCACGCTGCAGGTCTTCACCGGCCGCGCGTCGGCGGTGCTGGTCCGGGCCACCACCGAGCTGGCCGGCTGGGTCTCGGGCCAGCTGGAGCTGGACGAGCTCGACGCGTCCCGGTCCCGGCTGATGGAGGCCGAGGTGCGCGCGCTGCGCGCCCAGATCAGCCCGCACTTCGTCTACAACAGCCTCACCGCGATCGCGTCCTTCGTGCGCACCGACCCCGACCGGGCCCGCGACCTGCTGCTCGACTTCGCCGACTTCACTCGCTACTCCTTCCGCCGGCTGGGTGACTACACCACCCTGGCCGAGGAGCTGCAATCGATCGAGCGCTACCTGGTGCTGGAGCAGGCCCGGTTCGGCGACCGGCTCGGCGTCACCCTACGGATCGCCCCCGAGGTGCTGCCGGTGACGATCCCGGTGCTGAGCCTGCAGCCGCTGGTCGAGAACGCCGTACGCCACGGCCTGGCGCCGCGCCCCGAGGGCGGATCGGTGCAGATCCTGGCCCGCGACCTGGACCGGGAGGCGGTGATCACGATCGAGGACGACGGCGTGGGCGAGGACCCCGAGCGGATCCGGCGCGTGCTCGCCGGGGACGCGTCGCTGGACTCGGTGGGACTGTTCAACGTCGACGAGCGGTTGCGCTCGACGTTCGGGGAGGGCTACGGACTGATGGTGGAGACGGCGCCCGGCGCCGGGACGAAGGTGACGGTGCGGGTGCCGAAGTACGCCCACGGGGTGCATCCATGAGCGGCCTGCGGATCCTGGTGGTGGACGACGAGCGGCCGGTCCTCGACGAGCTGGCCTATCTCCTCGAGCGGGACGAGCGGATCGCGGAGGTCACCTGTGCCGGCTCCGGCACCGAGGCGCTGCGGCTGCTGCAGGAGCGTGACGTCGACGCGGTCTTCCTCGACGTGGCGATGCCGGGTCTGTCCGGCCTGGAGCTGGCCGCCGTGCTGGCCCGGTTCCGCACCCCGCCGCAGCTGGTCTTCGTCACCGCCCACGCCGAGCACGCGGTGGACGCCTTCGACCTCCGGGCGGTCGACTACCTGCTCAAGCCGGTGCGCGAGGAGCGCCTGCGCGAGGCAGTACGGCGCGTCGTCGACGGCGGGGCCACGGCGCCACGCGACGACACCATCGCGGTGGAGCTGGGCGGCGTGACCCGGCTGGTGTCACGCTCGCAGGTCAGCTTCGTGGAGGCCCAGGGCGACTACAGCCGGCTGCACACCGCCACCGGCAGCCACCTGGTCAGGCTGCCGATCTCCAGCCTGGAGGAGCGCTGGCGCGACACCGGGTTCGTCCGGATCCACCGCTCGCTGCTGGTCTCGCTGCCGCACGTGGAGGAGATCCGCGAGGAGGAGGGCCGGGTGGCGGTGCTGGTCGGCGGCCGCGAGCTCCAGGTCAGCCGACGGCACACGCCGGCGCTGCGCGAGCAGTTGCGCCGCACCCGGCGGGGCGAGGGATGAGCGGCTCGCCTACCCCGCCGCCGCAGCGGGTGCGGGTGATGGCGCCGCCGACCCGGCGACCGCGGCGGACCACCGTGCCCGGCGAGATCGACGCGCAGAGCGCCGTCGGCGAGGTCTACATGCGCTCGCTCATCCGCAGCCAGCTGCGGCTGGCGCTGGGCAACCTGGCGATCCTGGTGGTGACGGTCGGCGCGCTGCCGCTGCTGTTCGTGCTGGTGCCGTGGCTGCGACACGGCCGCATCCTCGGCGTACCGCTGGCGTGGCTGCTGCTCGGCGTGTGCTGCTACCCGGTGATCATCGGGCTCGGGCTGCGTCACGTCCGGCGCGCCGAGCGCAACGAGCGGGCATTCCAGGATCTGGTCGGGGGTCCCCAGTGATGAGGCCGTGAGCCGCGAGGCGATCACCGCCCTGGCGGCCCTGCTGGTCTGCGTCCTCACCCTCGCGGTCGGGTCCTTCGGACTGCGCATCTCTCGCACCACCAGCGACTTCTACGTCGCCTCCCGCACGGTCGGTCCGGCGACCAACGCCGCCGCGATCAGCGGGGAGTACCTGTCCGCCGCGTCGTTCCTCGGCGTCGCCGGGCTGGTGATGGCGCGCGGTGTCGACATGCTCTGGTATCCGGTCGGCTGGACGGCGGGCTACCTGGTGCTGCTGCTGTTCGTCGCGGCCCCGTTGCGCCGAAGCCGCGCCTACACGCTGCCCGACTTCGCCGAGTTCCGGCTGGAGTCGCAGCCGGCGCGCACGCTGGCCAGCGCGCTCGGCGTACTCATCGCGGTGCTCTACCTCATCCCGCAGTTCCAGGGTGCCGGCCTCACGGTGCACACCCTCACCGGCGCCCCGTCGTGGGTCGGCGCCACCGCCGTCGCGCTGGTGGTGCTGCTCGGCGTGGTGGCCGGCGGGATGCGCAGCATCACCCTGGTCCAGGCGGTGCAGTACTGGCTCAAGCTGGCGGCGCTGCTCACGCCGCTGGCCTTCCTGCTGCTGCACCACGGCGGCGGCGCGGCCGGCGCCGCGGCCCGGCTCGACGCCACCGACTGGGTCGAGCCGATGCGCGGCCCGCACAGCCTCTACCTGACCTACTCGCTGATCCTGGCGACGTTTCTGGGCACGATGGGGCTGCCGCACGTGGTGGTCCGCTTCTACACCAACCGGGATGGGTACGCCGCCCGCCGCACCACCGTGGCGGTCCTCGGCCTGCTCAGCGCCTTCTACCTGCTGCCACCTGTGTACGGCGTCCTGGGCCGCCGCTACCTGAGCACCATCTCCGCGGGCGACCCCAGCGACACCGCGGTCCTCGACCTGCCCGGCCACGTCCTGCACGGCACCGTGGCCGACCTGCTCACCGCGGTGCTGGCCGCGGGCGCCTTCGCGGCGTTCCTCTCCACCTCCTCGGGGCTGGTGCTCTCCATCGCCGGGGTGATCGGCCAGGACGTACTGGGCCGGCGCTTCAGCGGCGTCGCCGCCTTCCGGATCTCGGCCGCGTTCGGGGCGCTGGCCACGCTGGCCCTGACGGTGCTCTCCACCGGGCTGGCGGTGGCGCACTCGGTGGAGCTGGCGTTCGCGGTGGCGGCCTCGACGTTCTGCCCGATGCTGCTGCTCGGCATCTGGTGGCCGGGCCTGACCGCGGCGGGCGCGATCACCGGCATGAGCGTGGGTGGCACGCTGTCCACCGCCGCGGTGATGGTGGCGCTCTTTGGGCACAGCTACGGCGGCCTCGGCGGCGCGGTGCTCTCCCAGCCCGCGCTCCTGACCGTGCCGCTGGCGTTCGCCACCATGGTGCTGGTCTCGGTGGCGACCACGCAGCCGGCCCACGTGGCGCGCACCATGGTGCGGCTGCACACCCCCGAGGCGGTCGCGGTCGACCGCGGGGCGTTCCGGCCGCGCAACGCCGACTGAGCCGGTCTCGACCGCCCTGGGCACGCCGTTCGTCGTACCAGAGCGACCGCTCGTCGGATGTGACCCAGCACACATCGCAGGGTTTCCGCCGCCCACCGAATGCCCCCCACGCGCACGCTGTGGCGCCGGCGCGAGCATGGCTAGCGTCGTGGTGCCCGGACACCCGGGATGGTCCAGTCCTGCGTTCTCAAAGGAGCACGACATGTCCACCAACTACGGCACCGGAAGCCCGACCGAGGCGCCTATCTCCCGGCCCCTCCCCGGCGCTCACATCGCCGATCCCGCCCCGCTCGGGCTGGGCGCCTTCGCCCTCACCACCTTCGTCCTCAGCTGCGTCAACGCCAACATCGTTCCCCAGGCACTCGTCGGCGGGGCGCTCGGTCTCGCGCTCGCCTACGGCGGCATCTGCCAGTTCGCCGCCGGCATGTGGGAGTTCGCCAAGGGCAACACCTTCGGCGCTACCGCCTTCTGCTCCTACGGCGGCTTCTGGGTCGCCTTCTGGTGGCTGGCCGAGAAGGACCTGGCCCACCTCGGCCCCGACGGCTACAAGGTGGTCGGGATCTTCCTGCTCGGCTGGGCGATCTTCACCGCCTACATGACCGTGGCCGCGACCCGCGTCTCCGGAGCGGTCCTCACCGTGTTCGTCCTGTTGACCGTCACCTTCCTGATCCTGGCGATCGGGTGGTTCGACAAGGAGTCCTCGAACTGGATCAAGATCGGCGGCTACCTCGGCATCCTGACCGCGCTGGCGGCCTGGTACGCCTCGTTCGCCGGCGTCACCGCCTTCACCTTCAAGCGCCAACTGCTGCCGGTCGCGCCCCGCAACTGAGGCACTGCCCCTCGCCCATCCGCCTGCGCCACACTGGTCCCAGCGGGCTAGTGTGGCGTAGGCCACGATTCAACATAATGCACGGGAAGTGATCACACGTGAGCGAAGAGACCCTGTCGAACCTGCTGCACGAACACCGCCGGTTCGAGCCGCCCGCGGACCTGGCCGCGAGCGCCAACGTGAAGGCCGACGCGTACGCCGAGGCCGCGGCCGACCGCGAGGCCTACTGGGCCAAGGCGGCGCAGCGGCTGACCTGGTCGCAGCCCTGGGACCGCGTCCTGGACTGGGACAAGGCGCCGTTCGCCAAGTGGTTCGTCGGCGGCAAGCTGAACGCGGCGTACAACTGCGTGGACCGGCACGTCGAGAACGGCCTCGGTGACCGGGTGGCGATCCACTGGGTGGGGGAGCCGGTCGGCGACGAGCGCGACATCACCTACGCCCAGCTCAAGGACGAGGTATCGCAGGCCGCCAACGCGCTGACCGCGCTGGGCGTGGCCACCGGCGACCGGGTCGCGATCTACATGCCGATGATCCCCGAGGCGATCGTGGCGATGCTCGCCTGCGCCCGCATCGGCGCGCCGCACACGGTCGTGTTCGGCGGCTTCTCGGCCGAGGCGCTCGCCTCCCGGATCGAGGACTGCCAGGCCAAGGTGGTGGTCACCGCCGACGGCGGCTACCGGCGCGGCGCTGCGTCGGCCCTGAAGCCGGCCGTCGACGAGGCCCGCGAGATCGCCGCCAACGCCGGTCACACGGTGGAGAAGGTGCTGGTGGTCCGTCGTACCGGCCAGGACGTGGGGTGGGACGAGGACGTGGACGTGTGGTGGCACGACGCGGTCGGCTCCGCCTCCACCGAGCACACGCCGGAGGCGTTCGACGCCGAGCACCCGCTCTACGTGATGTACACCTCCGGCACCACCGGCAAGCCGAAGGGCATCCTGCACACCACCGGCGGCTACCTCACCCAGGCCGCCTACACCCACTGGGCGGTCTTCGACCTCAAGCCGGAGACCGACATCTACTGGTGCTCCGCGGACATCGGCTGGGTGACCGGGCACTCCTACATCGTCTACGGCCCGCTGGCCAACGGGGCGACCGAGGTCCTCTACGAGGGCACCCCGGACTTCCCGGAGCGGGGCCGCTGGTGGCAGATCATCGCCGAGAAGAAGGTGACGATCTTCTACACCGCCCCGACCGCGATCCGCTCGTTCATGAAGCAGGGCAACGAGGTCCCGGACAAGTACGACATGTCGTCGCTGCGCATCCTCGGTTCGGTCGGGGAGCCGATCAACCCGGAGGCCTACGTCTGGTACCGGCATGTGATCGGCAAGGACCGCACCCCGGTGGTCGACACCTGGTGGCAGACCGAGACCGGCGCGATCATGATCAGCCCACTGCCGGGCGTGACCGCCGGCAAGCCGGGCTCCGCGATGACCCCCCTGCCCGGGATCGGGGCCGACGTGGTCGACGACGCCGGCAACCCGGTGCCGAACGGCTCGGGCGGCTACCTGGTCCTCACCGAGCCGTGGCCCTCGATGCTGCGCACCATCTGGGGCGACGACCAGCGCTACGTCGACACCTACTGGGCGCGCTTCGCCGACGCCAACAACGGAGCTGGCTACTACTTCGCCGGTGACGGCGCGAAGAAGGACGAGGACGGCGACATCTGGGTGCTCGGCCGGGTCGACGACGTGATGAACGTCTCCGGACACCGGCTCTCCACCACCGAGATCGAGTCGGCCCTGGTCTCCCACCCCTACGTCGCCGAGGCCGCTGTGGTCGGCGCCACCGACCCCGACACCGGCCAGGCCGTGGTGGCCTACGTCATCCTGCGCGAGGACGCCCCGAGCCAGGACTGCCACCAGGAGCTGTCCAACCACGTCCGCAAGGAGATCGGCCCGATCGCCAAGCCCAAGGCGATCATGATCGTGCCCGAGCTGCCCAAGACGCGCTCCGGCAAGATCATGCGCCGGCTGCTGCGCGACGTCGCGGAGAAGCGCGCCGTCGGCGACACCACCACGCTGGCGGACAGCTCGATCATGGAGCTCATCGCCGCCGGCCAGGCACAGTCCACCGAGGACTGAGCGCCTCCCACCCGAAACTGCTGGGTTGGTCGCCCGACACACCGTGCCGGTCGCGACCAACCCAGCAGTTCTGCGTCCTGGTAGAGATGGCCCATGCAGGTCATCGCGGTAGCAGGTACGGCGCTCGGCGCCCTCCTCCCGATCACCAACCCGGTCGGCGCGTTGGCGGCGTACGCCGGCCTGACCGGCGACATGGCACCGAGCGAGGTACGCCGCCAGGCCACCCGCACGGGGCTCTACGTCTTCGGCATCCTGGCCGTCTTCACCCTGTTCGGCACGCTGGTGCTCAACGCGTTCGGGATCACGCTCGGCGCCCTCCAGGTCGCGGGCGGACTGGTCGTCGCCCACTCCGGCTTCGGCATGATCACTTCCACGCCCCGGCTCGACGCGGCCGAGCAGGACCACGCCCGGGTCAAGCAGGACATCTCGTTCTCGCCGATGGCGCTGCCGCTGATCGCCGGGCCCGGCGCGATCGGCGTGGTCATCGCCCTCACCGCCCGGCACCCCGGCTGGGGCAACCGGATCGGGATCGTGATCGCGGCGGCAGTGATCAGCGCCCTGATGGTGCTGGTGCTGCGCTTCGGCACGCCGCTGGTCGACCGGCTCGGCCCGACCGGCATCGGCGCCCTGGTGCGCATCATCGGCTTCCTCATCCTCGCCATCGGCGTCGAGATCCTCGTCCACGGGCTCCAGTCGCTGCACGTGATCTGACCCGGCCCGCTACGGTGGATCCAGGTGTGCCGGGAAGTCTGGTCGGCGTTCGTCCGACGACCCCTGAGGAGCCACTGCCGCATGCACGACGGACCAGTCTTCGGCACGATCATCCTGTGCGTCGCCGCGGCGTTCGCGCTGGCGATCGCGTCCAATCGGCTCAGCAGCCTGCTGCGGATCCCGACGCCGGCGATCTTCCTGCTCGTCGCGGCGGCCGTCTCGGACCTGATCCCGCGCCTGCACCAGCTCTCGGGTATCGCCAACGAGCGGCTCGTCACGGTCGCGCTGGTCATCATCCTGTTCGACGGGGGAATGCAGATCGGACTGCCTCGGTTCCGCTCGGCGGCGAGGCCCATCATGGTCCTGGGTGTCGCCGGCACGGTGATCACGGCAGCAGGTCTCGCCCTGATCGGCCACCTGCTGATCGGCCTGGACTGGCGCGAGGCGCTGCTCCTGGCGACCGCGCTGTCGCCGACCGATCCGGCGGTCGTCTTCAACGTCCTCGCCGGGCGAGAGATCGCCGGCAGCACCGGCACCATCCTCCAGGGCGAGTCCGGGGCCAACGACCCGGTGGGCATCGCGCTGATGATCGCCATCCTCGGCAGCTCGGGCGCCGGATGGGGTGCGTTCGGCCACGGGCTGGCGACGTTCGCCCTCCAGCTGGTGGTGGGCGTGGCCGTGGGAGTCGCCGGTGGCACCGGCCTGGCCTGGGTGATGCGCCATATGCCGATCTCGAACGAGGGGCTGCGTCCGGTGCGCTCGATCGTGGCGGCCTTCTTGATCTACGGCAGCGCCGCGGCCCTCGACGGGTCCGGCTTCCTCGCCGTTCTGCTCGCCGGTGTGATCATCGGCGAGGCCGACGTACCCCACCGGTTGGCGACCGAGCGCTTCACGGCCGGCCTGGCCAGCCTGGCGGAGATCGCGGCGTTCGTGGCGCTCGGTCTCACCGTCGACCTGAGCCGGGTGTTCACGACTGACGCCGTCTGGATCGGCCTGGTGCTCTTCGCGGCGACGACACTGGCCGTCCGGCCCATCGCCGTGGCCCTCCTGCTGGTGCGAAGCGGGCTCACCTGGAGCGAGCGGGCGTTCCTGTCATGGGGCGGCCTGAAGGGTGCGGTGCCCATCCTGCTCGGCCTCTTCGCGGTGACGACCCATGCCGCGCACGCCGGCCATCTGTACGACATCGTCTTCGTGGTCGTGCTGGCGTCGGTGATCGTGCAGGGCAGCTTCGTCCCGAAGGCCGCCGCCATCTGCCGCGTGCCGATGATCAGCGAGTGAGACCTGCAAGCGCTGTGAACTCGGGTGGCGGTCGGTAAGGTACGGGCATGGCCACCGAACCCGTGAAGGCAACGACGGACGAGCCCACCATCGGCCGCCTGGTCGCCGAGGCCAGCCGTGACATCTCCACCCTGATCTCCAAGGAGATCGAGTTGGCGAAGTCGGAGCTGAAGGTCAGCGTCACCGCCGGCGGGGTCGGGATCGCGATGTTCGCCGCCGCCGGCTTCATCGCCGTCCTCGCGGTGATCATGCTCTCGGTGGCCATCGCCTACCTGATCAACTGGGACGGCCACGGGCTGTCGCTGAAGTGGTCGTTCCTGATCGTCTTCGGGCTCTACCTGGTCCTTGCCGGGCTGCTGGTGCTGCTCGGCGTCAAGAGCCTGAAGAAGGTCAAGGCGCCCGAGCGGGCGATCGCCCAGGGCAAGCAGATCCCCCAGGCGCTCAAGGGCAAGTAGGCCCCCTCGCCAAAGTGTCACCGTGACAGTTCGCTGGGTCAGTGACACTTCGCAACTGTCACGCTCAGCCCAAAGTGTCACCGTGACACTTTGGAGGTGAGCGGACTCAGGAGGCGCAGCCGCCGGTGGAGACCGGCGCGGTGAGGCCGACCGCTGCCGAGGCGGTCTTCTCCACCTGGGCGGCGGTCAGCGCGTAGCCGGTGTCGGGGTCGGTGACCGAGGCCGCGAAGACCACGCCTGCCACCTTGCCGTCGGCGTCGACGATCGGGCCGCCGGAGTTGCCCGGGCGGATCAGTCCGCGCAGCGAGTAGACGTCACGGATGACCGTCCCCGAGCCGTAAATGTCCGGCGAGCGGAGCCGCTGCTGCGAGCGCACCCGGCCCGGCTCCAGGTCGAACGGCCCGTCCTCGGGATAGCCCAGGATCGCGACGCCCTCCTTGGCCTGCTGCGGCCCGGCGAAGGAGAGGGCTGGCAGGTTGCCGCTGTCGAAGTGCAGTACGGCGAGGTCCAGGCGCGGGTCGTAGGCGACCACGGTGGCGTCCTGGGTGGTACCCCCGACGAGGACGGTGGGGTCGGAGACGCCGGCAACCACGTGCGCGTTGGTCATCAGGTAGCGCGGGGCGATCAGAAAGCCGCTGCCCTCCACGCCGCGGCCGCACGAGCTCGCACCGCGGACCTTGAGCACGCTGGCCGCCGCCCGGATCACGTCCGGGTCGGTCTTCAGCTTGGCCGGCCCGGGGCCGACCTTCACGATCCGCTCGGGCGCGAACGGCTCGAGGTAACGCGGGAAGAAGCTGGTCCCGACCACGTTGTTGAACGCCTGCAGCCCGCGTGCGGCCTGCTGCGGGAGGACGCCGTTGACATGGCTGAGCACGGTGGAGTTGCGCACCAGCGAGGTCAGGCCGCTGATCCGGGTGCCGGTGACGGCCACACCCAGCGCCCAGGCGACCAGCAGCACGGCCGCGGCCGAGAGCGCGGCCCCACCGACGGCGTCGACGAGGCGCACCGGCCGCCAGCGGATCCGGTCGCGCACCCGCGCTCCGGCGTACTGCAGGATGCCCTGGCCCAGCGACGCGGCCAGGATCACGATGAACAGCGCCCCCAGTGAGACCCACATCGACGGGTTGGCGTTGCCGAGCGCCTTCGGCGCCAGCCAGACGCCGAACAGGCCGCCCAGCAGCAGCCCGGCGGTCGCGAACGCGCCGGTGATGAAGCCCTGCCAGTAGCCGGAGAGGGCGTACGCGGCGACGAGGACGACCAGCAGCCAGTCAAGGACGTTCATGGGCCGTCCTCCCCCGCAGCATGTACGCCGGCAGCTCGGTGATCGGCGCGTCGGCGACGTCCTCGATCCAGCCGAGGTAGCCGAACAGCCGCGCCACGATCCCGCCGGTGAAGCCCCACAGGATGACGTCCTTGTCCGGACCGATCAGGAACCCGGGGCCGAGCCAGTCGGGGTTGCGCGGCGAGCGCACCCGGATCCGGTGCGCCGGGTCGCGCAGCTCGGCGATCGGCACCCGGTAGATGGCGTGCACCTCCTCCAGGCTGCGGACCGAGACCGGCGAGGGGTCGCGCCACCAGCCGACCACCGGCGTGACGGCGAAGTTGGACGGCGGCAGCCACAGTTGCGGCAGCTCGCCGATCACCTCGACGCCGGCCGGGTCGAGGCCGGTCTCCTCCTGGGCCTCGCGCAGCGCCGCCTGCCGAGGCGTCTCCCCGGGGTCGATCGAGCCGCCCGGGAAGCTGACCTGGCCCGGGTGCGAGCGCATGGTGTGGGAGCGCTCGGTCAGCAGCAGGTCCGGCCCGGACTCGCCCTCCCCGAAGAGGATCAGCACCGCGCCCTCGCGCGGCTCCACATCGTCGGGCGGCAGGAACGCGGTCAGGTCGCTGCCCTGGATGGTCTCCAGCGCGTCGGCCACGGGGCGGAGCCAGTCGGGGGTCACAGGTGCAGTCCCAGGGCGGCGTCGGCCATCTGCCTGACCTGGTCGACCGAGGTCAGGCCACCGATGTGGTAGCTGAGCTTGCCGTCGGCGGACAGCATCCAGAACGCGGGGGTACCGCGGATGTGCAGCTTGGTGGTCTGCAGATCGCCGCCCGGGTCGGCCACGAGCGGATAGGTGATGCCCCGCTTGATCGCCTGCTTGAGCGCGACCCCGGGCAGCGTGTCGGTGGTGTCGACGCCGAGGATCGGAACCTGGTCGCCGTACTGCTGGTGGAAGGCCTCCAGCGCGGGCATCTCCTTGCGGCAGGGCGTGCAGGCCGACTGCCAGAAATTGATGATCAGCGGGCCCTTCAGCGTGGACAGGTCCACGCTGGTGCCGCCGCCGAGGCACTTGAGGGTGAGATGCGGCAGGACGCCGCCGTGCACCTGAGGCTTGGGGCAGTCCGGAACCTGCGACGTGGCCTTCAGCGCGACCAGGTCCGGGGTGCTCACGTCGATCTTGGACGGGTTCGGCGCGACCACGAGGTCCTTGGCGCCGCAGCCGGTCAGCAGCAGGACTACGGCGACCAGCGCCGCCAGCCGCCTCAATTGCGCCCCTCGGTCCGGACCAGCTTGGCCGCCGCCTCGGGGTCGGTGGGACCGATGCCGTAGGAGGGGCACAGCTTCGCCACCGGGCAGGCCCCGCAGGCCGGCTTCTGGGCGTGGCACCGGCGTCGGCCGTGCCAGATCAGGTGGTGGGAGAGCATCGTCCAGTCCCGCTTGGGGAAGAGCGCCCCGACCTCGTGCTCCACCTTGACCGGGTCGGTCTGCTCGGTCCAACCGAGCCGGCGGGCGAGCCGGCCGAAGTGGGTGTCGACGGTGATGCCGGGCAGCCCGAACGCGTTCCCGAGCACGACGTTGGCGGTCTTGCGGCCCACGCCGGGCAGCTTGACCAGCTGCTCGAGCGTGCGCGGGACCTGGCCGTCGTACTCCTCCACGAGGGCCGCCGAGAGCCGCAGCAGGCTGTCGGTCTTGGCCCGGAAGAAGCCGAGCGGGCCGACGATCTGCTCCAGGTGGGCGCGGTCGGCCGCGGCCATCGCCTTCGCGTCCGGATAGGCGGCGAACAGCGACGGCTTGACCGCGTTGACCCGCTTGTCGGTGGTCTGGGCGGAGAGCACGGTGACGACCAGGCACTCGAAGGGGTTGTCGAAGTCGAGCTCGGCCTTGGCGTCGGGGTAGGTCTCGGCCAGAATCCGGTCGACCTTGCGGGCGCGCCTGACCAGGCTCGTCGACGGCGGAACAGTCACGGCAGCGGGCACAGGGGCAAGGGTACGGCGCGACACCGACAGTGCGACCATCCGCCGGCGGGCCGGTGCCGATAAGGTGTGCGGGAGCGGACTTCCACTCGATGTGACTTATGGCACGGATAGGATTCGCCGTGACCGCGCATGCGGCGCGGGGGGATCCAGGAGGAGATGGGCGTGGACAACGACGTACTCCGTCAGGCGCCGCTGTTCAGCGCGCTCGACGACGAGTCGATGGCGGCGCTGCACGCATCGATGTCGGAGACGAAGCTGCGCCGAGGCGACGTGCTGTTCCACGAGGGCGACTCGGGCGACAAGCTCTACGTCGTGCTCGACGGCAAGGTCAAGCTCGGCCGGACCTCCTCCGACGGGCGTGAGAACCTGCTGGCCATCATGGGGCCCGGTCAGATGTTCGGCGAACTGTCGCTCTTCGACCCCGGCCCGCGCTCGGCGACCGTCACCGCCGTCACCGACGCCACCTTCGCCTCGCTCTCGCACGAGGACCTGCTCAAGTGGCTCGACGGCCGACCGGTGGTCGCCCGCGGCCTGCTGGCCCAGCTGGCCGGCCGGCTGCGCAAGGCCAACGACGTGGTCGCCGACCTGGTCTTCTCCGACGTGCCGGGCCGCGTCGCCAAGGCGCTGCTCGACCTCGCCGACCGCTTCGGCCGCACCGCCGACGACGGCGTGCACGTGCATCACGACCTCACCCAGGAGGAGCTGGCCCAGCTGGTCGGCGCCTCCCGCGAGACGGTCAACAAGGCGCTGGCCGACTTCGCGCAGCGCGGCTGGATCAAGCTGGAAGCGCGGGCGGTCGTGCTGCTGGACACCGTGCGTCTCGCGCGGCGCGCGCGTTAGACGGTTGGGTCTGCGTTAGCTGACTGGCGCAGCGTTACTGACTGGCGCGGCCTTACCTGAGTCGCGCTGTCTTAGCCGTAGCTCGCTTAGCCCTATTAGCCGCGCGATTCGAGGTATTCGAGCTGCGCGCGTACAGACAGCTCCGCAGCCGGCCACAGTCCACGATCGACGTCCGCGTACACGCGTCGCACGATCTCCTCAGCTGTGCGGTCACCGGCCGCCACGGCGGCCTCTACCTGGGCGAGACGTGCAGCACGGTGGCTGAGGTAGAACTCGACGGCCGGACCCGGCTCGGTCACGACCGGTCCGTGGCCGGGCAGCACGACGGCCACGTCGCCGGATTCGGCGAGGCGCCGGATATGGGTGAGCGAGTCGAGGTAATCG
>NZ_DASZUF010000158.1:0-4866 GCF_035547795.1 Nocardioides sp.
TGGATCGAGCGCACCTACCACCGGCGTCGTCGGCAGGCCGGTCTCGGCCGATTGACCCCCATCGAATACGAGACCATCATGACCGCGTCAGCCACTCAGGCTGCGTGACCCAACCTGTCACCCGATCGTGCAGCAGTCCCCGCCTAGGTCTTGAGATCCGGCGCCAAAGGATGATCCGCGGTCTAACGCAAGCGGAAGTAGCGAGCTTGATCGGGCTATCGGCCAGAAGCAACCTCAGTGACTACGAGCTCGGCCGTCGTCTTCCACCACGTGATCTAGTGATCGCCATCGAAAACGGCCTCTCGCTCCACTCTGGCGAACTTAGCCAATGGCACGCGCGCGCCCTGGTCGAGCGGGCCGACCGTTGGTTCGAGGACTCCCTCGGCGCGGACTCGTAGCTCTGGGCGGCTTGACGCGGCCGGGCCGGAGGCCGGGGAACCTCGCGTCTCGCGTCGGATGGTGATGTGTGCCCACAACGGGGCGGAGAGCTGACGGTCATTCGTCGGTGCTTTGTCGCCGCGCGGTCACGAGGTAGTCGGACCTATGTCGCGAATGGGTGCGATTTGCGTCGGCGCGCCGCCTCGATTTCCTTTCCTTGCATAGTCTCCTTTCTCGTCGCATTCGTGACCAAAAACTACTAGCAAGGAGTTCGAAGTGAACGCTCGTGTTCGTTCCATGGCGATAGCTCTTGCGAGTGCCGCACTCGTGATCGGTCCGGCCGCTGGCGCCTATTCCGCCTCGCCGGATGCGTCTCCGTCAGCGCCGCCGTCAGACTGGACACCCACGAACGCCGACGTCGGCGGCCAGCCCGACTGGTTCGGACCTCCGGCTTCGAGTAAGGGGTCGCTGGGCGCCGCCCCGGCAACAGCCGAAGGCTGCTGGGGGAACGCCTTCGATCCCCGCAAGGTCAACGCGGCGCTCGAGTGGGGCGCTCAAACTGAGTGCGAGCCCGACCCGGAGTACATGAGCATGACGGTCACGCTCCAGAAGTGGAAGGGAAAGAAGGGCAAGTGGGTTACTGTTGCTTACGCATCAGGCAGCAAGTTGGGGTGGGTTCTTACGGTCGCGCCGAGTTCGCTTTGCGACAGCCTCACTGGCACCCACCACTACCACGAGATCGTTGAAGCCTCGGCCGAGGGGTCACCATTTCCACAGACGCCATTCACCAGCGACTCGGTCGAAGTGGACAACTGTGGCCTGAACGCTCTCTGACCAACTCCTTGAAGGGCGGGATGCATGACCGATCGAGCTACAGATCAAACTGACGTCGACCCGCTTCGGATCGTGGAGGAGGCCGCTCGTCGTCACTACCGGGCGAATCCCTCAGCTACCCCATTTGCTGCGGTGCTCGGTGCCGGCGACCGTTCCGCCATTGTCTGTGCTCCTGGCGGCGCCACTCGACCGAACTGGGAGCGAGCGTCGTCATTGGCGTCACAAACCACGCCTCCAGCGGTTGATCAGCGATTGCTGTCGGCCGTGACGTCGGTCGCGGATGGAATTTCCGCCGTCGCATGGGTGCATGCCGGCGCCCAAGCTGGGAGTGTCGAGATCCGATCAGAGGACAAGTCGGGCCACGCACGGCGGACATGGTCCGCTGATCTAGCTAGCAACAACTGGAGTCGTGAAGCCTGCACCGGAAGTCTGTGGCCCGCGGAGTCGGAGTAGCGTCTTGCCGCATCGAGCCCCCGCCCGTGCCGGCGGGGGCTCCTCCTAGAGCCACCCCCGCCGGGCGGCCTCCACGCCTGCCTGGAACCGCGACTCCGCGCCCAGCTCGGACATCAGCTCGGCGACCCGGCGCCGTACCGTGCGCAGGCCCAGGCCGAGGCGACGGGCGATCTGCTCGTCCTGCGCCCCTGAGGCGAGCTGCTGGAGCAGCAGCCGGCGGGCGGGATCGCCGCGATGCAGCCCAAGGTCGAACGGCGCGGCGTCGGCCCACATCTGCTCGAAGAGCAGCGTCAGCGCCTGCACGATGCTGCGCTGGCGGACCATCACCAGGGGCGACTCGGTGTTGCCCAGCGGCTCGGGCAGGATCGCGTGGCTGGTGCCCACGATGAGCAGCCGGGTCGGGATCTCCGGCAGCAGCCGGATCTCCTCCCCCGCCTCGGCGCGGGCCTCGATGGCCGACCGCGCGTCCCGCAGCGCCGGCACCGGATAGAGCGCGCGTGCCCGGCGCCCGCTCTTGACCGCCGTGGCGACCAGGGCGAGCATCTTGTCCTCCCGCGGCAGCGTCCACTGGTCGGGGCGAAGCCAGCGCAACTCGCCGCTGGTGCCGGCCACCAGGGTGGACAGCGTCTCGGCGAGGGAGCGCGAGGAGAACACCTCGCCGTCCAGCGGCTGCTCCGTCTCGGCCAGGTGGGAGGAGGGCACGCGCGCGGTGCTGCCGGCGACGTACGGCATCGCGCGGCTGATGCTGAGCAGCCGGTCGTGCGCCAACCGGGCCCTCTCGGCGGCGGTGGCGATCATCCGTGAGACCGCGTCCGCGGGCGTGAGGACGGTGACGCCCTCCGGGCGCAGGTCGAGGATCTCGGCCTCGACCAGCGGAGCCGCCCGGGCCGCCAGCTCGTCCGCGGCGATGCCCAGCCCGGCCAGCACCTCCTCGAGCGGACGACCGGCCAGGGGAAGCAGCTGGTCGTAGAGGCGTCCGACCCCGTGCGGGAAGCCGAGCGCCGTCATCAGCGTCTCGGCACCCTTGGCGTCCATGGCTCGGCTCAGACCTCGGGCTTGAGCAGCGGGAACAGGATCGTCTCGCGGATCCCGGCACCGGTGAAGAGCATGATCATCCGGTCGATGCCGAGTCCGAGGCCGCCCATGGGCGGCGCACCGTACTCCAGCGCTCGCAGGAAGTCCTCGTCCAGCTGCATGGCCTCGGGGTCGCCGCCGGCCGCCAGGAGCGACTGCTGGGTGAGTACCTCGCGCTGCACCACCGGGTCGATGAGTTCGGTGAACGCGGTGCCCCGCTCGACGCCGCCGATGATGAGATCCCAGGCCAGCACCTGGCGCGGCTCGGCCGAGTTGAGCCTGGCCAGCGGCTGTGCCTCGGCCGGGAAGTCGCACAGGAACGTCGGCTGCAGCAGGTGCGGCTCGACCAGCTCGCCGCACAGCTCCATCACGATCTTGCCGGCGCTCCATGCCTCGTCGATCTCGACGTCGTGCTTGGCCGCGAGCGCGACCAGGGCATCGCGCGGCGTGTCGGGTGTGACGTCCTGGCCGACCGCCTGCGAGACGCCCTGGTAGACCGGCAGCCAGGCCCACTCGCCGTCCAGGTCGATGGTGCCTGGCTCGCCATGCCAATCGGGGACGGCGATGGTGCGCGAGCCGACCAGGTCGGCGGCGTTGAGGTACATCTGCCGCATGATCTCGGCCATGGAGAACTGATCGCCGTAGGCCTGGTATGCCTCCAGCATGGTGAACTCGGGGCTGTGGGTGGAGTCGACGCCCTCGTTGCGGAAGACCCGGCCGATCTCGAAGACCCGGTCGACGCCGCCCACGACCGCCTTCTTCAGGTTGAGCTCCAGGGCGATGCGCAGCGTCATCTCCTGGTCGAAGGCGTTGAGATGGGTCTTGAACGGCCGGGCATGCGCCCCGCCGTGGATGAGCTGCAGGATCGGGGTCTCGATCTCGACGTAGCCGGCGTCCTCGAGGGTACGGCGCACCGCGCGCGTCACCGTCGAGCGCAGCCGCAGCATGTCGCGGGCCTCCTGGCGGACGATCAGGTCGGCGTACCGCTGCCGGACGCGGGCCTCCTCGCTCAGCTCCTTGTGGAAGACCGGGAGCGGCCGCAGTGCCTTGCTGGCCATCATCCAGCTGCTCGCCATCACCGAGAGCTCACCGCGCTTGGAGCAGATCACCCGGCCGGTGACCGAGACGTGGTCGCCGAGGTCGACCAGCGCCTTCCAGTCGGCGAGCGCCTCCTCGCCGACCTCGGCCAGGCTGAGCATCACCTGCAGCCGGGTGCCGACGCCCTCTTGCAGGGTGGCGAAGCAGAGCTTGCCGGTGTTGCGCACGAAGATCACCCGGCCCGCGACCGAGACGACGTCCTGGGTCTCCTCGCCGGCCTCGAGGTGGGCGTAGGCCTCCCGGACCTCGGCGAGGGCGTGGGTGCGCGCGACGTTGGTCGGGTACGCCTCGATGCCCGCGTCGAGCAGCCGCTGGCGCTTCTCACGCCGGACCACCATCTGCTCGTTGAGATCGGGCTCGGGCAGCGTCTGGCTCGTCTCGCTCACGGGGTAAGGCTAGTGGCCGCGGCGGAGTCCGCTCACGCCCGGGCGATGGCGAGGAGGTCGCGTACCGGGCCGCGCGGCGGCGAGTCGGTGCCGATCCAGACGGCGGTGAACCGGCGCTGGAGATCGAGGCCGGCGACGGGTACGGCGACGAGCGTCCCGGCGGCCAGGTCGCGCTGGACGACCCGGCGGCTGAGGAACGCCGGAGCGCCGCCGGCCGCGACCGAGGCGAGCACCGCCGCGGCGGTGGTGAGCTCGACCTCGGGCGGGGCCAGCGTGACCCCGACGGCGGCGGCCGCGTGCTCGGCGACGCCGCGGGTGCCCGAGCCCGGCTCGCGGCTGGTCAGTGGGCGGGCGGCGACCGCCTCGGGGCGCAGCGGCCGGCGGCGCCGGGCCCACGGGTCGGTCGGAGCGGCGACCAGGACCAGCTCGTCGCTGCCGACGACGGCCGAGGCCAGCCCGCTCAGGTCCGCCGGTCCCTCGATGAAGCCGAGGTCGGCCTCGCCGGAGCGTACGGCGGCCAGCACGGCGTCGGTATTGGTCGCGTGCAGGCTCACCGGCACCGGGCTGCGCTCGCGCAGACGCACCAGCCAGCCGGGCAGCAGGTGCTCGGCGGTGGTCATCGAGGCGTGGACGTGCAGCTGCC
>NZ_DASZUF010000159.1:0-17017 GCF_035547795.1 Nocardioides sp.
GGGGCGGCGGGCGCAGCCGGCTTGGGAGCAGCCGGGGCGGGCGCCTCGGCCGCAGGCTTGGGCGCGGGCTTGGCAGCGGGCCCGGGCTTGGGCGCCGCGGGCCGCGCCGGGGCGGCCGGGGCCGGCTTCTCGGCAGCCTGCTCCGCGGGCGTCGCGGCAGGCTTGGCAGCCGGCTTCTCGGCAGCCTTCGCGGGCTGCTCCTTGGGCGCGCTGGCGAGCAGGTCCGCGCCGTACGTCGCCTCGAACTTCTTCACCGCGGGCAGCTCGATGCTGGAGGACGCGGTCTTGGCGAACTCGCCGATCGCGTTCAGCTTCTCCAGCGCTTCCTTGCTGGTGATGCCGTACTTCTTGGCGAGTTCGGAAACTCGGGTCTTGGCCACAATTCTCCTTCTGGCCACAGACCCGGGTTCGGGGATCCTCTGTGACCGTTAGTGGTTGGTGCTGCGCAAGCAGCGGAGGGCGCTCATCGCGAGGTACTCATCGAGTGCTCATGAGCTCGTGCTCCAGTTCCTGGTCAGGCGATCAATGTCAGCGAGTCGAGGTACTCGCCCACGGGCGTCGCGGACAGCCCACCCTCGCACCGCAGTGCACGGGTGAACGCCCTGCGGCGCACCGCGAGGTCGTAGCACTCCCGGGTGGGATGCAGGTGCGCCCCGCGCCCAGGTGCGGCTCCCGACGGGTCCGGCACGACGGCTGGAGAGCCCTCGTGGAGGCCCGCGGTGACCCGCAGCAACTCACATTTGGCGGCCCGCTTCCGACACCCGATACAGGTCCGGACAGGGCCGGTCGAGGTCAGGTCGTCAAAGCGTGCCACCGGAAGACAACTCTACCGCCTCGCGCCAGCCGATATCGAACCGGGAGAGCCTCTCAGCCCTCCGTCGACTCCTCGTCGCTGCGGATGTCGATGCGCCAACCGGTCAGTCGAGCGGCCAGGCGGGCGTTCTGGCCCTCCTTGCCGATCGCCAGCGACAGCTGGTAGTCCGGTACGACGACCCGCGCGGACTTGGCCGCCGCGTCCACGATCTCCACCGACGTCACCCGGGCCGGCGAGAGCGCGCTGGCGACCAGCGTGGCCGGGTCGTCGGACCAGTCCACGATGTCGATCTTCTCGCCGTGCAGCTCGGCCATCACCTGGCGCACCCGCTGCCCCATCGGTCCGATGCAGGCGCCCTTGGCGTTGACGCCGGGCGCGGTGGCCCGGACCGCGATCTTGGTGCGATGGCCGGCCTCGCGGGCGATGGCGGCGATCTCGACGGTGCCGTCGGCGATCTCGGGGACCTCGAAGGCGAACAGCTTCTTGACCAGGTTGGGGTGACTGCGCGACAGGGTGATCTGCGGCCCGCGCATGCCCTTGCGCACGCTCATCACCAGGCACTTGATCCGGGTGCCGTGCTCGTAGCGCTCGCCCGGGACCCGCTCGCTGACCGGCAGCAGCGCCTCCAGCTTGCCCAGGTCCACCATCACGTCCTCGGGGTTGCGGCCCTGCTGGATCACCCCGGAGATGATGTCGCCCTCCTTGCCGGAGAACTCGCCGAACTTCACGTCGTCCTCGGCGTCGCGCAGCCGCTGCAGCACGATCTGCTTCGCGGTCGTGGCGGCGATGCGCCCGAACCCGTCGGGCGTGTCGTCGTACTCCCCGATCTGGTTGCCTTCGGCGTCCAGCTCCGCGGCGAGCACACGCACGTGCCCGCTCTTGCGGTCCAGCTCGACCCGAGCGCGCTCCTGGGCGCCGGGGGTCTTGTGGTACGCGGTGAGGAGGCCCTGCTCGATCGCCTCGACGAGCACGTCGAAGGAGATCTCCCGCTCCCGCTCCAGCATCCGCAGGATGCTCAGGTCGATATCCATCAGGCCTCTCCTGCCTCGTCGTCGATCCTCTTGAACTCGATCTGCACCAGCGCCTTGGCGATGTCCGGATAGGCGGTACGGCGCTCGCTGCCGTCCACCACCAGCGTGACACCCTCGTCGTCGCTCGCGCCGATCCGGGCGGTGACCTGACCGCCCTCGACCAGCGTCACCTTCACCAGCCGGCCCTTGTTGCGGCGCCAGTGTCGGGGAAGGGTGAGTGGCCGATCGACGCCGCGGGAGGTCACCTCGAGGGTGTAGGGCTGCTCCCCCATCAGGTCGTCGTCGGCGTCCAGGACGGCATTGACCGCCCGGGTCGCGTCCGCGATGTCGTCCAGGGTCACACCGCCGTCCTTGTCGACCGCGACGCGCAGCACGCGGCGCTTGCCGGCCGGAGTCAGCTCGACGGCTTCGAGGTCGAGGCCCAGGGCACGCAGCGGGTCCGTGAGGGCCGCGTCGAGTCGCGCCTCGAGCGCGCCGGGTCCGCTCATGATGGCGTCCTCCTGGATCCTGTTGTGGGGTGCAGTTGTGAACGACAACCCTAGCGGGTCGGAGGCCGAGACGTGGTCCTCGCGGCTCCCCGCCACGCGGCCACCACGCCGCGCCCCGCCAAAGTGTCACCGTGATAGTTCACGTCACGGGTGATACCTCCGAAGTGTCACCCCACGCGCAAGGTGTCACGGTGACACTTTGGGGGTGGCGGCTGCCGGCCCCGGGGTGGCGGCTGCCGGCCCCGGGGTGTCGGCGGCTCGGCCCAGGACCGGCGGAGGCTCTAAGGTCATCGCCGTGACACCACCGCGCGCCTCTCGTCGTACCGCGCTGGGCGCGCTGGTCCTGCTGCCGCTCCTGACCGCCTGCTCGGGGCGCGTGGATGACGCGGTCGACCGGCTGCGCGCCCCCGAGACGACTCCGCCGGCACCGCCCAACCCGGACGCCGCGGCCGTGGCCGCGGTGGCCCGCGCGATCGAGGACGTGCGCGCCGCGATCTCTCCCTACGCCGGCTCGCAGCCGGTGGTCGCGGACCTGGTCGCGCTGCACGAGGCCCACCTGCGCGCGCTCGCGGCCACGCCGTCGCCGGGCACCGCGGCTCCGCTCGACAAGGACCAAGTGCCCGGGCAGGTGCGTGCGCGGGAGACGGCGCTGGCGCGGCGGATCACCACCCGAGCGGTCGCGGCGCACGACCCCGAGCTGGCCCGCCTGCTCGCTTCGATGGCCGCCGCGATCGGCCAGCGCACCGCGGAGCTGGCCGGATGAGCACCTCACCGCAGGCGGCGCTGCGCGCCGCGCTCGCCTCCGAGCACGGCGCCGTCTACCTCTTCGCGGCCCTGCGCAGCCGTACGGCGCCGGGTGCGCTGGCCGACGCGCTGCGCACTGCCTACGACTTCCACCGGGCCACCCGCGATCTGCTGGCCGACCGGCTGGCCGAGCTCGGTGACCCGGCGCCGCCCGGCGCGGCTCCGGCGTACACGCTGCCCGGGGGGCTCGACACCGCCGCCGGCGTCACCGCCGCGGCACTGGTCGCCGAGCAGACCGCCGCGATCGGGTACGGCGACCTGGTCGCGCGCACCACCGGCTCCGATCGCTCCCGCGCGATCGCGTGGCTGGCGGACACCGCGGTGCGGGAGCTGAGCTTCGGCGGGAGGCCGACGACGCTGCCGGGGATCGACCCGAAATAGCAGCCGGTCCGCGGGCCGGACGGTTACGAGGAACTCCCGAGACGTTCCCCGGAACCGCCGGCTCGCGGACCGCGCAGGCCCGGACACGAGGCCTGTCGAGACGAGCGTCTGGGGGTGTGGGGACTGGTGCCGCTCGCCTCGTGCATAAGTCTGCAACGAGAACGGCTGGACCGGCATAGGGCGCCGGCTTCACCTAGTTGCACTGCACAAAGATGCAGATTCGTCAGGCGTTCACCAGGGCGGTCAGGTGAGCCGCCGCCTCGGTCACGGCGACGTCCCTGCGCTCACCGGAGCGGCGGTCCTTGACCTCGATCACGCCGTCGGCCAGGCCGCGGCCGACCGTGACGATGGTCGGGATGCCGATCAGCTCGGCGTCCTTGAACTTCACCCCGGGGCTGACCCTGGGCCGGTCGTCGTAGAGCACGTCCACGCCGGCCTCGGTGAGCTCGCGGGCCAGCTGCTCGGCGGCGGCGTACACGGCCTCGTCCTTGCCGGTGGCGACCAGGTGGATGTCGTACGGCGCCACGTTGCGCGGCCAGCACAGCCCGATCTCGTCCAGCGTGCCCTCGGCGATCGCGGCGACCGCGCGGGTACAGCCGATGCCGTAGGAGCCCATCGTGACGGTGACGAGCTTGCCGCTCTCGTCGAGGACCTTGAGGTCGAGGGCGTCGGCGTACTTGCGGCCGAGCTGGAAGATGTGACCCATCTCGATGCCCTTGGCCGACTCCAGGCGGCCCTCGGCGCAGTTCGGGCAGGCGTCACCGTCGCGCACCTCGGCGGCCTCGATAGTGCCGTCCGGCGTGAAGTCGCGGCCCGCGACGAGGTCGAGCACGTGGCTGCCCTCGACGTTGGCGCCGGTCACCCAGCGGGTGCCCTCGACCACGCGCGGGTCGACCAGGTAGCGGATGCCGGAGTCGCTCTTCTCCCCCAGCGCGGCCGGGCCGATGTAGCCCTTGACCAGGCCGGGGTGCTTACGCAGCTCGGCCTCGTCCATCGGGACGACCTCGATCGGCTCGAGCTGGCCCTCCAGGCGCTTCTGGTCGACCTCGCGGTCGCCGGGCAGGCCGATGGCCAGCGGCTCGGTGCTGCCGTCGGGGTGCTTGAGCGTGACGAGCACGTTCTTGAGGGTGTCAGCGGCGGTCCAGGGTCGGTCGGCGCGCGGGAACGCCTGGTTGAGGTGGTCGACCAGAGTCTCGATCGTCGGCGTGCCGGGAGTGGCCTCGGCATGGGCGGCCGGGACGTCGTCGTACGGCTGCGGAGCCGGCGGGCGGACCTGAACGGCCTCGACGTTGGCGGCGTAGTCGCAGTGCGTGCAGCGCACGTAGGTGTCCTCGCCCACCGCCGCCTTGGCCAGGAACTCCTCCGACTTCGAGCCGCCCATCGCGCCCGCCGTCGCCTTGACGATCGCGTACTCGAAGCCGAGCCGGTCGAAGATGCGGATGTAGGCGTCCCGGTGCTTCTGATAGCTGACGTCCAGGCCGGCGTCGTCCACGTCGAAGGAGTAGGAGTCCTTCATGGTGAACTCGCGCCCGCGCAGCAGGCCCGCCCGCGGCCGCGCCTCGTCCCGGTACTTGGTCTGGATCTGGTAGAGGCTCAGCGGCAGGTCCTTGTAGGAGCTGTAGAGGTCCTTGACCAGGAGGGTGAACATCTCCTCGTGGGTCGGGCCCAGCAGGTAGTCGCCGTCCTTGCGATCCTTGAGCCGGAAGATGCCCTCGCCGTACTCGGTCCAGCGGTTGGTCGCCTCGTAGGGCTCCCGCGGCAGCAGCGCCGGGAAGGAGACCTCCTGGGCGCCGATGGCATCCATCTCCTCGCGGATGATCTGCTCGATCTTGGCCCGCACCCGCAGGCCCAGCGGCAGCCAGGTGTAGATGCCCGGCGCGGCCCGGCGGATGTAGCCGGCGCGGACCAGCAGCTTGTGGCTCGGCACCTCGGCGTCCGCCGGGTCCTCCCGGAGGGTCCGCAGGAACAGGGTCGACATCCGGGCCAGCATGGGCCAAGGCTAATGGTGGGCCCACGGTGCACGCGAACCGGATTGCGGGCGGCGCCGCATGCTCATCGAGGTACGCCGACCAACCGACGCCTCCCGCGCCGAACTCCAGCCGGGAAGTGACGGTTGCCCTGCATACCTCGGCGCATACCTCGGCGAACCGTCAGGCGGAGCGGGCCGCCTTGAGAGCGCCCCGGATGAGCGGCACCTGGAGCGGCAGCCGAGCGAAGGTGGCCGCCTGCCAGGCCGGCTTGCCCGTGCCTCGCGCGTCGAGCGCCATCGTGACGTTGCCCGGGAAGATGGCGACCAGCAGCGCGGCGCTCGCGTAGCCGGCCCACCGCCGCGTGGCCGGTACGGCGAGGCCCGCGGCGCAGGCCAGCTCGAGCACCCCGCTGCCCACGATCACCTCGCGGTGCCGGGGCAGCCACCGCGGCATCAGCGACTCGAACACCTCGGGCTTGGCCAGGTGCGCGGTGCCGCTCACGGTGAAGGCGGCGGCCACGATCCTGGCGCTCAGCGGCAGACTCATGCGGCGACCCTAGCGCTCAGAACATCACCGTGGAGAACGTCGCGGTCTGCACGAACCCGACCCGCTCGTAGGCGCGCCGGGCGGGGGTGTTCCACTCGTTGACGTAGAGCGAGACGCTGGGGGCGATCTCGCGGCGCACGATCGCCGCCACGGCCGCCATCCCGCGGGTGGCCAGGCCCTCGCCGCGCCGGTCGGGCACCACGTAGACGCCCTGGATCTGCGCGGCGTACGGCGAGGCGCACGCCACCTCTGCTTTGAAGACCAGCCGGCCCTCCTCGAACCGGGCGAAGGACCAGCCCCGGCTCATCAGCTGCAGCACGCGGGCGCGGTAGAGGTCACCACCGCCGCCGGCCTCCGGGGAGACGCCGACCTCCTCGGTGTACATCGCGACGCAGGCCGGGTAGAGCTCGTCGAGGTCGGCGCGGACCGTGCGCCGTACCTCCTCGTCCGGCGCGATCGCGGGATCGTGCGAGAGCACCAGGTGCGGCTGCACCCAGCGCTGGTCGCGTGGGGTGCCCCACGAACCCGCCACGGTGTTCCAGAACTCCCGCACCGCATCGGAGGGGCCAACCAGCGTCGACACCGTGCGGCCGCGGGCGAGAGCTCGCTCGCCGAAGGCGCGCGCGTCGTCCTCCGAGGCGCCGACCGGCACCAGGTTGGCGCCGACGTGGCAGGCCGCGACCAGCTCACCGCCGACCCAGCGGCCCCACACCTCGCCGCCGAGCCAGCGCGGTTCGAGGGAGGTGGTGCGGGCGCGGTAGTCGGCGAAGACGTTGACCACCGGGTCGCGCGCGGTCAGCTCGAGGAAGGCGTCCAGGTCGGCCGGGCCGAGTGGCCGGATTCCCTGACGCGTGGTGAGCACGTGCCCACCCTAATGGGGCCTCAGCCCACGCTGACCGACGGCGCCGCGCCGTCGACCGCCTCCATGCCCTCGGCGATCTTCATCGCCTCCTCGATCAGGGTCTCGACGATCTTCGACTCCGGCACGGTCTTGATGACCTCGCCCTTGACGAAGATCTGGCCCTTGCCGTTACCGGAGGCGACGCCGAGGTCGGCCTCCCGGGCCTCGCCGGGACCGTTGACGACGCAGCCCATCACCGCGACGCGCAGCGGGACCTCGAGCCCGTCCAGACCAGCGGTGACCTGCTCGGCGAGGGTGTAGACGTCCACCTGGGCACGGCCGCAGGAGGGGCAGGAGACGATCTCGAGCTTGCGCGGGCGCAGGTTCAGCGACTGCAGGATCTGGATACCGACCTTGACCTCCTCCACCGGCGGAGCGGAGAGGGAGACCCGGATGGTGTCGCCGATGCCCTTGGACAGCAGCGCGCCGAACGCGGTGGCCGACTTGATGGTGCCCTGGAACGCCGGGCCGGCCTCGGTCACGCCAAGGTGCAGCGGCCAGTCGCCGCGCTCGGCGAGCAGCTCGTAGGCACGCACCATGACGACCGGGTCGTTGTGCTTGACCGAGATCTTGAAGTCGTGGAAGTCGTGCTCCTCGAAGAGGCTCGCCTCCCACACGGCCGACTCGACCAGCGCCTCGGGAGTCGCCTTGCCGTACTTCTCCAGCAGTCGCTTGTCGAGCGAGCCGGCGTTCACGCCGATCCGGATCGCGGTGCCGTGGTCCTTGGCGGCCTGCGCGATCTCCTTGACCTGGTCATCGAACTTCTTGATGTTCCCGGGGTTGACCCGCACCGCGGCGCAGCCCGCCTCGATGGCGGCGAAGACGTACTTCGGCTGGAAGTGGATGTCGGCGATCACCGGGATCTGACTGTGCTGCGCGATGGCCGGCAGTGCGTCGGCGTCGTCCTGGCTCGGACAGGCCACCCGGACGATGTCACAGCCGGCGGCGGTCAGCTGCGCGATCTGCTGCAGGGTGGCGTTGACGTCGGCGGTCAGGGTGGTCGTCATCGACTGCACCGAGATGGGGAAGTCGCTGCCCACCCCGACCTTGCCGACCTGGATCTGACGGGTCTTACGGCGCGGCGCGAGCACCGGCGCGGGTGCCGTCGGCATGCCCAGGGAAGTCATGGCTGCAGGGTAAACCTCTCACTCGGCGGGAAGGTGAACGGGTACGACGAGGTCGCCGACGACGAGCACGACGCCCATCACCAGCAGGAAGCTGGCCACCACGTAGGCGATCGGCAGCAGCTTGGCGGCATCGACGTAGCCGGGATCGGGCAACCGGCGCAGCCGCGCGAACCCGCGTCGGATCGCCTCCCACAGCGCCGAGGCGATGTGGCCGCCGTCCAGCGGCAGCAGCGGGACGAAGTTGAACAACCCGATGAACAGGTTGAAGCCGCCCACCAGCATGAGCAGGCCGGCGACCCGATCGCCCAGCGGGAACGACGTGTCGGAGATCGTCTCGCCGGCGATCCTGCCACCGCCCACGATGCTGACCGGGCTGTCGGCGGCGCGCTGCTTGGCACCGACGATCGCCTCGGCGACGCCCCACACCCGGACCGGCAGATGCGCCAGCGCCACCACGGAGTCGCGGGTCATCGAGCCCATCTGACGCAGCGTGTAGATCGCGCCGCCGTGGGTGACCTGGTCGTGCGAGGTCGGCGCGACGCCGAGGAAGCCGACCCGACGCAGCGTCTGGTCGGTGTCGGAGACCGGGCGGGCCTCCACGGTGGTGCTGGTGGTGCCGGTGCGGGCCACACCGTCGCGGGTGTAGCCGATCACGGCCGTGCCGGCGTCGTTGTGCTGGATCAGCGAGCGCAGCTGGTTCCAGCCGGTGACCGCGACGCCGTTGAACGAGGTGATCACGTCGCCCGGCCGCAGCCCCGCCTGGTACGCCGGGCTGGGCGGATCGGTGGGCCGGCAGGACTGGTCCGCGCGGTCGAACGGGATCACGCAGCGGCTGACCGTGTCGATGACCGGACGGCCGGAATCGGGCACCAGCTGATGGGAGCCGTAGATGCCGAAGATGCCGAGGAAGACGAAGAACGCGATCAGCAGGTTCACGGTCGGGCCGCCGGCCATCACGATCACCTTCTTCCACCAGCTGAGCCGGTAGAACAGGCGCGGCGCGTCCTCGGGGGTGATCTGCTCCCACTCGGCCGCACGGGCGTCGGAGATGAGCTGGGTGAACATGCCGGTGTTGGACTTGCGCACCCGCAGCTCGTCGGACTGCTCCTCGGACTGTTCCGCGCCGGGCGGGAGCATGCCCACGATCTTGACGTAGCCGCCCAGCGGGACGGCCTTGGCGCCGTACTCGGTCTCGCCCCTGCGCCGCGACCACACCGTCGGCCCGAAGCCGATGAAGTACTGAGTCACCTTCGCGCCGAAGGCCTTGGCCGGGATCATGTGGCCCAGCTCGTGCAGGCCGATCGAGACCAGGATCGCGACGACGAACAGGACGACGCCGACGAGGTAGAAGAGGGCGGTCATGCAGGTCCGATCGTGCTGGTGATCAGGTCGGTGGCGGTGGTGCGGGCCCAGGCGTCGGCGGCCAGGATGTCCTCGACGCTCAGGCTCTTCTCCGAGGGTACGTCGGGGGCGGTGGCAACGGCACGTTCGACGACGTCCACGATGCCGGTGAACGGCAGCCGGCCGGCCCGGAACGCCTCCACGCAGACCTCGTTGGCGGCGTTGTAGACGGCGGGCAGGGTGCCGCCGCGCTCCCCGGCCCGGCGGGCCAGGCGCACCGCCGGGAACGCCTCGTCGTCGAGCGGGAGGAACTCCCAGGTGTTGGCCCTGGTCCAGTCGACCGGCGGCGCGGTGTCGGGCACCCGGTCGGGCCAGGCCAGGCCGAGCGCGATCGGGATGAGCATGGTCGGCGGGCTGGCCTGCACCAGCGTCGAGCCGTCCACGAACTCCACCATCGAGTGCACCACGCTGGTCGGGTGCACCACGACCTCGATCCGGTCGAACGGGATGCCGAAGAGCAGATGAGCCTCGATCACCTCCAGCCCCTTGTTGACCAGCGTGGCGGAGTTGATGGTGACCACCGGCCCCATGTCCCAGGTCGGGTGGTTGAGCGCCTCGGCCACCGTGACGCCGGCCAGGTCGGCCCGGCTGCGGCCGCGGAACGGCCCGCCGCTGGCGGTCAGCACCAGCCGGCGAACCTCGTCGGGCGCGCCGCCGCGCAGACACTGCGCGATCGCGGAGTGCTCGGAGTCGACCGGCACGATCTGGCCCGGCTTGGCGCGCTCGAGCACCAGCGGGCCGCCCATGATCAGGGACTCCTTGTTGGCCAGCGCGAGGGTGTTGCCCGCGTCCAGCGCGGCCAGGGTGGGGCGCAGGCCCACGGCGCCGGTGATGCCGTTGAGCACCACGTCGGCGCTCATCGCGGCGGCCTCGACGCTGGCCTCCTCGCCCAGACCCGAGTACGCCGGAGCGAACTCGGCGACCTGCTGCTCGAACAGCTCCGGATGCCCGCCGCCGGCGGTCAGCCCGACCACCCGAAAGCGGTCGGGGTTGCGCCGCACCAGGTCGAGGGCCTGGGTGCCGATGGAGCCGGTGGAGCCGAGGATGACGAGGTCGCGCACCTACTCATCCTCCCAGCATCGGGGCACAGGTGCAGCATGCGCGACACGCCGGTGTCACCGACACGCCGCAACGACGGATTCGTCGCGTCCCAGCCCTCCCGGCAACGGATCCCGTCGCCCTAGACTCGAGGCAGGACGCAGATCAGCGTTTCGCCCGTTCGAGAGGAGCACGTGATGACCCAGACCCCGCCGTACCAGGTCACCGATCCCGCCACCGGCGAGGTGCTGCAGAGCTTCCCCTTCGCCACCGATGCCGAGGTCGAGCAGGCGCTGGCCGGCGCGAGCGCCGCCTACACCGCCTGGAGCGCTCGCCCGGTCCAGGAGCGTGCCGCGATCGTGAAGCGGGTCGCGGAGCTGTTCACCGAGCGCGCCGACGCGCTCGCCGAGCTGATCACCACCGAGATGGGCAAGCGGCCCTCGGCGGCGAAGGGCGAGGCGGAGTTCTGCACCGACATCTTCGGCTACTACGCCGACAACGGCCCCGAGCTGCTGGCCGACCGGCCGCTACCGGGCCACGCCGCGGCGTACGTCGAGCACCTGCCGATCGGCCCGGTGCTCGGGATCATGCCGTGGAACTACCCCTACTACCAGGTCGCCCGCTTCGCCGGACCCAACCTGGTCGCCGGCAACGTCGTGCTCCTCAAGCACGCCGAGAACTGCCCCACCTCCGCGCTGGCGATCGCGCAGATCATGCACGACGCCGGCGTTCCCGAGGGCGTCTACACCAACCTCTTCGCCACCCACGAGCAGGTGGCCGCGATGATCGCCGACCCGCGGCTGCGCGCCGTCTCGCTGACCGGCTCGGAGCGGGCCGGCACCGCGGTGGCCGAGCAGGCCGGCCGCAACCTGAAGAAGGTGGTGCTCGAGCTGGGTGGCTCCGACCCCTACATCATCCTGGACACGCCCGACGTGGACGCGGCCGCGGAGACCGCCTGGGCCACCCGGATGGAGAACGTGGGCCAGGCCTGCAACTCCAACAAGCGCATGATCGTGATGGACGATGTGTACGACGACTTCGTCGCGAGCCTGGTCAAGCGGGCCACCGCGATGGTTCCGCGGACCAAGGGCTCCGACAACTGGGACTCCGACGAGGCCTACTCGCCGATGGTCTCCCGCAAGGCCGCGGAGAACCTGCGCGCCCAGCTCGACGACGCCGTCGCCAAGGGCGCCACCCTGGTCGGCGGCGAGCTGTCGGAGAACGGCGCCTACCTCTCCCCCGCCGTACTCACCGGGGTCACGCCCGAGATGCGGGCCTACAAGGAGGAGCTGTTCGGCCCGGTCGCGGTGGTCTACAAGGTCTCCTCCGACGAGGAGGCGGTCGAGCTGGCCAACGCCGTCGACTACGGCCTGGGCGGCGCGGTCTGGTCGACCGACGAGGAGCGCGCGGTCCAGGTCGCCCGTCGACTCGAGGTGGGCATGGCCAACGTCAACACACCGGCCGGCGAGGGCGCCGACCTGCCCTTCGGCGGCACCAAGCGCTCCGGCTTCGGCCGTGAGCTCGGCCCGCTGGGCATCGACGAGTTCCTCAACAAGCGGCTCTTCTACATCGAGAAGTAGCCCGGACGTGCGGCCCGCGCTGGCGCGGCAGCGCGGGCCGGCTCACGTTGCTCAGAGGTCCTTGACGCCCCAGGGACTGCCGTACTCCACCAACAGGTTCAGGAACGGCTCGGCCGGGAACGCCTCCGGGCCGAGCACCCCGGCGCCCTGCCACACGCCGCGCTGCATCAGCTCCAGCGCGACCACCGGGCAGATCGCGGTCTGCCACACCACGCACTGGTGGCCGTACTCCTCCATCGACCATTGGTTGTCGACCACGTGGTAGTAGTACTTGGCCGCCGGTCGGCCAGCCTTGTCCAGGCCGGTGACCTTGAGCCCGGCGCAGGTCTTGCCGTGCATCTGCGGCCCCAGCCTGGCCGGGTTGGGCAGCAGCGCGGCGACCACGTCGCGCGGGCTGACCTCGACCACGCCGGCGCCAGAGCGCACCTCGACCGGATCGGTCTTGTCCAGGCCGAGCTTGGACAGCGTCTTGAGGACGCCGATGAACTCGTCGCCGAGGCCGTACTTGAAGGTGACCTTCTTGGCGTTGACGAAGCGCGGCATGAGGAGAACCTCCTCGTGCTCGACGTTGACGCACTCCACCGGGCCGATGCCGTCGGGGAAGTCGAAGACCTCCGGGTCGCTGAACGGCTCGGTGGTGTGCCAGGTGCCGTTCTCCCACACCACCGGCGGGTTGAGGCACTCCTCGATGGTGGTCCAGATCGAGAACGACGGCGCGAACTCGTAACCCTCGACGGTGATGTTGGAGCCATCGCGAACGCCGAGCTCGTCGATCTCGGAGAAGTCGCGGTCGGCGGCGTACCGGGCGAAGACGTCGGCCAGCCCGGGCTCGACGCCCATGCCGACCAGCGCCAGCCGGTCTCCCGCCTCCCACAGGTGGTGCTGGGCGAACTGCTGGTCGCCGAGCATCACGCCGGTCTTGGAGTAGGGCTCCTCCGGGTGGCGCTGGGAGAGCGACATCGCCATGTCGAGGTAGTGCGCGCCGACGATCCGGGCCGCCTCGAAGACCGGCATCACGAAGCGCGGGTCGACGGCGTTCATCACGTGCGTCACTCGGTGCTCGCGGGCGAGCGCCACGATGGCGTCCACGTCGCCGGCGTCGAGCTGCGCCCAGGAGAACCGGGCGTCGGCCCCGGCGGCCCGCTCGGCGCTGGCCGCGTCGTAGTCGGCGACGACGATCGACTCGTAGAAGTCGCGGCGGGCGGCGATCGACGCGAACGCCGCCCCCACACCGCCCGCTCCGACGAGAAGGATCCTCATCGCCGGGCTATCGGATCCGGTGTCCGTGCTGGTCATCTCACTCTCCTGTGTAGCTCATCACGTGCTTGATGCGGGTGTAGTCCTCCAGGCCGTACAGCGACAGGTCCTTGCCGTAGCCGGAGTGCTTGAAGCCGCCGTGCGGCATCTCGGACACGAACGGGAGGTGGGTGTTGACCCACACCACCCCGAAGTCGAGCCGGCTGCTCACCCGCAGCGCGGTGGCGTGGTCGCGGGTCCAGACGCTGGAGCCGAGCGCGTAGCGCACGCCGTTGGCCAGCCGCAGCGCCTCGGCCTCGTCGGTGAAGCGCTGCACCGTGATGACCGGGCCGAAGATCTCGTCTTGGATCTGCTCGTCGTCCTGGTGCAGGCCGGACAGCACAGTGGCCTGGTAGAAGTAGCCGCCCTCGCCGCCCCTCACCTGCGCGCGTACGCCGCCCGCGGCGATGCCGGCGTGGTCGGGCAGCCGGTCGACCAGGCCCTCGACCCGGGCGAGCTGGGCCGGGTTGTTGAGGGCGCCGTAGGCGATGCCCTCGTCGTACGGGAGGCCGGTCCGGGTGGCCCGGGCCGCCTCGGCGAGCGCGGCCACGAACTCGTCGTGGACACCGTCTTGGACCAGCACGCGGGTCGCGGCGGTGCAGTCCTGGCCGGCATTGAAGAAGCCGGCCGCGGCGATGCCGGCCACGGCACCGGCGATGTCGGCGTCGTCGAAGACCACCACCGGCGCCTTGCCGCCCAGCTCGAGGTGGACCCGCTTCACGTCGGCCGCGGCGGCGATCGCCACCTCCACGCCGGCCCGCTCCGAGCCGGTGATGGCCACCATCTGCGGCACCGGGTGGGCCACCAGGGCGCGCCCGGTGTCGCGGTCGCCGGTGACGACGTTGAGCACGCCCGGCGGCAGGAACTCCTGGGCGAGCTCGGCGAGCAGCACGCTGCTGGCCGGCGTGGTGTCGCTCGGCTTGAGCACCACCGTGTTGCCGGCCGCCAGTGCCGGCGCGATCTTCCAGCTCATCATGTTGAGCGGGTAGTTCCACGGCGTCACCTGGCCGACCACGCCGACCGGCTCACGCCGGATCCAGCTGGTGTGGCCGGCCAGGTACTCCCCGGCGCTGCGGCCCTCCAGGATCCGGGCCGCGCCGGCGAAGAAGCGCAGGTGGTCGACGGTCGGCGGCAGCTCCTCACTCAGGGTGAGCGCATAGGGCTTGCCGGTGTCCCTGACCTCGACGGCGGCGAACTCCTCCGCCCGCCGCTCCAGCGCGTCGGCGATCCGCAGCAGCGCCTGCGAGCGCTCCCGCGGCGTGGTCTCCCGCCAGCCCTCGAACGCCGTTGCGGCGGCGGCATAGGCGCGGTCGACGTCCTCGGGACCGGAGCGCTGCGCCTGGGCGTAGACCGCGCCGGTCGCAGGGTCGACCACGTCGTACGTCGCGCCGGAGGCGGCCTCGACCAGGCGCCCGCCGACGATGTTGGAGAAGGTCCTCACACCGGCACTGTAGCGCGACGTACGAAGCGCTCGCTACATGGCGACCATCGCCACTTCTGCCAGACACAACTGATTCCGCTCCATGTACGCGGATGAGCAACGGATTCGCTTGCGTTTTGGCGAAACGACGACGACCATGGTCTGCATGGGCATGGACTACGACCAGCTGCAGCAGGCCGCGAAGGACCACCTCTGGCTCCACTTCGCGCGACACTCCGTCTACCAGGCCAGCGACATCCCCATCATCGTCAAGGGCGAGGGCCCCTACATCTGGGACGCACAGGGCAAGCGCTACCTCGATGCCCTCGGCGGGCTGTTCACCAGCCAGCTCGGCCACGGCCGCGCCGACCTGGCCGAGGCCGCGGCGGAGCAGGCCAAGCAGCTGGAGTACATGCCGCTGTGGTCCTACGCCCACCCGGCCGCGATCGAGCTGGCCGCGAAGGTGGCGTCGTACGCCCCCGGCGACCTCAACCGGGTCTTCTTCACCACCGGCGGCGGCGAGGCCGTCGAGTCGGCCTGGAAGCTGGCCAAGAACTACTTCAAGTTGGTCGGCAAGCCCGGCAAGCACAAGGTGCTCAGCCGCCAGTACGCCTACCACGGCACCACCCAGGGTGCCCTGTCGATCACCGGGCTGCCGGCGTTCAAGGCGCCGTTCGAGCCGCTGGTGCCCTCGACGTTCCGGGTGCCGAACACGAACTTCTACCGCGCGCCGGCCTGGGTGGCCGAGGACCAGGAGGCGTTCGGCCGCTGGGCCGCCGACCAGATCGCCGAGGCGATCGAGTACGAGGGTCCCGACACCGTCGCCGCCGTCTTCCTGGAGCCGGTACAGAACGCCGGCGGCTGCTTCCCGCCCCCGCCGGGATACTTCGCGCGGGTGCGCGAGATCTGCGACGAGTACGACGTCCTGCTGGTCTCCGACGAGGTCATCTGCGCCTTCGGCCGGCTCGGCTACATGTTCGGCGCGGAGCGCTACGGCTATCAGCCGGACATCATCACCTGCGCCAAGGGCCTGTCCTCGGGCTACGCCCCGATCGGCGCGATGATCGCCTCCGACCGGCTGATGGAGCCGTTCCGGCAGGGCACCAACACCTTCTACCACGGCTACACCTTCGGCGGTCACCCCGTCTCTGCGGCGGTGGCGCTGAAGAACCTGCAGATCTTCGAGGACGAGCAGATCCTCGAGGGCGTGCGGGAGCGCGAGGGAGCGTTCCGGGCGGCGCTGGAGTCGCTGCAGGACATCCCGATCGTGGGCGACGTGCGCGGCGACGGCTTCTTCTACGGCATCGAACTGGTCAAGGACCAGGCGAGCAAGGAGTCCTTCGACGACGACGAGTCCGAGCGACTGCTGCGCGGCTACCTCTCCGGGGCGCTCTTCTCCGAGGGCCTCTACTGCCGGGCCGACGACCGCGGCGACCCGGTCATCCAGGTCGCTCCCCCGCTGATCTGCGACCAGTCCCACTTCGACGAGATGACCCAGATCCTGCGGGTCGTCTTGGAGAAGGGCGCCGGACTGATCTAGGGAACTTCACTCCGGGGGCCGCGGGCACCTGACGTTCTGCACGGGGACACGCCGATACGGCGCGCGGAACGTCAGGTGCCCGGTCAGGTTCGTCAGGAGTCGAAGCCCAGGCCGAGGCGGTCCAGCAGGCTCAGCCAGGGGCCGCGGCGGCCGGTGCGGGCGGACTTCACCATCGCCCGCCGAGTCAGCGAGATGCCGGCCCAGCGCACCGGCTCGGGCGGGAACGGCAGCGGCTGCTCGCGCACCATCCGGAGCCGGGTGCGCTCGGTCGACTCCCCCGCCAGCAGGTCGAGCATGACCTGGGCGCCGAAGCGCGAGGCGGCCACGCCCAGCCCGGTGTAGCCGACGGCGTACGCCGCCTTGCCGCGGTGCGAGGTGCCGTAGAACGCCGAGAACCTGCTGCAGGTGTCGATCACGCCCGCCCACCGGTAGTCCCAGCGCAGCGACGCCAACTGGGGGAACCGCTCTCGGAACAGCCCCGCCAGGTGCTCGTGCACCTCCGGCCGCGCCTCGTAGGACGGGGACGTCCGCGAGCCGTAGAAGTAGACCGCGTCGTAGCCGCCCCACAGGATCCGGCGGTCGCGGGTGGTGCGGGAGTAGACGAAGACCGGCGAGTAGTCGCCCAGCCCGTAGCCGTCGGTCCAGCCCAGCTCCTCCCACTGCTCGTCGGTGAGCGGCTC
>NZ_DASZUF010000160.1:0-35546 GCF_035547795.1 Nocardioides sp.
GAGCGCCGTGTGGCGTCGAGTTCTCAAACGTCGACGATGCCCGCTCCGCTTGGTGAGATGCCAGCGACGAGGAGCGGGTGGCACCGGGGACTTCTCTCCATTCCCCCGAGCTGGCGGGCGCAACCATGACGACATCATGCAGATCGTCGACCACCCAATCCCACCCTCGCCGACCAGCCCCGTGACCGACGACATGGCCGCAGCGCTTCGGCAGGCGATCCGTCGTTCGGGGCTCACGCTTGAGCGGATCTCGACTCACCTGGCGGCGAGGGGCCACCGGGTCAGCCGCACCACCCTGAGCAACTGGCAGCGCGGGGCCACACCCTTCCACGCCGACGGGCAACGATGGCTGCGTTGCGCGAGCTAGAGACGTTGCTCGGCCTCGAGTCAGGCGTCCTCCATGTCGACGAGCCGGAGCGGCCGGCGTACGAAGGGTCGGAGCGAGGAGCCCTGGTCGCGGGCTTCGAGACCGTGAGCGCTCATGAGAGACATATTCTCGGGGCCGACGGCTTCCCGGTGCGTCCACGTTGTCCTCAAGCAGAAGGGCTATCGGCCCAAGAGGTTCGTCACAAGATCCTTCGGCCCCTTCGATGACTGAGGTTCCCGGTATCGGTCGAGAGGTCACTTTCTGCGATCGAATGTCCGCCGGAAGTGACCTCTCGACCCGCGGAAGGTGACCTCTCGACGTCTGCGAGAATGGGGCCCATGCCCAGCGTCGTCATCATCGGTGGAGGTCCCGGCGGCTACGAGGCGGCGTTGGTCGCCCAGCAGCTCGGTGCCGAGGTCACGGTGATCGACCGTGACGGCATCGGCGGCAGCGCGGTCCTGACCGACTGCGTCCCGAGCAAGACCCTGATCGCCACCGCCGAGGTGATGGCCGACATGGAGCAGGCCGGCCGGCTGGGGATCAACTTCGCGGACGCCCAGGGCGATGCGGCCACCACGATCACCGTCGACCTCGCCCGAGTCAACGAGCGGGTCAAGCTGCTGGCCGCCTCGCAGAGCGCGGACATCGAGGGCCGGCTGACTCGTCGCGACATCCGCGTCGTCCGTGGTCTGGGTCGGCTCGGCAAGGGCGGGGGTGCCGGGGGCGGCGAGGTGATCGCGACCCTGCCCGACGGCACCGAGCAGACCTTCCACGCCGACAGCGTGCTGATCGCCACCGGCGCCCGGCCGCGGGTGCTGCCGACGGCGCAGCCCGATGGTGAGCGCATCCTGACCTGGGAGCAGGTCTACGACCTCACCGAGCTGCCCGAGCACATGATCGTGGTCGGCTCCGGTGTGACAGGGGCGGAGTTCGCCAGCGCCTACCTGAGCCTCGGCTGCCAGGTCACGCTGGTCAGCAGCCGCGACCGCGTCCTCCCGGGTGAGGACGCCGATGCCGCCGCCGTACTCCAAGACGTGTTGGAGCGGCGCGGGATGAACATCCTGGGCAACTCCCGGATGGAGTCGGTGACCCGCAACGGCGACGCCGTCGCCGTCACCCTCGTCGACGGCCGCACGGTGACCGGCAGCCACTGCATCCTGGCACTGGGCAGCATCCCGAACACCGAGGGCCTCGGCCTGGAGGAGGCGGGCGTCCAGCTGGTCGACGGCGGCTTCATCCGCATCGACAAGGTCTCGCGGACCACCGCGCCGGGCGTGTACGCCGCCGGCGACTGCACCGGGGGCTTCATGCTCGCCAGCGTGGCGGCGATGGCGGGCCGGATCGCGATGCGCCACTTCCTCGGCGACGCGGTCCAGCCGCTCGACCTCAAGCAGGTCAGCTCCAACGTCTTCACCAGCCCCGAGATCGCGACCATCGGCTGGTCGCAGGCGGCCGTCGAGCGTGGCGAGATCGAGGCCGACGTGATCAAGCTCGACCTGGCCGGCAACCCGCGGGCGAAGATGCAGGGCATCACCGACGGCTTCGTGAAGCTCATCGCCCGGCCGGGCAGCGGCGTCGTGGTCGGCGGCGTCGTCGTCGGTCCGCGGGCCAGCGAGCTGATCCACCCGATCAGCCTGGCCGTCACCGCGAACCTCACCGTCGACCAGGTGGCCAACACCTTCACCGTCTACCCCTCGCTGAGCGGATCCACCGCCGAGGCCGCCCGCCGCCTGCACCGCGTCGAGTAGAGCCGCACCGCGTCGAGGAGAGGTCGAGTAAAGTCGGGCCCCATGCGCACATGGGAGCAGGCCCGGCGATGGGTGGTCCCCGTCGTGCTCGCACTCGCCCTCAGCATCGTCGCCACACCGGCGCGCGCCGGCAGCCTGACGCTCCAGGTGCCGAACGGCGCCGCCACCATCCTGATCACCGGTTCCGGCTTCGGGCACGGTCACGGCATGTCGCAGTACGGCGCCCAGGGGGCGGCGGAGCAGGGCCTGGACTATCGCGCCATCCTCGGCTTCTACTACCCCGGCACCACGTGGGGTACGGCGGCCGGGAAGGTGCGGGTGCTCATCACCGCCGACACCAGCCGCAGCGTGGTGGTCAAGGCCCGCAGCGGGCTCAAGGCGAGGTGGGTGGGCCATCGCCGTACCTGGAACCTGACGCACAAGAAGCGGACCGCCACCCGGTGGCGGATCGTGCCGGTGCCCGGCGGTCGCAGCAAGATCCAGTACAAGCTCAAGGCGTGGCACAAGCTCGCCACCGTCCGTGGCGACCTGCAGTTCACCGCCGGCGGGGCGCCGATCACGCTGGTCCTGCCGGGTGGACGCAGCGTCGCCTACCGCGGCGCCCTGCGCGCGGCCAGCCCGCACCCGGGCGGCATGGACCGCGACACCGTCAACGTGGTCTCCCTCGACGGCTATCTCAAGGGCGTCGTGCCCCGCGAGATGCCGGCGCTGTGGCTGCCCGCCGCCCTGCAGTCGCAGGCGGTCGCCGCCCGCACCTACGCCGCCTTCGAGCGGGCCACCGAGCAGCACGGCTACTACCAGCTCTGCGACACCTCCGCCTGCCAGGTGTACGGCGGCTACAGCGTCGAGCAGGCGCAGTCCAACGCGGCCGGGGCCGCGACGGCGGGGCAGATCCTCACCTACGGCGCGTCGCCGGCGTTCACCCAGTTCTCGGCGAGCAACGGCGGTGCCAGCCTGGCCGGCAGTCAGCCCTACCTGGTCTCGCAGGTGGACCCCTACGACACCGCCTACCGAAACTGGACCGTGACCGTGACTCCGGTCGCCATCCAGACACAGTGGCCCACGATCGGCCAGCTGACCGGGATCACGGTGACCCCCTCGCCCGCGAACGCCCCGGGCGGTGGCTACGTGTCGACGGTGACGATCACCGGGGACGCCGCGACGTACCAGGTGAGCGGGGACGCCTTCCGCAGCTGGGCCGGCCTGCGCTCGACGTGGTTCAGCCTGTCGATCCCCGGCCAGCCAGCGCCCAGCCCATCGGCGCGCAAGGCCACCGCCAAACTGTCACCGTGATAGTTCGCGGCTTGAGTGACACCTCCGAAGTGTCACTCAAGCCGCAAAGTGTCACGGTGACACTTTGGAGAGGGGACCTAGCCGAGGACGAGCACCAGGTCGCCGCCCTCGACGGCCTGGGTGCCGCCGAGCGCGATCCGCTTCACCACGCCGCCGACGGGGGCGGTGATGGCCGCCTCCATCTTCATGGCCTCGATGGTCGCGACGGTGTCGCCCGCGGCGACGGTGTCGCCGACCTCGACCGCGATCGTGACCACGCCCTGGAACGGCGCCGCGACCTGGCCCGGGACACCCGGGTCGGCCTTCTCGGCTGCCGCCACCTCGGCCGAGACCGAGCGGTCGCGGACCGAGATCGGGCGAAGCTGGCCGTTGAGGGTGGTCATCACGGTGCGGAAGCCGCGCTCGTCGGGCTCCGAGACCGCCTCGAGGGTGGCGAAGAGCTGGACGCCCGGCTCGAGGTCGATGACGTGCTCCTCGCCGAAGCGCAATCCGTAGAGGTAGTCCAGCGTGGACAGCACCGAGACGTCGCCCCACTTCGAGCGGGCCTCGCCGAAGTCGCGGGTCGGGCCGGGGAAGAGCAGCCTGTTCAGCGTCGCGCGAGGCTCCTCGCGCAGCGCCGCCTCGTCGGCCGGGTCCAGCGTCTGGTCGGGCGCGGTCCAGGACCGGCCGGCGATCGCCTTGGAGCGGAACGGCTCGGGCCAGCCGCCCGGCGGGTCGCCGAGCTCACCGTGGAGGAAGCCGATCACCGAGGCCGGCACGTCGTACGACGACGGGTCCTCGCGGAACTTCTCCGGATCGGCGCCGGCCGCGACCAGGGCCAGCGCGAGGTCGCCGATCACCTTCGAGGACGGCGTGACCTTGGGGACGCGACCGAGGATGTCGTTCGCGGCGGCGTACATGTCCTCGATCTGCTCGAACTTCTCGCCCAGGCCGAGCGCGATCGCCTGCTGGCGCAGGTTGGAGAGCTGGCCGCCGGGGATCTCGTGCCGGTAGACCCGGCCGGTCGGCGCCGGCAGACCCGACTCGAACGGCCGGTAGACCCGGCGGGTGGCCTCCCAGTAGGGCTCGAGCGCATTGACCGCGGCCAGTGAGAGCCCGGTCGCGCGCGGGGTGTAGTCGGTCGCCGCGACCAGCGAGGACAGCGGCGGCTGCGACGTGGTCCCGGCCATCGCGGCGCAGGCCGCGTCGACCGCGTCCACGCCGGCGTCGATGGCGGCGGTCAGGGTGGCGAGCTGGCCGCCGGGAGTGTCGTGGGTGTGCAGGTGCACCGGAAGCCCGAACTCGGAGCGCAGCGCCGTGACCAGCGTCCGCGCGGCCGGCGCCCGCAGCAGCCCGGCCATGTCCTTGATCGCCAGCACGTGCGCGCCGGCGTCCACGATCTGTCGAGCCAGCCGCAGGTAGTAGTCGAGGGTGTAGATGCTCTCCTCGGGATTGGACAGGTCGCCGGTGTAGCACAGCGCCACCTCCGCGACGGTGCTGCCGGTGGCGCGGACCGCCTCGATCGCCGGCCGCATCTGCTCGACGTCGTTGAGCGCGTCGAAGATGCGGAACACGTCGATGCCGGTCGCGGCCGCCTCGGCGACGAACGCATCGGTCACCTTCGTCGGGTACGGCGTGTAGCCCACCGTGTTGCGGCCGCGCAGCAGCATCTGCAGGCAGATGTTCGGGACGGCCTGGCGCAGCGCGGCCAGCCGCTCCCACGGGTCCTCGGCCAGGAACCGCAACGCCACGTCATAGGTCGCCCCGCCCCAGCACTCCAGCGACCACAGCTGCGGGGTCATCCGGGCGACGTGCCCGGCGACATTGAGCAGATCGCGCGTGCGCACCCGGGTGGCGAGCAGGGACTGGTGCGCGTCACGGAACGTGGTGTCGGTGACGGCCACCGCCTGCTGTTCGCGCAGCGCGCGGGCGAAGGCCTCCGGGCCCAGCTCCAGCAGCCGCTGCCGGGATCCGGCCGGTGCCGGCGCCTCCAGGTCCGCGGGCGACAGGGCCGGCAGCTTGGTAATCGGGTCGAGCGCGACCGGGGCCTCGCCGTACGGCCGGTTGACGGTGACGTCGGCCAGGTAGGTGAGCAGCTTGGTGCCGCGGTCGCCCGAGGCGCGCGCGGTGAGCAGTTGAGGGTGGGTCTCGATGAACGAGGTGGTGATCCGGCCGGCGGCGAAGTCGGGGTCGTCCAGCAGCGCCTGCAGGAACGGGATATTGGTCGCCACGCCGCGGATGCGGAACTCGGCCACCGCCCGCCGGGCGCGCTTGACCGCGTCGGCGAAGGTGCGGCCGCGACAGGTCAGCTTGGCCAGCATCGAGTCGAAGTGCGGGCTGATCTCGGAGCCGGTGAACGTCGTACCGCCGTCGACACGGACGCCCGCGCCACCGGGGGAGCGATAGGTGGTGATGGTGCCGGTGTCGGGCCTGAAGCCGTTGGCCGGGTCCTCGGTGGTGATCCGGCACTGCAGCGCCGCGCCGCGCAGCTGGACCGTCTCCTGCGACAGGCCCAGGTCGGCCAGCGTCTCGCCGGAGGCGATCCGCATCTGTGACTGCACCAGGTCGACGTCGGTGACCTCCTCGGTCACGGTGTGCTCGACCTGGATGCGCGGGTTCATCTCGATGAAGACGTAGTTGCCGGCCGGGTCGACCAGGAACTCCACCGTGCCGGCGCACGAGTAGCCGATCGCTGTCGCGAACCGGACGGCGTCGCCGCAGATCCGTGCCCGCAGCTCCGGGTCCAGGTGCGGGGCCGGGGCGATCTCGACGACCTTCTGGTGACGGCGCTGCACCGAGCAGTCGCGCTCGAAGAGGTGGATGACGTTGCCCTCGCCGTCGGCCAGGATCTGCACCTCGATGTGCCGCGGCTCGACCACCGCCTGCTCGATGAAGACCGTCGGGTCCCCGAACGCGGCCTCGGCCTCGCGCATGCACGTCTCGACCGCCTCGCGCAGCTTGGCCGGGTCGTCGACGCGCCGCATGCCGCGCCCACCGCCGCCGGCGACCGCCTTGACGAACAACGGGTAGGGGAGCGCCTCCGCCGCGGTCACGAGCGCTTCGACATCGGTGCTGGGGGCGACGCTCTGCAGCGTCGGTACGCCGGCCTCCCGGGCGGCCGCGATCGCCCGCGCCTTGTTCCCGGTCAGCTCGAGGACCTCGACGCTGGGGCCGATGAACGTGATGCCCGCGCGGGCACACGCCTCGGCCAGGGCCGGGTTCTCCGACAGGAAGCCGTAGCCGGGGTAGACCGCGTCCGCGCCGGCCTGGACGGCCGCCGCGACGATGGCTTCGGGGTCGAGGTAGGTGCGCACCGGGTGGCCGCGCTCCCCGATCTCGTACGCCTCGTCCGCCTTCAGCCGATGTTCGGATCCGCGGTCTTCGTAGGGGTAGACCGCGACGGTCTTCGCACCGAGTTCGTAGGCCGCGCGGAAAGCTCGGATCGCGATCTCTCCGCGGTTGGCCACCAGCACCTTCGAGAACATGCGGCACAACCTACCGACCGATCCGGTTACCGATCAGTCACCCGTCTCACCGTTGGCGAGCGGCGCCGCGATCACTCGTCGGTCCAGGTCCGGCGGCTCTTCCGCGCGGTCCGGAAGGCCAGGAAGATCAGGACGCCGAAGAGGGCGAGCATCACGACGAAGACCGAGATCACCGCCACCACGCTGGCCACGTCGTGCTGCTGGGTCTCGTCGGCTGCGGTGAGCAGCAGCGGAGTCATTGCCCCATTATGAGACCTGCTCCCGCCACCACTCGACGGTGGCCCTCGCCCCGTCCGCCAGCGGCGTCGGTGCCAGGCCGAGCCGGGCCTCGCTGGCCGAGGAGTCGAGCACGAACGGCGCCCGGAACTGATAGAGCATCTCGGCCATCTCGCGGGTGTCGCGGTGGACGGCGCCGACCGCGCGCAGCGCCCACGATGGCAGCCCCGCCACCTTCGGCGCCGCGACGCCGGCCGCCGCGGCGTACCGGGCGACGAGCTCGCGCTGGCTGACGGCGGGGGCGGTGGGGGCGTGCAGGAAGGAGTCCCACAGCGAGCGGTCGTCCGCGGCGCGGATCATCGCCGCCGCCAGGTCGGGCACATAGGTCCACGAGTGCGCGGCGTCGGGGTCGCCGAGGACGTGCAGCGTCCGCCCGGCGAGGACGGCGGCGACCATCCGTTCGCCGGCGTGCGCGGTCCGGACCGCCGGCCCGTAGAAGTCGGAGGCGGCGACGCTGATGGTCGGCGTCGGGGAGGCGGCCCGGGCGGCGAGCAGCTCCACCCGCACCGCCGGCTTGCCGAAGCCCGCCGTCCGCGGCGACTCCTCGGTGATCGGGCCGGTGACGTGCCCGTAGGCGTAGAGACTCTCCGGGAAGACCACCACGGCGCCGACCCCGCCTGCCGCCTCGAGCACGGCGCGCTCCGCCCGGGGCAGCTCGGCCGCCCAGACGTCGGATCGGTACGCCGAGGCGTGCATGCAGTCGAACACGACCGTGGCGCCGGCGAACGCCTCGGCCAGCGCGGCCGGGTCCGACGCGTCGGCCCGCATCCGCTCGATGCGGGGGTGCGCCGGGCCGCTGCCGGAGCGGGTCAGCAGGCGCACCGGCCGACCGGCCCCGGCGAGCTGCAGGGCGATGGTGGTGCCGACCGGGCCGGCGCCGATGACGATGGTGCTCATGTCTCCTCCTGAATGCGAGAGAGCAGTGCTCTCGAAAGAGATCATGAGTCATGAAGGCGAAGAAAGCAAGAGCAGTGCTCTCTGTTGTGGCAGCATGGGGTCATGGCAGGCACACCCCGCGAACGCGCCCGCGCCCAGACCATGGCCGACATCGTCCGCATCGGCCGCCGGCACCTGGCGACCGAGGGCGCGGCGGCGCTCTCGCTGCGCGCGGTCGCGCGCGACCTCGGGGTGGTCTCCTCGGCGGTCTACCGCTACGTGGCCAGCCGGGACGAGCTCCTCACGCTGCTCGTGATCGCTGGCTACGACGAGCTCGGCGACGAGGTCGATGCCGCGCTGGCGAAGGTCGACCCCGACGACCATCGCGGCCGACTCGTCGCGATCGGTACGGCGGTGCGTACGTGGGCGGTGCGCGAGCCGGCGATGTACGCGCTGCTCTTCGGCAGCCCCGTGCCCGGCTACCACGCGCCCGCGGAGCGCACCACCGGCCCCGGCACCCGCGTCATCGGGGCGCTGGCCGACGTCTGGGCACGGGCGCATGCCGCCGGTCGGCTGCGGGTGCCCGAGCAGCCGCCGGTGCCGGCCGCGCTGGCCGCGTCGTTCGCCGCCGTGCGCCGGGAGCTGGGCCTGGAGCTGCCTGACCAGGCGTTGGCGCGCGGCGTCCTCGTGTGGGCGGCGCTCTTCGGGTGCGTGAGCTTCGAGGTCTTCGGTCAGTACGGCCCCGACAGCTTCGGCGACCCGGCCGCGCTCTTCGCCCACCAGCTGCAGGTGCTGGCCGACACGGTCGGGCTCCCGCCCACCCGCTGAGCCGAGCCGGTCCCGGACGTCATACGGGAGCCGCGAGGCGACGGCCCTGTCCGTATGACGTCCCGGGCGGCTCTCAGCCCTTGATCTCGCAGATGACGGCGCCGTTGGTGACGGTGGCGCCGACGGCGGCGGCCAGCCCGGTGACGGTGCCGGCCTTGTGTGCCTTGAGCGGCTGCTCCATCTTCATCGCCTCGATGACCACGATGGTGTCGCCCTCGGCGACCTCCTGGCCGTCGGTGACCACGACCTTGACCACGGTGCCCTGCATCGGCGAGGTGACCGCGTCGCCGGAGACGGCGGCGCCGGCCTTCTTGCCGGCGGCGCGCTTGGGCTTCTTCGCCGCCGCGCCCGGGCCGGCCGACAGGCCTGCCCCTAGATTCTGGCCGAGGCCGGCCGGGATGACCACGTCGATCCGCTTGCCGCCGACCTCGACCACCACCCTCTGGCGTTCGCCCGCCTCCGCGGCCTCACCGTGCTCGCCGTCGTAGGGCTGGATCTGGTTGTCGAACTCGGTCTCGATCCAGGTGGTGTAGACGTCGAAGGAGCCCTCGCCGGACGGGTTGGAGGAGGCGACGTACGCCGGGTCCTCGACGATCGCGCGGTGGAAGGGGATGACCGTGGGCATGCCGTCGACCTTGAACTCCGCCAGCGCGCGTCGGGAGCGCTCCAGCGCCTGGGTGCGGTCACGGCCGGAGACGATCAGCTTGGCGATGAGGGAGTCGAACGAGCCGGGGATGGTCTCGCCCTTCTCGTAGCCGCCGTCGACGCGCACGCCGGGGCCCTGCGGCGGCGCCCACTCGGTGAGCGTGCCGGGCGCGGGCATGAAGTTGCGGCCGCCGTCCTCGGCATTGATCCGGAACTCGATCGCGTGACCGCGGATCTCCGGGTCGTCGTAGCCCAACTCCTCACCGGCGGCGATGCGGAACATCTCGCGCACTAGGTCGATGCCGGTGACCTCCTCGGAGACACAGTGCTCCACCTGCAGACGGGTGTTGACCTCGAGGAAGCTGATGGTGCCGTCGGCGGCGACCAGGAACTCGCAGGTGCCGGCGCCGACGTACCCGGCCTCCCTCAGGATCGCCTTGGAGGAGTCGTAGAGCCGCTGGCGCTGCTCGTCGGTCAGGAACGGCGCGGGCGCCTCCTCGACCAGCTTCTGGTGGCGGCGCTGCAGGGAACAGTCCCGGGTGGAGACCACCACGACGTTGCCGTGGGAGTCGGCCAGGCACTGGGTCTCGACGTGCCGCGGCTTGTCGAGGAACTTCTCCACCAGGCACTCGCCGCGGCCGAACGCCGTGACGGCCTCACGGACCGCTGACTCGTACGCGTCCGGGATCTCCTCCAGCGTGCGGGCCACCTTCAGGCCGCGCCCGCCGCCGCCGAAGACCGCCTTGATCGCCACCGGCAGCCCGTACTCGCGGGCGAAGGCGATCACCTCGTTGGCGTCCTTGACCGGGTCCTTGGTGCCCGGCGCCAGCGGGGCGTTGGCCTTCTGCGCGATGTGCTTGGCCTTCGCCTTGTCGCCCAGCGCGTCGATCGCCTCCGGCGAGGGGCCGATCCAGATCAGCCCGGCGTCGAGGACGGCCTGGGCGAAGTCGGCGTTCTCGGCCAGGAACCCGTAGCCCGGGTGCACGCTGTCGGCGCCGGAGCGCTTGGCGACATCGACGATCTTCTCGATCGACAGATACGAGTCGGCGGGCGTGGCGCCCTCCAGGGCGTAGGCCTCGTCGGCCAGCCGCACGTGCAGCGCGTCCCGGTCGGGGTCGGCATAGACCGCCACCGAGCCGATGCCGGCGTCCTTGCAGGCACGGATCACACGGACGGCGATCTCTCCGCGGTTGGCGATCAGGACCTTGCCCAGCGGCTTGCTCAACGTCGTCTCTCCTCGAATCCGGCCAGAATCGGCGAACGGGCCGACTGTACCGGCCCGGGGCCCGACCGGGGATGTGACGGCGGTTACGTCCAGGTCGCCCCGTAGGCTGAGCGGCGTGTCGCGGGCGAGGCGCCTGATCGGTGAGGCCGGCAGGTTCATGGCGGTGGGGGCCATCTCCACTGCCGTTGCCGTCGTCCTCTACAACTGGATGGCGTACGCGCCGTACGGGATCTGGTCGCCGTTGCACGGCCACATCACCATCTCCTACATCCTGTCCCACGCGGTGGGCATGCTCGTCTCCTACGAGCTCTCCCGGCGCTGGACGTTCAAGCAGCGCGCCGAGCGCAAGCCCGGTGAGGGCTTCGTCGCGTATGCGGTCATCAACATCATCACGATGACGACCATCCCGGTCGGCTGCCTCTGGTTCTCCCGGCACGTGCTCGGCCTGACCAGCGGGCTGGCCGACAACGTCTCGGGCAACGTGGTCGGCCTGCTGATCTCGCAGGTGGCGCGGTTCTACCTGTTCCGCACGTTCGTGTTCCACCGGCCGATCCACTACACCGAGGTGTACGACGACCCCGCGGCTCCGGCCGAGGACGGCGCGGACCCAGCGGTCGGCCCGGTGGTGGGTCAGATCAGCGAGGAGCCCACAGCGCCGTCCACTGGTGACCCAGCTCCGCCGCCAAGGTCCTGACCAGCGGCAGGCTCACCCCGACCACGTTGTGGTGGTCGCCCTCGATCCCGGTCACGAACGCGCCCCCGAGCCCGTCCACGGTGAACGCTCCGGCCACGTGCAGCGGCTCCCCGGTGTCGACGTACGCCGCGATCTCGGCGTCGCTGAGGTCGGCGAAGTGGACGGTGGTGGCGGCCGTCCGGCTGACCGTGGCGCCGGTCGCGGTGTCGGCGAGCGCATGACCGGTGACCAGGACACCGCTGCGGCCGCGCATCGCCCGCCAGCGCCGGACGGCCTCCTGGGGCGTGTGTGGCTTGCCGAGCGGCCGGCCGTCGAGCTCCAGCACGCTGTCGCAGCCGAGGACCAGGCTGCCGGCCGGGGCCTGCGGCACCACCGCCGCGCACTTCAAGTCGGCCAGCCCCAGTGCCAGCTCGGCCGGCGGGAGGCCGTCGAGCTGGCTCTCGTCGACGCCGCTGACGATCACGACCGGCTCGATCCCGGCGTTGCGGAGGGTCTGGAGGCGGGCGGGCGACTGCGAGGCCAGGACGAGGGTCGTCATGGGACCGAGTCTGTCAGCCGGCCGGCCACGTCATGTAACGCGGTGTCCACGCCGCTTCTGCGGTGCTGCAACACCGCAGAAGCGAACCGGACACCGCGTGACAAGCAGGCGAGCCGCCTAGACTGTGCCCGCTCTGGCCGGAGTGGTGGAACTAGGCAGACACGCAGGATTTAGGTTCCTGTGCCTTCGGGCGTGCGGGTTCAAGTCCCGCCTTCGGCACCGCGCGCCGCGGCTCGCCGCCGCCGCTCGCCCAAAGTGTCACCGTGATAGTTCGCGCCCCGGGTGACACTTCAGAAGTGTCACCCCACGCGCAAAGTGTCACGGTGACACTTTGGAGAGCGCGGTCGGTCTCAGGCGTCGAGTCGCTCGAAGTGGCGCACCGCCGGGAACGGGTCGTAGAAGTGGTGCAGCAGCGCACGCCACTCCTGGTAGTCGGCGGAGAGGCGGAAGCCCTCCTCGTGGGCGGCGACCGAGTCCCACTCGGCCAGCAGCAGGTACGCCGAGCGCTGTTCGAGGCAGCGCAGCACCTCGGCGCTGCGGCAGCCGGACTGGCGTCGGATGATCGGCAGCGCCTGCGCCAGCGCGGCCTCGAACTCCGCCTCCAGTCCGGGTCTCACCGGCAGGACGGCGTGCTCGACGATCACGCCAGGCCCAGGTCGCGGCGGAGCTTGGCGACGTGGCCGGTGGCCTTGACGCTGTACTGGGCCAACTCGACCTTCCCGTCCTCGTCGACCACCACGGTCGAGCGGATGACCCCCTCGACGACCTTGCCGTAGAGCTTTTTCTCGCCGTACGCGCCCCAGGCCCTGAGCACCGACTTGTCCGGGTCGGAGAGCAGCCGGATGGTCAGCGCGTCGCGCTCGCGGAACTTCGCCAGCTTCTCCGGCTTGTCCGGCGAGATGCCGACGACCTCGTAGCCGGCGGCTTGAAGCGAGGCCAGCGAGTCGGTGAAGTCGCAGGCCTGCTTGGTGCAGCCGGGCGTCATCGCGGCGGGGTAGAAGTAGACGATCACCTTGCGACCGCGCAGGTCGGCGAGGGAGACCGGCGTACCGGCGTCGTCGGGAAGGGTGAAGTCGGGTGCGGTGTCACCGGGAGAGAGGCGGCTCATGAGAGTCAACCTATATGTTGTCCTGCATGGCGAAGGCAGACCGCAACTCCGCACTCGAGCGTGAGATCGAGGAGGCGCGCGAGCGCCTGGCTGGCACGATCGACCAGCTGCTCTACCGCACCAGCCCGAAGACGATCGCGTCGCGTCAGGTGGCGGCGATGAAGGCGGTGTACGTCGACCCCGAGACCGGGCAGCCGAAGACCGGCAACATCGCAAAGACCGTCGGTGGCGTGGTCGGCACGGTGGTGCTGGTCGTGCTGCTGCGCAAGTACAGCTCCCGGTCGTGAGCGACTCCAAGACCCCGATCAAGATGCTCCACGACCGGATCCTCGTGGAGCTCGACAGGGAGGCGGGGGAGCGGCGTTCGTCGGGTGGGATCGTCATCCCGGCGACGGCCGCGATGGGCGCGCGCCGGCTGTCGTGGGCGCGGGTGGTCGCGGTCGGCCCGCACGCGCGAGCGGTCCAGACCGGAGACCGGGTGCTCTTCGATGCCGACGACAAGGCCGAGGTCGAGGTGGCCGGTGAGCTCTACGTCGTGATGCGCGAGCGGGACGTGCACGCCGTCGCGGCCGAGCGGGTCGGCGATGAGTCGACCGGGCTCTACCTCTAGGACTCGCCAGCGCAGCGCGGCGGACGGGCCACTGCGGGGAACTGGCCACAGCACCGGCGTTCCTGGCGGCCGGCGGGTGGTCCCGGCTAGCTAGCCGTGGTGGGCCTTCGTCGCCGAGGCGAACGGGTGCGCGATCACCACGATGTTGCTCAGGTAGTCGTGGCCGTCCCAGTCGTCGCACGTGATCAGCACCAGCCGGCCCTCGCCGTGGCCCTGGCCGAAGAGGCTCTTGGCCTTCGCCGGAAGCTGCGACTTCGGCACGATCTGGACGCTGTCGATCTCGTACTGGATCTTGCCGGCACCGGTCACCAGGTCGACCTCCTGGTCGACCTTGAGGTCGGGCAGGCCGTTCATGCTGCCGCCGCCGGTGTGGACGGTGTGGCCGGTGATCACCGTCTGTCCGGTGGTCGACCCGGGCACGGCGCTGCGACGCCACCAACCCACCTCGGTGTAGTCCTCGGGCGGGTTCAGGGTGGTGCCGTTGAGGTCGATCGGGACCACCCTGACCTTGGTGCCCACGCTCGGCATCTCCAGCCGGCGCGGCGCGCCCTTGGCCAGGTCGGCGACAGTCTCGGTGTGCGCCGGCCAGACCAGAGCCGCCACGACCAGGCCGACCGCGAGGGTGCCGACCAGGGCCCGGACAGCGGCCGCGAGCGGTGCCAGGCGCCGCGTCAGGCCGGTCACCGGTCGATCACCGGATCACCGGTGCAGCCGGCGACGGTAGCCGACCAGACCGGCGCCGGTCGCGCCGAGTCCGACTAGGGCGAGCAGGGCGACCCGGCCGGCGGTGAGGGCGTGGTCGGAGAGCGGGTACGCGTCGGCGACACCGGCCGGGACGGTGGTCGGGACCGGGTTGCTGCTGTGGTGGGTGTCGGACTTCGGCACCGCCGCCGCGGCCGGCGTGACGACGCGGCCGTTCGGGCCGCAGGTCGACGTACCGACCGTGAGGTGCAGCAGGTCGGAGTGGACGAACTGCTGGGCCGCGGGCAGCACCGAGAGGTCGAGCGCCGTCACCGTGATAGCCCCGTCGGACTTGGTCTGCTTGTTCAGCGTCGCCTTGAGCAGGTCGTTGTCGATCGGCTTCAGCTGCTCGCCGAGCTGGTCGAGGATGTTGTTCAGCACGGCGGTCTGGTCGACGACGACGCCGAGGGCGCCCAGCTGGCCTCCGAGCGTGCTGGCCAGGTCGGTCTTGAGCGCGCTGGTGATCGCGCCGACGACGCCCGAACCGAGCTTGGTGACGACGTCGGTGTTGGGCGCCGGGTGGACCGGCAGCTTCACCAGGTCGATCCGCTGGCCGCCGGGGATCTGCACGTACGCCGCGGCGTTCGCCAGCGAGCTGTCGCCGCTGACGCCGGCCGGGGTGGCGGTGCAGTTGCTCTGCACCGCGCCGAGGTCGAGGAAGATGCCGGGGTTGCCCAGTGCCTTAGCGCCCTGGGTCAGGGCCTGCGACAGTGCCGGCAGCAGGGTGCCCAGCACCGGCTGGAGCGCGGACTGGAGCTGCTGGTCGAGGCCGTTGAGCACGGTGCCCTGGACGATCTGCAGCTTGGAGAGGTCCAGCGTGCCGGCCTCGAGCTGGAGTGCGTTGCCGCCGGTGAGGCAGTTGCCGCTGCCGGCCGCGACCAGCGAGGCGCCCTGACCGGCGAGGCCGGCGCAGGCGGCCGAAGATCCCCGGCCCGAGGCGTCGACGGAGGTGGTGGCGTCCTGGGCGAGGGTGCCGACGGAGAGCAGGCTCTGCCCGCCCAGCGCGGTGATCAGCGGCTTGTCGTTGCCGCTGGTGGTCTGCTTGCTGCCGTCGTTGGTGGCGCTGAACGTGCCGCTGTACCCGTTCTGACCGGCCACGTCGAGCGTGACGGCGGAGGCCGACGCCTGGGCCACCGGGTCGGCGGCCAGGGCCGGCGCCGCGGCCAGCGTGGCGACCGATGCGGCCGCGACCAGGGCAGCACCCCTGACGATCATGGATGGGCGCACAGCAACCTCCCCTTGGCCCCCGTCGGGGCCGTGACGCGCGTGACTGGTGCCACTTCAACGCGCGGTGAGGCGTTTGGTTACGCGCGAGTTGCTTACTCGCCGTGGTCGCTGTGAAATGCCGATCGGACCGGCCCGATCGGGGTTGGTACGCCACGTAGGACTTGAACCTACAACCCGCTGATTAAGAGTCAGCTGCTCTGCCAATTGAGCTAGTGGCGCATGCACCGGATCGCCCCGGCGCGAGAGGAAACATTAGCAGCGCGGGAGCGGCCAGCGAAATCGCGGACTCAGCGCAGCTCCAAGACGGCCTGGGCGGCGTTGTGGCCACCCAGGCCCGAGACGGCGCCGCCGCGGCGGGCGCCGGAGCCGCACAGCAGCACGTCGTCGTACGACGTCTGGACGCCCCAGCGCTGTTGTGGCGTCTCCAGCCGGGTCCGTGCCGGCGCCCAGGGCCACTCCAGGTCACCGTGGAAGATGTGTCCGCCCGGCATGGCCAGGTCGGCCTCGACGTCCTGGGGGATCTTCGCCTCGATGCACGGGTTGCCGTGGCCGTCGCGCGCGACCACCGACTCGATCGGGTCGAGCAGATGCTCGTCGAGGGAGGCGATCGCCCGCGCCACCGCCGTTGCCTTGGTCGCGGCCGGGTCCCGGTCGAAGAGGGTGGCGGGCGTGTGCAACCCGAAGTAGGTCAGGGTGTGCATGCCGGCGGGTGCGTCCGGGCCCAGGATCGAGGGATCGGTCAGGGAGTGGCAGTAGACCTCGCCCGGCAGCCGCGAGGGCAGTACGCCGGATCCGGCCTCGCGCTGCGCCTGCTCCAGATCGCCGTAGCCCTCGCCCAGATGGAGCGTGCCCGCGAACGCGACCTGTGGATCCTCCCCCGACCGGAGCCGGGGCAGTCGGTCGAGCAGGATGTTGATCTTCAGTTGCGCCCCGACCGGCTTGGTGGCCGGATCCTCCGGTTCGCCGAGCAGGATCCCGAGCACCCAGGGTGCGACGTTGGCGAGGACGAAGCGCGCCGCCACGGTGTGGGCGCCCTCGGCGTCGTCCCAGGTCACGCTCGCGCCCGGCGCGACGGTGCGCACGCCGGCGGAGGTGACGATCTCGGCGCCCGCCTCGACGGCGGCGCGGGCGAGCGCGTCGGTGACCGAGCCCATCCCGCCGACCGGCACCCGCCACTCGCCCGTGCCGTTGCCGACGAGGTGGTAGAGGAAGCAGCGGTTCTGCACCAGCCGCGGGTCGTGCAGCGACGCGAACGTCCCGATCAGCGCGTCGGTCGCCACCACCCCGCGCACGGTGTCGTCGGCGAACCTGCGTTCGATCGCCTCGCCGATCGGCCGCTCGACCAGGTCCTGCCAGATCGTCGCCGGGACCTTCTCGCGCAGGCCGCGGTCCGTGGGCAGGGGCTCGGTCAGCGTCGGCGCGACCACCTCGGCCATCGCGGCGACCTCGGCGTAGAAGGTGCGCCAGGCGTCGTACTCCTGCTCCGACCCGGTCAGCGCGGCGAAGCTCGCTTGGGTGGCGGGCCCCTCGGGCCGCTCCACGAGCAGGCCGGTCGCGCGGCCGTCCCGGATCACCGGGGTGTACGACGCGGTCGACCGCGAGGCCAGCCGGAGGTCCAGGCCGAGGTCGGTGACGACCCGGTCGGGGAGCAGCGAGACCAGGTAGCTGTAGCGCGAGAGCCGGGTGCCACGGCCGGGGAACGCCTGGGCCGAGACGGCCGCGCCGCCGACGTGGTCGAGCCGCTCCAACACCAGGACCGACAGCCCGGCGCGAGCGAGGTAGGCGGCCGCGGTCAGGCCGTTGTGGCCCGCGCCCACGACGACGACGTCGTACCGGTCGTAGCGACTGCGCACTCTCCCACCCTAGAGGCGCTTCTCGAAGAAGTGCCGCGCATACGGGTTGTCGTTGTAGCGCTCGATCTCGGCGTAGCCGGCGCGGTGGTACATCCCGATCGCCTCGAGGAGGGTGTCGTTGGTGTCGAGCCGGACGACATCGTGGCCGAGGTCGGCAGCGAGCGCCTCCAGGTGGCGCAGCAGCCGGGAGCCGAGGCCGGCGCCGCGCCAGTGGGCGTGCACCCACATCCGCTTGATCTCGCCGTAGACCAGGTCGGCCTCGATGGTCTGGACGCCGCCGCAGGCCACCGGCTCACCGTCGCTGACCGCCACCACGAAGACGCCGTGCGGCGGGCTGAGCAGCTCCGCGTCCTTGGTGCTCTGCGACCCGGCGTCGAAGCCGTCGGGGAAGCGCGCGTCGAGTTCGGCGAAGTACGCCGCCATCGCCCGCGTCGCCGCCGGCGAGGTCGGGTCCACCGGCTCCAGAGTGACGGTGGCGGCCCGGACCAGCAGGTCGGCGGTGGCGAGCGCTTCGGCCAGCCGCTCCTGCTGACGCGGCGTGAGCGGGTCGACCAGCAGGTGTGCGCGCTCCTCCGAGCGACGCTCCAGGTCGCCCCAGGCGGCCCGCCCGGCCGCGGTGAGCTCGACGCGGCGGCGGCGTCGGTCCTGCGGATCCGGCACGACGTCGACGAGTCCCTCCCGCTCGAGGCGGCGCAGCAGCCTGCTCAGATAGCCGGAGTCGAGCCCGAGTCGAGCCCGCAGCTGCTGCACCGTGCCGGGCTCGGTGCCGATCTCGAAGAGCAGTCGGGCGGTGCCCAGCGGCAGCCCCATGCCGAGGAAGGAGTCCTCCAGTGCCCCGATGCGTTGGGTGTAGCTCCGGTTGAAGCGGCGTACCACCGCGGCGACGTCCGTCATATAGCTGACTTTAGTCAGAGATCTGATCGTGGACAGAAGAGGGTAGCGGTCGGACGACCGCGCCCGCCGTCGCGACGCGAGCCGGCGGTCGAGGTGACGACTCCCAAAGAGCAAGGAGCCCGAACCCACGTCCGTGGGTCCGGGCTATGCCGATGTTCTCAGACATCACCTGGGGTGAGTGACGGGATTCGAACCCGCGACCACCTGGACCACAACCAGGTGCTCTACCAACTGAGCTACACCCACCATCGGGCCCCGAGGCGTCGAGGCCGAGACGGAAGCATAGGGCACTCAGTCGCCGCCGGTTGAATCGGTGGCGCCCAGTCCGGTGATCGAGCCGCCGTGCCGCTGCGCCAGCGCGCGGGCGGCCTCGCTGTCGAGCCCGGGCTGGGGCACGAAGACGGCCTCGCGGTAGTAGCGCAGCTCCTCGATCGACTCCTGGATGTCGGCGAGTGCGCGGTGGTTGCCGCGCTTGGTGGGCGCCTGGAAGTAGGTCCGCGGATACCAGCGCCGGGACAGCTCCTTGATCGTGGAGACGTCGACGTTGCGGTAGTGCAGCCAGCCCTCCAGAGTCGGCATGTCGCGGGCCAGGAAGGCCCGGTCGGTGCCGACGGTGTTGCCGGCCAGCGGCGGCCGGGCGTCGGCGCCGCACTCCGCGTGGACGTAGGCCAGCACCCGCTGCTCGGCCTCGGCGAGGGTGACGCCGCCCTCGAGCTCGGGCAGCAGCGCGGAGTTGGTGTGCATCGTGCGGACGAACTCGTCCATCTGCGCCAGCGCCTCGGCCGGGGGCTTGATCACGATGTCGATGCCCTCGCCGAGCACGTTGAGCTCGAAGTCGGTCACCAGGGCGGCGACCTCGATCAGGGCGTCGTGCTGCAGCGAGAGCCCGGTCATCTCACAGTCGATCCAGACGAGGCGGTCAGCGGAGGTGGGCACGGAGAGCACCCTACGCGTCCCTGAGAACGGATCGGTTGGTCTCTCAGACACCCCACAGCAATGATGCTTAGGCTGTACGCCGTGGAAACCGCGGTGCGATGGCTCACGAAAGGCGCATGATGTCCAAGCAGAACGCCCAGGCCCGCGCAGCCGCTGCGGCGAAGATCGCCGCCGAGGCGAAGCGCCGTGAGCGTCGCAACACCCTGCTCAAGATCGCGGCCGTGGTCGCCGCGATGGCGGTGATCGTGGTCGTCGGCGTGATCGCCGGGACACACAAGAGCGGTGGCTCGGACAACAAGGCCAGCCAGTCGGCGCCGGCCGCGGGCGACAGCAAGTACAGCCTCACGGTGGGCGACAAGAGCGCCCCGCACAAGGTCATCGTCTACGAGGACTTCCTGTGTCCATACTGCGACCAGTTCGAACTGGCCAGCAGCGCCCAGCTCGCGCAGCTCGCCGCCCAGGGCAAGGTCTACCTCGACTACCGGCCCTTCCACTTCCTGCCGGAGGACTACTCCCTCCAGGCACTCAACGCGTTCGCCGCCGTACTGAAGACGTCGGGCCCCGACGTGGCCAAGAAGTTCCATGACCTGCTCTACCAGAACCAGCCCTCGGAGGAGGGCCCGTTCCCGGCAATGAGCAAGCTGGTCGACCTCGCGGTCCAGGCGGGTGCCGACGAGAGCAAGGTCAAGGCGGCCATCGAGGACACCAGCTCGCAGAAGTCCTGGACCGACGGCGCCGACAAGATCGCCTCCGACGAGGCCAAGATCCAGGGCACGCCGACGGTCCTGCTCGACGGGCACGAGTTCCAGCAGGGGTCCACCGTGCAGGAGTTGGCGACGAACCTGGTCAAGGCCGTCTCCTGAGGCTGATCTAGGCTCCCGCCGTGCACATCGAGCGGGTCAAGAAGTACGTCCTGTCATCGTTGCTGTGCGCTGTGCTGATGCTGCACTCGCTGGCGGTCGCGGCCCTCGGCACGCAGGTCAACGGCGCCGGCGGGTCCCGGCCGGGGCTGTTCGTGATGTCCACCCTGCTCGGGCTGTTCGGCGTGGTGGGGGTGCGGCTGCTCAACCAGCTGAGCGTGGTCACGCCCTGGCTGGTCACCTGCCTGGTGATCCCGGTGGCCGTGTACGTCGGCTACTTCGAGGTGCTGCGTTGAGGGACTTCATCCGTGACCTGCCCAAGGCCGAGTTGCACGTCCATCACGTCGGCTCCGCCTCGCCCCGGATCGTCGCCGAGCTGGCGGAGCGGCACCCCGGCACGGTGCCCTCGGACCTGGACGCGCTGCGGGAGTTCTTCACCTTCCGCGACTTCGCCCACTTCATCGAGGTCTACCTGGCCGTCGTCGCCCTGATCCGCACGCCGGAGGACATCCGCTACCTCACCTACGAGATCGCCCGGGAGATGGCCGACGGCCAGGCGCTGCGCTACGCGGAGGTGACGTGCACGCCGTACACCTCGGTCCTGGCGGGCGTGTCGATCGAGGCCTACACCGAGGCGATCGAGGATGCCCGGGCGGCGGCGGAGCGCGACTTCGGGCTGGTGCTGCGCTGGATCTACGACATCCCGGGTGAGTTCGGCATCCCGGCGGCGGACGCGACCCTGTCCTACGCGCTGGACCATCGGGTCGACGCGCTGGTGGGCTTCGGGCTGGGCGGGCCGGAGATCGGGGTGCCGCGGCCGCAGTTCGCGCCGCACTTCGACCGGGCGCGGGCCGCGGGGCTGCACTGCGTCCCGCACGCCGGCGAGACCACCGGTCCCGAGACCGTCTGGGATGCGCTGCGGCTATTGCACGCCGAGCGGATCGGCCACGGCACCTCCGCGGCCGTCGACCCGGATCTGCTGGCGCACCTGGCGCGGACCGGGGTCGCGCTGGAGATCTGCCCGTCGTCCAACGTCGCCACCCGTGCGGTCGGGTCGCTGGCCGAGCACCCGCTGCGCACCTTCGTCGACGCGGGCGTCACGGTGACGATCAACTCCGACGACCCGCCGATGTTCGGGACCACGCTGTGCCGGGAGTACGAGATCGCCGCCGAGCTGCTCGGGCTCGACCGGGCGGGGGTGGCCGAGCTTGCCCGGGCGGCGGTGCGGGCGTCGTTCGCGTCGGCCGACCTGAAGAGCCGGATCCTGGCCGAGATCGACGACCACCTGCGCTGACCCGCGGTCTCAACGCTTCCTCAGCGTCCTGGTCGGGAATCCGTCAGGTTCGGCTCGGATGCTGGTGTCGTGGCCGCGCTGACTGCTTCCGCCGTACCCGCCCTCGGCCGGCGGGCGCGCCTGGACGCGGGTGTGCGCACCGGCTGGGTGGCGACGCTGTGGCTCTCGCTCATCCTGGTCGCATACTGGTGGGCTGCCGGCGGTGGGATCCGCGACCTGCGCGACCCCACCGACGCGCTGATGTCGACCGGCCGACTCACCGGCCTGCTCGGATCCGACCTGTTGCTGGCCCAGGTGCTGCTGATGGCGCGGGTGCCGCTGCTCGAGCACGCCTACGGGCAGGACCGGCTGGCTCGGATCCACCGCGTCGTCGGGTTCACGTCCTTCGACCTGATCGTGGCGCACGTCGTCCTGATCACCTGGGGGTACGCCGCCGGTCGGCTGGCCGCGACGCCCGGCACGTTCTGGGACCTGATGTGGCACTACCCGGCGATGCTGATCGCCGTGGTCGGGACGGCACTGCTGGTCCTGGTGGTCGTCACGTCGGTTCGGGCGGCCCGGCGCCGGCTGCGCTACGAGTCCTGGCATCTGATCCACCTCTACGGCTACCTCGGCGCCGGGCTGGCGCTGCCCCACCAGCTGTGGACCGGGCAGGAGTTCCTCGCCCGCCCGCGGGCGACGGCGTTCTGGTGGGTGGCCTGGGCGACCGTGGCGGCTCTCGTGATCGTCTATCGCGTGGCGCTGCCGCTGGGCCGCAGCCTGCGCCATGGACTGCGGGTCGCCGCGGTGGTACCCGAGGCGCCCGGCGTCGTCTCGGTGCATCTCGTCGGTCGTCGGCTGGACCGGCTGCGCGCGGAGGCCGGGCAGTTCTTCTGCTGGCGCTTCCTGGGCCGGGCAGGCTGGAGCCGGGCCAACCCGTTCTCGCTCTCGGCGGCGCCCGATGGCCAGAGCCTGCGGATCACGGTCCAGAGCGACGGCGACGGCAGCGCCTCGATCGCCGCGCTGCGCCCCGGCCAGCGGGTGCTGGTGGAAGGCCCGTTCGGCAGGCTCACCAGTCGCGCCCGGACGCGACGCAAGGTCGCCCTGATCGGGGCCGGGGTGGGGATGGCGCCGCTGCGCGCACTGGCCGAGGGGATGGCCTACCAGCCCGGCGAGGCGGTGCTCGTGCAGCGCTACCGGGAGCGGCCGCTCTTCGCCGGCGAGTTCACCGCACTGCGGGACACGCGCGGTCTCACCCTGGTCGGCCTGCCCGGCCGACGTCGCCGGGAGGACAGCTGGGTCGGCGAGGGGTACGACGCCTACAGCGACGCGCAGGTGCTGCGCGGCTGGATCCCCGACATCGCCGAGCGCGACGTCTACGTCTGTGGCCCGCCCGCCTGGAACGCCGCGCTGCGGCGGGCGGCACAGGACCTCGGCGTACCGGCCGAGCAATGGCACGAGGAGACGTTCGCATGGTGAGGTCACGATGAACCGGATCGTGTTCTGGCTGCTGGCCACGGTCGCCGTCGTGGTGCTGCTGTTCGGCTACCACACCTCGACCTCGGGGCCGGAGGCGAGCGCCACGCCGCCGGCGGTGATCTCGGCGCCGAAGTCCGCGGGCGCGACGTCCACGCCGAGCCAGCAGGCCAGCCAGCAGCCGAGCGACCAGCCGAGCGACCAGCCGACCCAGGGCGCGACCTCGGCGCCGAACGCGACGACCGGCGGTGAGGCCGCGACGAGCACCGTCATCGGCGCCGTCGCGGAGACCCAGTGGGGGCCGGTCCAGGTCGAGCTGAGCATCGCCGGCGGCAAGATCAGCGACGTAGAGGTCGTGCAGTACCCGCACGGCAACGGCCGCGACATGCAGATCAACACCTACGCGCTGCCGCAGCTGATCCAGGAGACGCTGGCCGCCCAGAGTGCGCAGATCGACATGGTCAGCGGGGCGACCATCACCAGCGACGGCTACCTACGCTCGCTGCAGAGCGCGCTGGACAAGGCCGGCCTGTGAAGCGGTACGTCGAGCACGTGATGGGCATGCCCATCAGCCTGGCGCTGCGCGGCCGGCACGAGGACGACCCGGCCGGGCGCGACGCGTGGGCCGAGGCGCTGGCCGCGCTGCACGATGTCGACCGAGTGTTCTCCACCTATCGCCCCGACTCCTTCGTCTCTCGGCTGGGTCGCGGCGAGGTCGCCCTGGCCGATTGCCCGGCGGAGGTGGCCGAGGTGCTGGCGCTGGGCGAGCGGTGGCGGGAGGAGTCGGGCGGCGCCTTCGACGTGCGCCGCAACGGCGTGCTCGATCCCAGCGGCGTGGTGAAGGGCTGGGCCGTCGAGCGGGCGGCGGGGCCGCTGCGTGCGCTGGAGGAGACCGACGTGGCGTTGTCGGCCGGCGGCGACATGGTGTGCCTGGCTCGCGCGGAGTCGGAGCCGTGGCGGGTGGGCGTCGAGGACCCTGCCGCCCCTGACCGGATCCTGGCGGTGGTGCCGGTGCGCCGGGGCGCCGTCGCCACCTCGGGGCTGGCGCGCCGGGGCGGCCACATCACCGACGCGCGCACCGGCACGGTGCCAGCCGCGGTCGCCTCGGTCACGGTGGTTGCCGATGACCTCACTCGAGCAGACCTGGACGCGACCGCTGCCTTCGCCCTCGACGGCGAGGCGGCCACCTGGCTGGCCGGTCGCGGCGCCACCGCGGTAGTGGTCTGGCGCGACGGCCGCCGGGAGGTGGTCGGCTGAACGCCATGTAACACGCTGTTCGGTGCACTACCACGCTGACGCAACGGCCTGGTAGTGAGGTGGACGGCGTGTTACATGCCGGCTCGCAGCGCAAACTGATCAGGCTAGACTGATCAACATGTCGGATCTCGAAGCGCTCGCCGCCGAGCTGAGGATCGGCGTCAGCCTGCTCTACCGCCGACTCAAGGCCCGCCAGATCGACGGAGTGGACGGAATGCCGAGCATCCCCGAGCTTGCGGCGCTGGTGCGACTGGACCGCGGCGGACCTGCCACCAACGCCGACCTGGCCAAGGCCGAGCAGATCAGCCCGCAGTCGATGAGCGCCACGCTCGCCGGGCTCGAGCGGCGGGGTCTGATCGAGCGCGCCTCGGATCCCCGCGACGGGCGCCGGGTGCTGCTCTCGGTCACGGCCGAGGGCCGGGCCACCATCGAGGCCAAGCGGGCCGTGCGCACCCAGCAGATCGCCGCGGCCCTGGGCCACCTCGCCGAAGAGGAGATCGCCGCGCTGCGTGCCGCCGTACCGGCTCTCGAGCGGCTGGCGGAGAACCTGTGACGGCAACCGAGAGCAGCCCGGCACAGGTCAAGGACAACTACCGCTGGATCGCCCTCGCCAACACCACGGCGGCCGTCTTCATGGCGACCCTCGACGGCTCGATCGTGCTGATCGCGCTGCCGGCGATCTTCGGCGGCATCCATCTCGACCCGCTGCAGCCGCGCAACATCGGCTATCTGCTGTGGATGATCATGGGCTACCGCCTGGTGCAGGCGGTGCTGGTGGTGACAGTGGGGCGGCTCGGCGACCTGTTCGGCCGGGTGCGGATCTACAACGCCGGCTTCGTGGTCTTCACCCTCGCCTCGATCCTGCTCAGCTTCGACCCGTTCGAGTCCGAGCGGGCGGCGGTGTGGCTGATCGCCTGGCGGATCGTCCAGGCGCTCGGCGGCTCGATGCTGACCGCCAACAGCGCCGCCATCCTCACCGACGCCTTCCCGCCCGACCGGCGCGGGTTCGCGCTGGGCGTCAACCAGGTCGCCGGGCTGGCCGGGCAGTTCATCGGCCTCACCCTCGGTGGCCTGCTGGCGGTGTGGGACTGGCGGGCCGTCTTCTGGGTCAACGTCCCGGTGGGCATCTACGGCACCTGGTGGGCATACACCAAGCTCCGCGAGACATCCGTACGGCGACGCACCCGCCCCAAGCTCGACTGGGCCGGCAACCTCACCTTCGCCGTCGGTCTGGGCACCCTGCTGATCGGCATCACCGAGGCGCTGCACCCCTACCGGAACCACACCATGGGCTGGACCAGCCCCACCGTGCTGGTGGAGCTGATCGGGGGAGTGGTGCTGCTGGTGGCGTTCCTGTTCATCGAGCAGCGCGTCGCCGAGCCGATGTTCGCGCTCCACCTCTTCACGATCCGGGCGTTCTGGGCGGGCAACCTGGCCTCGCTGATGGCCGCCATCGCCCGCGGCGGCATGCAGTTCGTGCTGATCATCTGGCTGCAGGGCATCTGGCTGCCGTTGCACGGCTACTCCTACTCCCAGACGCCGCTGTGGGCGGGCATCTTCATGGTGCCGCTCTCGGTCGGGTTCCTGGTGGCGGGACCGATCTCGGGGATGCTCTCGGACCGCTTCGGCAGCCGCGGGATCGCGACCGGCGGGATGGCGCTGTTCGCCGTCACGTTCGTGGCGCTGGCGCTGTTGCCGATCGACTTCCCCTACGCGCCGTTCGCGATCCTGATCTTCCTCAACGGCATCGCCAACGGCATGTTCGCCTCCCCGAACACCTCGGCGATCATGAGCTCGGTGCCGGCGGAGTACCGCGGTGTCGCCTCGGGCATGCGCGCGACGTTCCAGAACTCCGGCACGGCGCTGTCCATCGGTGTCTTCTTCTCGCTGATGATCGCCGGCCTGGCCACCTCGCTGCCGCACACCCTGACCAGCGGCCTGGTGGCGCACGGCGTCGATGCCGCCACCGCGCGGTCGATCGGCGCACAGCCGCCGGTCTCCTCGCTCTTCGCCGCGATCCTGGGCGTCGACCCGATCCACAAGCTGCTCGGCCACGACGTGCCGGGTCTGTCGGGGTCGGCCGAGAACGTCTTCTTCCCCCACCTGATCTCCGGGCCGTTCCATACCGGCCTGGTCGTCGTGTTCGTCACCGGCGCGGCCCTCGGCGTGCTCGCCGCGCTGGCCTCGCTGCTGCGCGGCACGGGCACTCCCGCACACCACGCATCCGATCGGAAGGACAGCTGATGCCCCTCACCACCGTCGACCCCACTCCGGCGCTCGTCGTCGTCGACCTCCAGGCCGGGATCGCCCCGCACGCGCCCGCGGAGGTGATCGCCAACAATGTGACACTCGTCGAGGCATTCCGGGCCCAGGGCCACCCGGTCGTCCTGGTCAACGTGACCGCGGGCGCACCCGGCCGCACCGACCAGCGCCCCGAGGGCGGTGCCAGCCAGATCCCGGCAGAGGCCGTCGTACTCCTGCCCGAACTGGGCCGCGGCGACATCGAGGTGAGCAAGCAGAGCTGGGGCGCCTTCGCCACCACCGACCTGCACGAGCAGTTGCAGGCCCGCGGCGTCACCCAGGTCTTCGTCACCGGCGTGGCCACCTCGATCGGCGTGGAGTCGACGGCTCGGGAGGCGTTCGGACGCGGCTACCACGTCGTGCTGGTGCACGACGCGATGGCCGACCTCGACCCGGTCAATCACGAGCACGCCGTCGCCCGGGTGTTCCCGCGGATGGGCCAGGTCGCCGCCACCGCCGAGGTCCTGGAGAAGCTCTGATGCCCCTGACAGTCATCGATCGCAGGGCCGCCCTGGTCATCGTCGACCTCCAGGTCGGCGTCGTCGACATGGGCGTGCCGGGCACGCCGGACGTGGTGGCCCGTTCGGCACGGCTGGCGGACGCGTTCCGGGCCCACGGCCACCTCGTCGTGCTCGTCAACGTCGACGGCGGGCCGGGCGGTCGCAGCGACGCCAACCCGGCCGGAGGGATACGCCGCATCCCGGTCGAGGAGCTCGCCTTTGCCCCCGAGCACGGGCAGCGGTCCGACGACCTGGTGATCACCAAGCACACCCGGGGCGCCTTCCACGGCACCGCCCTGGCGCAGGAGCTGGCCGCTCGGGGTGTCACCCAGGTCGTCGTCACCGGCATCGCGACCGGTTCGGGCGTCGAGGAGACCGCCCGCGAGGCGTATGCGCACGGCCTCAATGTCGTGGCGGTCGTCGACGCGATGGCGGACCGGGATCCCGAGACGCATGCGTTCTGCGTGCGCAAGGTGCTCCCCAAGTTCACCGAGACCGCGACGACCGACGAGGTGCTGGCCGCCCTCTAACATCGACCACGATGCTGCCGCGCCTCCTCGCCTCCGACCCGGGTCTCAACCGGCTCCGCATGGCGCTGCAGTCGGTGCTCACCATCGCTGCCGCGATGGCGGCCGAGTGGGGGTTGGTCCGCCTCACCCATGCGCTGTGGATCGACGCCCACGGCGTGCCGGCCGCCATCGCGACGGCCCAGCACCACGGCATGACGGTGATAGCGGTGATGATCGGCGCGGTGGTCGGGATGATCGCGTCGTTCGCCGGCGGGATGTTCCCCAGCAGCGGCAGGCTGCTGATCGGGTACGCCGCGATGCCGGTCTTCATGATCGCCGGCCTCGCCCTGGGTCTCGGCCTGGCCGGCAGCCGCACCGTCTCGCTGCTGATGCTGGTGGTGATCCTCGCTGCGGGCGCCTACAGCCGTCGCTGGGGCCCGCTCGGCTTCGTCGGCGGCCAGATGTTCTTCATGGGTGACTTCTTCGGCTTCTTCCTCTCCGGCAGCGTGCACCTGCGCGATCTGGGCTGGCTCGCCGCCGAGATCGGTCTGGGCGCGCTGGTCGCGCTGCTGGCCCAGTTCACCCTCTTCTACCCGGGCCGGCGGGCCGCGCTGGCGCGCCTGCAGCGCTCCTACGACGCCCGCCGCCGCGACCTGGTCGAGCTCGCCATCCGGATGATCGACGAGCGTGAGGAGGCGCCGCGGCTGCGCCAGCTGCTCGACCGCCGGCTGGTCGCGCTCAACGAGACCGCGCTGATGATCGACGCCACGCTCAACCAGCCCGGCTCGATCCCGCCGGGCTGGTCGGCCGAGGCACTGCACCAGATCCTGTTCGACATCGAGCTGGCGGCCGGCAACATGGGCCGCTTCGCGGGCTACCTCACCACCTCGCCCCGGCTCTCGGAGCCGACCCGGGCGAGGATCCGCGAGGCGCTGGTCGCCGTACGCGACGGGGACGTGGGCGCCGCCGAGCTGGCCGCCGACCGGCTGCTCACCCGGGTGGAGGAGGCGATCGACGAGGAGGACACCGTCCGGGTGGTGCTGCACCGGTTCGCGCTCTCGGTGCTCGGCCACTGCGGCGCCCAGCGCAGCCTGCGGGAGGCGAGGAAGCGGGCCGCGTCGGGGGTGCCGGTCGATGCCGGTGACGGCCTCGAGTCGCCGGTGATCCTGATGGCCGGCTGGCTTCCGGGTACGGCGATGGTCAGCGCCGACGCGTCCACCGTCGCCGACCCGGTGGCCGAGGGCGGCCGGCTGCGGCGGATCCTGCTCGGCCACGTCCCGCTGGCGCCGAACGTGCGGGTGGCGATCCAGATGGCGATCGCGGTGGGCGCCTCGATCCTGGTGGGGGAGATCCTCAGCGGACGGCGGTTCTACTGGGCGGTGATCGCGGCGTTCGTGACGTTCATGGGCGCCAACAGCGCCACCGAGCAGGTCCGCAAGGGCGTCAACCGGGTGATCGGCACCGCCGTGGGCGCCGTCGTCGGCGCGCTGCTCGCGCACCTGGTCGGCGATCGCGGCTGGCTGGCGGTCGCAGTGATCCTGGTCGCGATCTTCTTCGGCATCTACTTCATGCGGATCAGCTACGTCTTCATGGTGCTCGGCATCACCGTGATGGTCTCCCAGCTCTACGTGCAGCTCGACGAGTTCTCCGACTCCTTCCTGCTGCTACGGCTGGAGGAGACGGCGCTCGGCGCCGGCATCACCGCGGTGACGGTGCTGTGCGTGCTGCCGCTGCGCACCGGCCGGGTGGCGCGGCTGAGTGGGTTGCGGTTCCTGGACGCGATCGACGAGGTGACAGCGGCCGCGGTGGCCGTGGTCGAGGGGCGTGGCGAGGAGGCGGAACTGCGGGCCGCCGTACGCCGGATGGACGACGCCTACCAGACCCTGCTGGCGGTCACGAAGGTGCTGCGGGTGCCGCTGTTCGAGCGCGCCGGCAGCCAGCGCGACAGGTTCATGACGGCCGCGGGCGCGGCGCGCAGCTACGCCCGCAACCTGCTGGTCGACGTACCGGCGACGGGATCGGCGCAGGTGCCCAGCATCGGGGCCGCGCGGGAGCGGTTCTCCGCGTCGCTGGGCGTGCTACGGCAGTGGCTGGAGACCGGGGCGGCCGACGGCGCCTACGTGCGCAGTGCGTCGCTGTTCGACAGGTCCGGCACCGGCACCGGCTCCAGCTTCGGCGAGCCGCTCGAGCTGACCCTGCGCGACCTGGAGCTTCTCGACGGCGCGCTGGCCACGATGGCGGCGGTGGCCGGCCTCGAGGTCGAGGCACTGGACGCCACCGCCGCCTGAGCTCGCGGCGTCAGGAGACCACGAGGGACTGCCCGGGCACCGGGATGGCCGGGTAGTAGCCGGCCTGGGCGCCGCGCACGTAGGTGACGAACTTCTGCTTCGACGCCGGGATCTGGGAGTGGGTGGCCTGCCCCCGCGCGAGGTAGATCGTGGTGAAGCCGTGCAGGTGCGCGTGCTTGAGCACCTTGAGGGCGTACTTCTGGCCGCCGTGCAGGTTGGAGAGCACCTTGACCTGCACCCGGTCGGCCCAGTCCGCGCCGTAGTACGTCTGCGCGGCCGTGGCGAGGTTGGCGAAGGCCGCGTCCAGGGCCGCCGCCTTGCTGAACGGATGGACGTCCTTCACCTCCCACTCCACGGAGAGGTGGTAGGCGGCGTTCTGCCGGAAGGTCTTGTCGACGTCGCGCAGGCCGGCGTGCTTCTTCAGGCTCGACCAGGGGTGGTCCTCGAAGCGGTTCTTCTTCTTTTTCTTCTTCAGCCACTTCGGGTTGAACGGCGCCCCGTGCGCGTTGACCCACACCAGGTCGCTGGCCTGCGAGATCCGGCCGACGCCGGCCCGCATGCGGGCACCGGTCTTGTACGCGATCTGGCCGTCCTGGTCGATCCAGGTGTAGCCCCGGGCGGCCGCGGCCCGGGTGCCCTTGAGGGCATCGGCGTACACGCCGCCGGCCTTCTTGATCGGCTTGTCGCTGTGGTAGAACGCCTTGCCCGGCGCGGCGTAGGACACCGTGCCGACGATGACCTGGAAGCCGGGCTCCTTGCCGCCGTGGTTGGCGTTGACGTTGAGGTCGGCGTAGACGTCGTACCAGCCGGTGCTGTAGGCGCCCGGGAAGGTCACCTGGCCCAGCGCGTTGGTGATGGCGAGCTGGTTGGGGCTGGTGCTCACGCCGGCGACGTGACCGCCGAGGCGCACCGGCGCACCGACGACCGGCAGGCCGTACTGGTCGGTCACCGTCGCCGAGATCGTCTTGGCGCTGGTGCCCGGAACCGGCGTGGCCGTCGCCTGCACCGCCGTCACGACCTGCTGGTAGAGCGAGGTCACGGTGGCGTCGGAGGAGGTGCCGTCGTTGACGCGGACGGCGGCCTGGGTGGGGTTCACGCCGTACGCCGAGAGGTCCACCGGCTCGGTGAAGCTCGACGCGGTGCCGGCCGGGAAGACGCCTGCCGGGGCCGCCAGGCTGGTCGGTGCGGCGGGTGGGGTGTGAGCGGCGTCGACGACGGTCGGGGCGGTCGTGCCGCTGGTGGTGCCGGAGACGGCCGCGTAGGAGTGACCGTCCTTGCGGGTGAAGACGCCGATCTGGGCGCTGCTGGTCTTCGGGTTGGTGAACGTGAAGCGGGTGCCGGCGGTGCGGGAGAGCGTGATGGGCTCGGTAACCGGGCTGCCGATCTGGTCGGCTCCGGTGAGGCTCCCATATCCGGTGGCCCTCAGGATCACCGGCCCGTCGATGGACGGGCGCCAGTCGACGTCGATGACGCCGGCGCCAGCCTGCCTCCCGCCGGGGATGTTGGTCCAGGTGACGCCGTTGTCGGCGCTGTAGGCGAGCTGGACGAAGGGCACCTCGGAGCCGGCGCCTACCTCGATGTGGACAGTCCCGATGCCCCCGGTCGGGGCGGTCTGGTTCGCGATCGGCGTGTAGAACGTCAGCGCCTGCGGTCCGTAGGCGTCCGTGAACGTCGTCGGGATGGTCGCCGCCGCTGCCGGGTCAGTCGCCGAGATCGCAGGGATGCCGCTCACGAGCAGAGCGCCGATGGCAACACCGATACCCTGACTGATGCGCCTGTGGGGGAGCTTCATATGCCGCACTGATCCTTCGTCCAGGTGTCTCCTGAGGCTTAGGAGACGCATGTGATCAAAGAGGTTAAGACAGGAACCTGTGAAAGAGGAGTCCCCGAGCCATGTTCGCCCTTCGCGATCCAGCGTTGTGCTGACCTTGGCATGACCCCGAGGCACGTCCCGCCGTCGCTGCCGGCGCCGGCTGGTCGCTCCGCCGCGCCATGGCCTGTGGCCGGCGTTCGTGGAGTCGGTAGCCCGCATCCGGCCACGGATCGTCTGCGAACATGGCTGCGCGAGTGCACCCCATTGACTGCAGGCAGCGATTGCGGCACGTCACTGCAGAATCCCCTGTTGTTCGACGGTCTGTTCTGGTTGCGAATGTTCTTTCGCCGGACCAGGCTTTGTGCGATCGGCACACGCTCGTGCTATCGACCCGTCGTTGGAAGTTGACGAATCCTTTCTATAGCTCGGTTCAGGCTGTCGCTGGAGGCCGCTGCTGTCTCCACGCTCCACGCGCTCGCCGCGAATTCGTTGATCCGCGTTACATAGAGCGGCCCTGTTTGCCCGGTGGCGGTCACCATCTCCGCCCGTATGGCGCGTGACCGAGAACGTGAGCACAGTTCAAGGAGGGTCTGCTTGGCGTTCTGCAGTGTCTCGGGGTTGAGAGGGACATCGACAGCCCTGACCTTGAAGTAGTCCGCGAACCCACGCCTGTCGGACATAAGCCAGCCTTCGGACATGGGATGCACGATCCGCAAGAGAAGACCCGGCGAGATGGGCGCGATGCCACGGGTTAAGCGCGCGTGGAGCTTGACCGGGCACTGGGTGTCAGAGTCGCGGAAGACCACCCAAGGGGCATGTTGTGCCGCTCTGTTGTAGTTGCGGATGCTGGGATCGAGCCGGTTCTTGCCTCGCTTGATGACTAGTCTGTCGACGCTGCGTCCGGCCGCACGAACCACTGTGCGAGCCATCTGTTCGTCGGACTGCCCCTCGACGACAACGTTGATCATCGCCGGCGAGCGGTACCACCCGCTGAGACAAGGCCACCCAGATCGGGGAGGGCGATGAGGCTCTCAACGATCTCCGAGGTGGGTAGCTCTGCTTCAAGCTCGTCGGCGACCTCATCGATTGCGGACAAGAGAGCGGCCGAGGTGCCGTCGTTCGTCACCTTGAGCACGAGTACCTCGTCCGGAAGGACGCCCTCTTCATCGAGCAGCTCAGGAGCATGCGTCGAGAGGACTACTTGCAGGTCCTTGTCGCGCTGTGCTGTGGCGAGCACGGCCGGCAAGGTCTTGACGATCTTCGCGTTGAGCGACAGCTCGGGTTCCTCAAGCAGAAGCACGCCGCCGTTGGCCGGTGTGCTCACGATGGTCCAAAGCAAGCCAATCAGGCGGAGGGTTCCGTCTGAGAACTCGGTCTCATTCTGTTTGGTCGAGCTTGACCGCCAGTTGCGATAACCCGCCGTCAGATGTGGCCGCCCTGCTGGGTCAATGTCGATCGTCAGCGACTCGAACTCCGGGACAGCCGCTTGCAGTGCCTGCTCCAAGCGCCGTAGCCACGCCTTGCGCGTTTGGGGCTGAACGCTGTTCATCTGGGCGATGAAGTCGCCCCCGAAGGGGTCGTTACTGACCAGACCCGCTCGCGTGGGGTCGCGAATGACCTGGGGGACCAGATGGAAATAACGGACCTTTGCGAAGTAGTCCGCGACGACACGGAACGGCTGGTTGGCAGCGATCTGCTCCAGGTGGGTCTGCGTGAGCCTCTCAGGATCGGCCTCGTCCTGGGCGTCCGGTCGTGACAGGAGAGTCACGCCGTTGTGCTCTACCAGCTCTTCGTCCACGAAAGGACGGTTCTTACCGCGAGCTTCGCCTCGTACCGTCAAGCGATATCGCCACGTGTCGGCGCCATCCGCCAGCCTGACGTCAATGATCAGGCGGCCACGCTGGTAGTTGCGCGCGAACAGACTCCGCACCCGCCCGTATCCGCCACGATGATCGAAGGCAAAAGCGAGGCCGCCACCCGGTGCCGCGATGTCGCCCAGGAACCGGAATAGGTCGAGCAAGTTCGACTTGCCAGCGGCATTGGGGCCGACGATGAACAAACGGTTGCGGATGGGGAACTCGAGGGACTTGAAGTTCCGCCAGTTGCTTGCGGTGACCTGTGTGATACGCACGCATCCATCCTCTCGCGTTCAGGTCGCCCTGGCTCAAGGCAAGACGTAGCATCAAGGTAACAGTCGCTACCCGCCGAGGTGGCCCGCCAGAGGTGACACGAACGTGCGTTGCGCCCTCGGCAGGAGTCGAACCCGCAACCAGCCGGGTAGAAACCGGATGCTCTATCCATTGAGCTACGAGGGCTGGGCGCGGACCATTGTGGCCCACGACGCCGGTGAGGTTCGCCTCAGGTGCCTCGGCAGCGTGCCGAAACGCTCAGGGTGGAGGAGCCCGACCCGATGGATCAGGACGTGCCCCTCGTCTCGGTGTCGCGCGATCCGGAGCCGACCGCTGATCTCATTCGCGGGCTGCTCGACGGCGGTGGGCTCGCGACGGCGTACCAGCCGATCGTGAACGTGCGACGCAACCTCATCTGCGGCTGGGAGGCGCTGCTCCGTGCCCACCACGACGAGCTGGGCGCTGTCGAGCCGGTCGCGCTGCTGACCGCCGCCGAGAGGCACGGGCTGCTCGACGCGGTCACCCGCCGGGTCGTCGAGGATGCCTGGGAGACGGTCAGCCTGGCGACCGACGTGGTCGACGAGCCGCTGCAGGTGAGCGTCAACCTCGAGCTGAGCCAGTTTCGCGCCGACTCGGAGCTGATCAGTTGGCTGGCCTCGATCGAGTGGCCCGAGCAGGTCACCGTCATCATCGAGCTGACCGAGCGTGGCGGGGACGAGTGGACCCGCGAGCACGAGTACGCCGCGGTGCTGCTCGAGGCCCGCGGCCTGCGACTGGCGATCGACGACTACGGCGCCGGCTCGGCCCGGATGGGCTTCCTGCATCGGCGGGCCTGGGACGTCGTCAAGATGGACCGGCAGATGGTCGGCGGCTTCGGGCAGCGCGAGCAGGTCGTGGTGCGGCGCTTCGTGGAGATGCTCGCCGAGCTCGGCACCAGCAGCCTGATCGAGGGTGTCGAGACGCCCGAGCAGCTGGCGGCGGTGCGCGAGCTGGGCGTGGACTACGTCCAGGGGTATCTGCTCGGCATGCCGGTGCCGGGCCCGGTGATGCTGGCGGGTCTGCGTCGGCGCGGGCTGGCCGTGGAGCTGGGCGGTCCGGGGTTGTCCTAGGGTTTCCCTCGTGGGGGAGCGGTTCTGTACGACGTGCGGTCACCAGCTGCAGGTGGGTGACCGCTTCTGCACCGCGTGCGGTACGGCGGTGTCTCCCGCCGTACCCTCGCCGGCAGCGGCCGTGCCGCCCGGGCCCCGCGTGTCGAGCCCCGCGAAGCGCCGCCCTCGTGGCGCCGGCTGGTGGCTGACCTTCCTGATCCCGGCGGCGCTCGTGGTCGCCGCGGCGTCCTTCGGGCTGGGCCTGCTCACCACCCACCACGACGACCGGCCGTCGGTCTCGGCGCCGCCCGTGACACCGAGCACCTCACCCGGCAAGCCGACCACGTTGCCGACGGTGAGCGCCGCTCCGGACCCGGCCGCCCTGGCCCAGGCCGCCGCGCTGCGCAAGCTGCTCACCGACTCCGCCGACGACAAGCGGGCGATCGCAGCGGCGGCCGCGCAGCTCAACGGCTGCGCCCACCTGAAGCGGGCGGTGCAGGCGTTCGCCGACGCGGCGCACTCGCGCAGCGTGCTGGTCACCCGCGCCAACGCGCTGCAGATCGGGCTGCTGCCGGGCGGGGGCCAGGCGGTGGCGAGCCTGACCCGCGCGCTGCGGGCCTCAGCCCGCGCCGACCAGGCCTACGTCGACTGGGGCCGCTCGCTGCACCGCGGCCACGGCAAGCACCATCGCTGCCGCGGCGACGACGCGCTGCGCGCTCGTGCGACCCG
>NZ_DASZUF010000161.1:0-13257 GCF_035547795.1 Nocardioides sp.
GCCGAACGTCTCGCGCAGGTCCATCTCGGCCTCGACGACGCCGGCCAGGCGCCGTACGCCCTCGCGGATCCGCTCCGGCGTGGGATAGCAGTAGGACAGCCGCATCGAGGAGGAGCCGAACCCGTCGGCGAAGAACGCGGTTCCTGGAACGTAGGCGACCCGAGCGGTGACCGCACGGGGGAGCATCGCCTTCGCGTTGACGCCGGGCGGCAGTGTCATCCAGACGTAGAAGCCGCCGTCGGGGACGTTCCAGTGGCAGGAAGCCGGCATCATGTCCGACAGCGCGCCGACCATGGCGTCACGACGCTCGCGGTACATCTCGCGGAACTGCTTGATCTGGCCCTGCCAGTCATGCGCCGAGAGGTACGCCGAGATCGCCATCTGGGAGAACTGCGGCGGGCACAGCGTGGCGCTCTCCTGCGCGAGCACCAGCTTCTCGCGGACCGCGTGCGGCGCCAGCGCCCAGCCCACCCGGAAGCCCGGCGCGAACGTCTTCGAGAACGAGCCCAGGTAGATGATGTTGTCGCTCTGCAGCGACCGCATCGCCGGCAGTGGCTCGCTGTCGAAGCCGAGCAGGCCGTAGGGGTTGTCCTCCAGGATCAGGATCCCCTCGGCGGCGCAGATCTCGACGATCTCGTGTCGTCGCGCTACCGAGAGGGTGACGCCGGCGGGGTTGTGGAAGTTCGGGATCGTGTAGAGGAACTTGATCGTCTTGCCGGCGGCCCGCACCGACGCGATCGCAGCCCGCAGCGCCTCGGGGACCAGCCCGTCGGCGTCCATCTCGGCGTGCACGACCTCGCACTGGTAGGACTTGAAGACGCCGAGCGCTCCGACGTACGACGGCGCCTCGCAGATCACCACGTCGCCCGGGTCGCAGAAGACGCGGGTGACGAGGTCGACCGCCTGCTGGGAGCCGACCGTGACCACGACGTCGTCGGCATGGGCCTCGACGCCCTCCAGCCGCATGATGTCGGTGATCTGCTCGCGCAGTTCGGGGGTACCCTGACCCGAGCCGTACTGCATCGCGACCGGCCCCTGCGTGCGCACCAGCTCGCCGATGGCGCCGCCGACCACGTCGAGGGGGAGGCCGCTGATGTTCGGCATACCGCCGGCCAGCGAGACCACCTCGGGCCGGGACGCCACCGCGAAGAGGGCGCGGATCTCGGAGGCGGTCATCCCCGCCGTGCGCGCGGCGTAGCGGTCGACGTACGGGTCGAGGCGGGTGGTGCGCGAGGCAGGGGAAATGTCCATGAGAGATCTAGCATGAAGGATGTCACAGCATCACGCACCTTGGCTGCCCAGTCCGGAGTGAGATGTCCCGCAGGATCGTGCCCTTGACACTGGACCGCATGGCCGCGCTCGACGCGCCGTGCCGCAGTTGCCTGTTCTGGGAGCTGGATCCGGTGCGGCGGGCGCGATTGCGGTGCGAGGACGCCGAGCAGGCCAAGGAGGCCTGGCTCAGCGAGGTGCTGCGTGAGTGGGGTTCGTGCGGCCGCGTCGCGCTCGTCGACGACCGGCCGGTGGGCTACCTGATCTACGTCCCCGCGGCGTTCGCGCCCGGGGCGGAGAGCTTCCCGACCGCCCCGGTGTCACCGGACGCGGTGCTGCTGACCACCGCCTGGATCACCCCGCAGTACGCCGGCGGTGGGCTGGGCCGGATGCTCGTCCAGGGCATGGCCCGCGACCTGATCCGGCGCGGCGGGATCGGCGCCGTCGAGGCCTTCGGCGATGTCGGGCCGGCCAGCGGGCTGCACGGCAGCCGGTGCGCGGCGCCGGCGGAGTTCCTCGCCCGGGTGGGCTTCAAGACGCATCGACCCCACCCGACCGCTCCGCGGCTGCGGATGGAGCTGACCGGTGCGATCACCTGGCGTGACGAACTCGAGGGCGCCCTCGAGCGGCTGCTGGGTGCGGTGCGCCCGCATCATCACCCGCATCCCACCCCGGCTCCCCGGTCGAGTGGTCACTTTCGGCCCCTCGAATAGTCACTTTCGGCGCCTCGAGTGGCCGCCCAAATGCACTGCGGCCCGCACCGAAGTGCGGACCGCAGGCCATTCGAGGCGCGAAATGTGACCTCTCGACGGGCCGAAAGTGACCACTCGACGTCAGCCGAGGAAGGGGGCGAGCTCGGCGAGCAGCGCCGCCTTCGGCTTGGCGCCGACGATCGACTTCACGACCTCGCCGCCCTGGTAGACGTTGAGGGTCGGGATGCCCGTGACGCGGTACGTCGAGGGCGTCACCGGGTTCTCGTCGACGTTCATCTTCACGAAGGTGACCTTCTCGCCGTGTTCGCCGGCGATCTCGTCGAGAATCGGGGCCACCTGGCGGCACGGACCGCACCACTCGGCCCAGAAGTCGACCAGGACCGGCTTGTCGGACTTGAGCACCTTCGCGTCGAACTCGGCGTCGGTGACAGCGGAGATGTTGTCAGCCATGCGGCTCCCCTTCGTTGATGTGTGTGGCGGCTATGTGTTCAAACAGCAGAGGCGGTCGGGATGTTCCCTCAGGCGCCGGCGGTCTCCGCCAGCTCGGTGAGGATCTGGGCATCGCTCTCGGCCTCGGCCTGCTTGGCCGCCGAGACGTCGTGACCGAGCTCGGCCAGGTAGCGCTCGGCGTCGAGCGCGGCGGCGCAGCCGGAGCCGGCGGCGGTGATCGCCTGACGGTAGACGTGGTCGACCAGGTCGCCGCACGCGAACACGCCGGGCAGGTTGGTGGCGGTGGAGCCGCCGGCGGCCCGCGCGGTGAGCACATAGCCCTCGTCGTCGAGGTCGACCTGCCCGGCGACGATCTCCGAGCGCGGGTCGTGGCCGATCGCGATGAACAGGCCGGTGGCGGGCAGCTCGCGGGTCTCACCGGTGACGGTGTCACGCAGCGTCAGCGACTCGAGCCGGTCGGTGCCGTTGATCGACTCGACGACGGAGTTCCACTCGATCTCGAGCTTCGGGTCGTTGAAGGCGCGTTCCTGCATGATCTTGGACGCGCGCAGCTCGTTGCGCCGTACGATCAGCGACACCTTGGACCCGAACCGGGTCAGGAACGTCGCCTCCTCGACCGCGGAGTCGCCGCCACCGACCACGGCGATGTGCTGCTCGCGGAAGAAGAACCCGTCGCAGGTCGCGCACCACGACACGCCCTTGCCGGAGAGAATGTCCTCCTTGGGCAGGCCCAGCTTGCGGTAGCCCGAGCCCATCGCCAGGATCACGGCGCGCGCGTAGTGGGTCTCGGTGGCGGTCTTGACGACCTTGACGTCACCGGAGAGGTCCACCTCGACCACGTCGTCGGCGACCAGCTCGGCGCCGAACCGCTCGGCCTGGGCCCGCATGTTGTCCATCAGCTCGGGACCCATGATGCCGTCGCGGAAGCCCGGGAAGTTCTCCACCTCGGTGGTGTTCATCAGCGCACCGCCGGCGGTCACCGAGCCCTCGAACACCAGCGGCGCCAGCGAGGCGCGGGCGGTGTAGACAGCGGCGGTGTAGCCCGCCGGGCCGGAGCCGATGACGATCACATTGCGGGGCTCGGTCGGAGACGAGCTGGTCATGGTGGCACTCCCTGGGTCGTTGACGCCGTGCCTAACCGATCGTAGGCGACGAAGATTCCCGCGCCGGTACGGCGTCAGCCCCTGGGCGACCCGGTCACGCCGACCTCGGCCACGGTGCCCCGGAAGCCGCCCTTGACCTGGGGCAGCGCGGTGAGCCAGACGACGACGTACCGACCGGCCGCGGCGGGTGAGATCCGCACGGTCGCGCTGGTGCCGGTGACGTCGGTGGTCGCGGCCGGGGACAGGCCCGCCACACCGGTCGGCTCGTCGGCGGTGACGTAGATCGAGACGGCGGTCGGGCTGCCGGCCAGGGTCAGGTCGACCGAGGCCACCGCGTAGGAACGGCGCAGGTCGATCAGCAGGCCGACGCCACTCTTCAGCGCCGGTGGCTTCGGGCCGAGCTGCGCCTTGTAGTTGACGGTGCGCCAGGAGGTCGACGGGTCGCCGTCGACGGCGTACTTGGCGTCCTGCGGGTTCTCGCTCGGCGGATGGCCCAGCGGGTCGAAGTCGGTCGCCGTCAGGCCGGTGATCGGGCGGGCCGCGCGGGTCGACGTGGAGGCCGACGGTGAGGTGCGGGGCGCGCCGTCGCCGCCCCCGCCGGCGACGAACTCACGGATGACCAGCACCGCAGCCACCACCAGCACCAGAACGAGCAGGCCGACGCCGAGCGGCAGCCAGCGGCTCCGGGTGGCCGGCCTTGCCTGCGGCTCCTCCGGGGTGGGGGGCAGCGAGGTCGGCTCGGTCCACGGAAGCAGCTCGTCCGCCGGGTCGATCGTCGGCGTGGCGCTCGGCGTGTCGGCCCGTGGCAGACGCGGCTCGTCCGCGAACAGCGGCTTGGGCGCGGGTGGCTCCAGCGGTGGCGGTGGCGGGATCGGATCCAGCCGGGGCCGGTGCCAGGAGTCGTCGTCCTCGAACGCCGGGATGCCGGCCTCGGTGGGCACCTCCGCCGCTGGGACCGGCGTGTCGGGCGTGTCCGGCGGCGTGTCGGGCGTGTCGGGCGTGTCGGGCGTGTCGGGCGTGTCGGGCGTGTCGGGCGTGTCGGCTGGCGTGTCCGCGGCCAGGACCACGGCGTGTGCGGCAGTCGCCGCGCCCGGCACGGCGCCCGACCCGACGATCTGATCCGGCCGCTTCCCGGCCACGTCGGCCGGGTCCCCGACGAACGCCAACAGCGCGTCGCGCACATAGCCCGCATCGATGGCCGGGCCCTGGTGGCGGCCCCGCGAGTCCGGGTTGAGGATGTGGTCGCACAGGTCGTCGAGCGCCTTCGGTACGCCGGCCCGCACCTGCCGCGGGCGGAGCGGATGGCCGTGGGCCTGCGGCGTACGCGGGACGGCGGACTCCGAGGAGCCGGACCAGGTGCCCGTCACCGCTGCCTCGAGGATGCCCGCCAGGTCGATAACGTCGCCCGCCGGCGTGCCGGGAGGCAGCCCGTAGAGGGCCGCCTCGACGGCGAACCCGATCACCCGCACCGCGCCGGCCTCGTCGAGCAGCACGTTCTCCGGGTTGAGCCGACCGTGCGCGTGGCCGAGCTCGTGCGCGCGCGCCAGCGTGGCGGCGACCTCGGCGACGATCCAGGCGGCGTGCCGCGGTGGGAGTGGTCCGGAGCGGGCGAGCAGGATGTCGAGGGAGGTGCCCCGACCCCACTCGTTGACGACGTAGGCGATGCCGTCTCGGGTCTCGGCGTCCAGGACCCGCAGCAGCCGCGCATCGACGATCGACGCCGAGGACTTGGCCGCCCGCATCAGGGCCGGGGCCCGCGGGTCGTCGGCGTCCAGAACGTGCACCGCCACCGCCCGGCCCAGGATGTCGTCGTGGGCGAGCCAGAACCGGCCCTGGCCGGTCTCGCTGAGCAGGTCGGCCAGCCGATAGCGTCCCGCGAGGACGTCGCCCGGCCGGTGCATGCTCATGGCTCCGAGACTAGAGCGCCCTCAAGCGCGCCGCAGCCGAGCGGTGAGACTGGAGACCAGCGACGTCAGCTCGGTGATGTGCAGCGCGCGCGCCCCGAGGAAGAGGAACACCACGTCGACGCCCCCGACGACCACGTCCTTGATCGCCGCCTGCAGCCAGGTGCGGTTCGGCCAGACCCGATCGATGCCGTACGACGTCAGCCAGGCGACGGCGGTGGCCACGGCGGTGACCAGCACCAGCCGCACCAGGAAGCGCACCAGCACCGGCGTGCGCAGCGGGCCGATGCGGCGGTCGAGCCGGGAGTAGGCGTTGACACAGCCGACCAGGTAGGCCAGTCCGTACGCCGCGGCGAGCGCGGGAGCGGTGTGCTCGGGGGTCACCCGCCGTACCAACAGCACGGCCGCCGCGATGTTCACCGCCGCGACCAGGCACTGCATCCAGAAGACCGCCTTGTTGAGCTCCATCGCGTAGAACCCGCGCAGCAGGACGTACTGCACCGTGAAGAACACCAGGCCCGGCCCGAAGACGATCATGGTGAGCCGGTAGTCGGGGTAGATCGACGAGGAGGCCCCCAGGCCGAAGAGCACGTGCGCCAGGTCGGTGGCCAGCACCGGCAGCAGCGCGGCGAACGGCACGATCAGGGCCAGCGAGGAGCGCAGCGTGCGACTCACCGAGCCGGTGAAGCCGCGCGGGTCGAGAGAGACCACCCGCGCGGAGAGACCCGGCAGGATCGCGGTCGCCAACGAGACGGTGATGATCGAGTGCGGCACCTGGGTGATGAGGAAGCTGTTGGAGTAGATCGTGTAGCCGGTGCCGTGCTTGCCGCTGCCGCTGGTGGCCAGCCGGGTGATCACGATGTACGCCGCCTGGTTGATCACCACGAACAGCACCGTCCACACGCCCAGCCGCAGGGTGTGACCCAGGCCGGAGTTTCGGAAGTCGAACCGCGGCCGGAACCGGAAGCCGGCGCGCCGCAGGTACGGCAGCAGCACCAGGTACTGCACCACGATCCCGGCCGTCGACCCGAGCCCCAGCAACTGCTCCTCGCCGGTGGAGTAGCCGCCGCCCGCGGAGGTGCCGTAGTGCACCAGATAGGCCGCCAGCACCGCCACCGAGATGACGTTGTTGGCGATCGGCGCCCACATCATCGGGCCGAAGCTGCCGCGGGCGTTGAGCACCTGCCCGACCAGCACGAACATGCCGTAGAAGAACACCTGTGGTAGGCAGTAGCGGGCGAAGTCGACCGCGCTGGCGGTCTGGGCGGCGCTGTGATGGCGGAAGTAGAGGTCGATCAACCACGGCGCCGCCGCGACCAGCACCACCGTCACCGCGGCCAGGAAGACCGCCGCGAGCGTGATCAGACGCTGGGTGTAGGCGTCGCCACCGTCGGCGTCCTGCCTAATCGCCCGCACCAGCTGCGGCACCAGGACGGCGTTGAACACCCCGCCGGCCAGCAGGATGTAGAGCATGTTCGGGATCGTGTTGGCGACGTTGAACACGTCCGCGTGAGCCGCCGAGCCGATCGCCGCCGCCAGCAGGGCCGCCCGGACGAAGCCGCTCAGCCGCGAGATCAGCGTGCCGGTCGCCATCACCGCCCCCGCCGGGAGCACGCTGCGGCCGCGACGGTGGGCGCCGCTCACGCGGCCTCCCGGGTGCCGCGGCGCAGCCGGCGCACCAGCCGGATCACGATGGCGGCGAAGAGCAGCGCCAGCCCGGCGGCGATGAAGACCCAGATGATCATGCTGACTTGGGCTGTCCGGATCGGCAGCGAGGTATCGGTGCCCAGGTCCCGGCCGGTGGCGTCGGTGAGCTGGAGGGTGACGGTGTGCACGCCGTTGGTGTGCGCGGAGGCGCTGAGCAGCACGCCGGCCCGGCCGTTGGCGGGTACGTCGAGCTTCTTCGGCGTACTGAGGGTGATGCCACTGTCGGTGACCGGCCGCAGCTTGACCGTCACGTCCTGGTCGAGGCCGTTGACCACGGTGGCGGCGAAGCGTCCGGTCGTGCTCGACATCGTCACCGACTTGGGCGCCTCGACGGTGATCTGGCGCAGCAGCGCGTCGATCGCCTCCCGGGAGCGGACCGCGGCGGCGCCACCGGCCCCGCCACGCGCGGTGTACGACGCGCTGGTCAGCGCGTCGTCGAGCACCGCGGTGGCGACCTGGTCGTTGTGGCTGAGCACCGCCTGCAGGGTGGTGCCGGCCTGACGCAGGTCGTCGACGGCGGAGAAGGCCGAGGCCGGCAGCTCCTGGTCGCGCTCGGCGGCCGGGTAGTGCAGGCGACCGGCGGTCAGCTCCTGCGGCGGCGACACCTCGGTGGCGGCGCCGACCCCTGTCAACTGCAGCCAGCGCCGTCCGAGGCCGTCGAAGAAGCCGGCCGCGTCCGAGCCCGGCGTCCACTCCGCCGGCAGTACGGCGACCACCGGCTGGCCGGTGCTCCGCCGCAGCGCCGCCTGAGCCAACAGCTCCTGGCGGACTGCGACCAGCGCGAGCCTGTCACCGGGCGGCGGCCCACCCGTGGCGACCGCCGAGGAGGTCGTGTAGATCCGGTGCTCCCCGAACAGGCCGACCGCCGGCGCGTCGCCGCTGATCGCCTGGTCGGAGAGGAAGACCGGCTCGTCGGAGCCGAGCGCGAAGCCGCTGGCGGGCAGGTACCCGTCGATCGGGGCGTCGGCCGGGGTGGCGTTGTCGACTCCGAGGGCCGACATCACTGCCGCGCTGCGCTGCCGGGCGACGGCGTACAGGGCCGGGTCGTGGACGGCGGCCGCCGCGAGGTCGAGGTCGCCGTACGGGAGTGTGAAGACCTCGCTGCTCGACAGCGTCGTCTTCAGCCGGTCCAGCCATGCCTGTGCGGCGCCGATCGCGCCCTGATCGTCGGTGTCGGCCTCGGTGCCGGCCACGGCGGTGCGGTGCGCGACGCTGGGGCTGCCGGAGGGCTTGTCGGTCTGGCCGGGGCTGGTGCCGTCGGTGGGCGCGATGCTGCGCGGCGGATCGCCGGCGGCGAGCTGCTCGACGGCGTCGATGACGGCCGGGTCGACCAGCCAGCTCACCGGGTGGTCCTCGCCGAAGTCGAGCAGCTCGTCCAGTCGGCCGCCCGGCGCGACCGACGCCGCCCACCTGTCCGGGTCGACGAGGGTGCCGTCGCTGTGCCGCAGCACCCGTTGCCGGATCGGCACCACCAGTGCGGCCGACTCCGGCTGCTCCCCGGCGCCGTTGTCGACCAGGGGCAGGAACGTCCGGGCGCGGCCGTCGGCGGTGGTGTCGCGGTCCTGGTTGTCGGTGTTGCCGAGCGCCTGTACCCCGAACCGGTAGATGCCCTGCTCGGCGACGGCCGTGCTGTGGCTGCTGTCGTGCAGGTCGGCGCGCGGGATGGTCAGGGTGTAGTCCTGGCTCTGGCCCGGTGCGATCTCCGGGATGGTCATGAAGTCGCCGTACGTGAGGATCCGGTCGCCCCACGACTGGTCGGCGGCGCTCAGGTTGGCCTCGGCCAGCTCGGTCTCGGTGGTCAGCGGGTCGCTGTCGATGGTCGCGTAGACGTTGATGTCCTGCCAGGGCACCGTGTCGTCGTTGGTGATCACGCCGGACACGGTGACGGTGCCCTTGGTCGGGTCGGCCTTCAGCGACGACGGCGTGAGCGTGTCGATGGTGACGGCCAGCGGCGCGGTCTTGGTGCTGGGTGCCTCGGCCGCGTGGGCCGTGCCGCCGGGGAGCCCGGTCACGATGGTGCCCACCAGCACGGCCAGCAGCGAGAGCAGCGTCGTCGCCGACGCCCTGGCGGACGTCGTACGGCGGCGGGGCATGGCGTCGAGGATATCGGCCGGTGTAGCCGGGACTCCTAGACTGTTCCCCCGTGTCCGACGCCGCCCTCCCGCCGCTGTCCATCGCCGACGTCCAGCGCTCGGTGACAGCGGAGCTCGACCGGATCGGCGAGGTGATCGACCCGCTCGGCTCTCTGTTCTCCGACGCTGGCCACGAGCTGGCCCTGGTGGGTGGCCCGGTGCGTGACGCGATGCTGGGTCGCGCGCACACCGACCTGGACTTCACCACGTCCGCACACCCCGACGAGACCGAGCGGCTGCTCAAGCGGTGGGCGAAGGCGACCTGGGACATGGGCCGGGAGTTCGGCACCATCGGGGCGCGCAAGGGGCCGTGGGTCGTGGAGGTCACGACGTACCGCTCGGAGGCCTACGACCCCTCCTCGCGCAAGCCGGCGGTGGACTTCGGCACCTCCCTGGACGGCGACCTCGGGCGGCGTGACTTCACCGTGAACGCGATGGCGGTGCGGCTGCCCGGACGCCAGGTCGAGGACCCGTACGGCGGCGTGGTCGACCTGGCCCACCGCGTGCTGCGCACGCCGGGTCGGCCGGAGGACTCCTTCTCCGACGATCCGCTGCGGATGATGCGGGTGGCGCGGTTCGCCGCGCAGCTCGGCTTCACCGTCGACCCGGCCGTGGTCGCGGCCATGACCGCGATGGCCGAGCGCATCGCCATCATCTCCGCGGAACGGGTGCGCGACGAGCTGGTCAAGCTGATCTGCGCGCCGTACCCCCGTCTCGGGCTGACCCTGCTCGTCGAGACCGGTCTCGCCGATCTGGTGCTGCCCGAGCTGCCGGCGCTGCGGCTGGAGGCCGACGAGCACCACCGGCACAAGGACGTCTACGAGCACACCCTCACCGTGCTCGAGCAGTCGATGGATCTCGAGCCGCGGCTCGGCCTGGGCGAGCCCGACTTCATCTCCCGCTTCGCCGCGCTGATGCACGACGTCGGCAAGCCGCGTACGCGGCGCTTCCTCGACGACGGGTCGGTGACCTTCCACCACCACGACGTGGTCGGCGCGAAGCTGACCCGCAAGCGGATGAAGGCGCTGCGGTTCTCCAACGACGAGATCGACGCGGTCGCGAAACTGGTCGAGCTGCACCTGCGCTTCCACGGCTACGGCACCGGGGAGTGGACCGATGCGGCGGTACGCCGCTACGTCCGCGACGCCGGCGACCAGCTGCAGCGGCTGCACATCCTCACTCGGGCCGACTGCACCACCCGCAACCGCCGCAAGGCCGAGCGGTTGGCGCGCACCTACGACGCGCTCGAGGAGCGGATCGCGCGCTTGTCGGAGGAGGAGGAGCTGGCGGCGATGCGGCCGGCTCTCAACGGCGAGCAGATCATGGCGCTGCTCGGGCTCGAGCCTGGGCCGGAGGTCGGTGCGGCGTACAAGTATCTGTTGGACCTGCGGATCGACGAGGGTGTGCTCTCCGAGGAGGAGGCGTCGCGGCGGCTGCTCGCGTGGTGGGCTACTCGCTAGTAGGTTTCCGCTCATGAGCGACCTGTCAGCAACCGTCACCATCGCCGCCCCGCCCGCCCAGGTGTGGGCCCTCGTCACCGACGTCAAGCGGATGTCGGAGTGGAGCCCGCAGGTGTGGCGCTCCTTCGTCGTCGGCGGCCCGGTGCGGCTGGGCACCCGGTTCTTCAACATCAATCACGACGGCTGGAAGCACTGGCCCACCTCGGCGAAGGTGGTGCGCTTCGAGCCGCACTCGGAGTTCGCGTTCCGGATCAGCGAGAACCGCACCGTGTGGGCGTTCTCGCTCAGGCCGACCGACGACGGCGGCACGGAGCTGACCGAACGTCGCGAGACCCCGGACGGGATCGCGCCGATCTCCAACGTCTTGGTCGGGGTGGCGCTGGGCGGCCAGGAGAAGTTCCGCAGCGACCTGGCCTCGGGGATCCGGCAGACGCTGGAGCGGATCAAGGCCGAGCTCGAGGGCTGAGCTTCGGGCGGGTCGTGCCGGCGCTGTAACACGCTGTTCGCGCCACTGGACGGTCGTTGCGTCGACCGTCCAGTGTGGTGGACAGCATGTTACATGCCGTCGCGCAGGCGGCGGGGTCAGGCGGCGCGACGGCGCTCGCGAATGATGTACGGCGCCAGGTCCTCGATCGATGTACCCCACAGCGCTGTGGTGGCGTCGTACTCCCGGCGGATCCGTGTCTTCGCCGCCTCGCGGCCGGGACCCCAGACGTCGGTCCAGATCAGACGCGACATGCCCAGCCGATGACCACGGAACCAGTCCTCACGGTTCTTCTCCTCGAACAGGATGTCCTCCGGCGTGAGCAGACGGCGGGAACCGTCGGGTCGCTGGTACTTCACGTGTCCGTCGAACTCGAAGAGATGGCGGCCGACCCGGGCATCCGCCCACGCCTCCCTGCGGTCGTCGCGCATGCCGAACTGCGTCTGGATGGGGCCGAGTCCGATCTCCTCCAGCAGCAGCCTCATCAGCGTCTCGGGCACGGTCTCCGCACCGGCGTCCGACTGCTCCAGACACGCGATCGCTCGACGGCGACAGGGCCAGGACCGCATCCTGTCGAGGACGTCCTCGAGCTCGGCGAGCGAGGTCCCGTTCCAGCGGACGCGGTCGATCGCGACCTCGCCGTACGGCGATCCGTGCTCGCGGGCGATGTCGACGGCGGTTCGTGCTGGTCCGAGCACCCGGAAGCCGTTGACCTCGACCACGTCGTCGTCGCGGTACGGTGCCAGGTGGTGCTTCACGCCCCATCGCAGATGGCTGCCCACGCATGGGCGGGTCACGTGCGTCGTGCGTCCCGGCGGAAGCAGGAGGCCGAGGCCGAGCTCCAGGGCGGCGGTCTCGTGGCTGCGCACAAACGGAACGGTGATCCGGAGGCAAGCGGCCCGGTCTCGCAGTTGCTGCCGAGCTGCGACAGTCGTTGCGGCCGCGACGAGTTCCGCGTCGGCGTAGACGCCGCGTCGTACCAGTGCCCAGACACCGCCGCGGACGAGCCGGTCGATGTCACGGGCCAACAGGCCGGCCCCGATCGCCTGCTGCCGGGTGACGAGGCCGTGCTGGGTGGCCATGATGCCGAGGATCTTGGCGTGCATGCTTTGACACTGGGCGCGCTTCGGGCCTCCGGCCAGTGCCCTCGGTGTGACCTGTGGAGAAAGCCGGCGGGGGCTGCGGCTGTGGATCATTTCGGGCTGATGGGGATGGGCTGGCGGGGCGCCGAGCCGCTTGTAACACGCTGTCCACGTCAGTAGACGGTCGACGCAACGACCTTCTAGTGCGCCGAACAGCGTGTTACAAGCGCGGGAGCGGCCACCAGCAACAAGCCAACGCCCCGCCTCCCACGGGCGGGTTCACACGGTCGTCGCAACACCTCGAGTTTGAGGAGTTGCGACGACCGTGTCGTTTTCAGAGGAGTCGGTCCGGCTGCTGAGGCTGGTCGATGGCGGAGTCCCGGTTCCAGCGGCCGCGGAAGCTGTGGGAATCTCCAAGGGTCGTGCCTACGAGCTGCTCAAGGACGCCGGCCGTGGGCGAGGCCCAAAGACCAGGATCACCGACGAGCACCGTCGGATGGTGGTCGCCGAGTACGACCGGACCGGCAGCATCAACCGCGCCGCGCGCGTGAGCGGGCTGAGTCACAACGCCGCCCGTCGGATCCTTGTGAATGCGGGCCTGGTGCCGGCCGCGCCTGCGGCGGTCGGGAAGCCGGATGCGAAGGCCCGGTTCCTGGAGCTCGTCGGCCAGGGATGGTCGGCACGAGGTGCTGCACGCGAGGTGGGCGTGCATCCACGCACCGGGCAGGACTGGGCACGCGGGATCCGCAAGAACGGCAACAAACGCTTCCATCCCGACGGCGTGGTCGTCGACTACGACACCGGAACCCGCTACATCAAGCCCATGACACCCTCAGCTCAGGCCGTCATCAGCGACCGGTACCTGTCCCTTGATGAGCGGCTTGCGATCGCCGATGGGCTGGTCAACAAGCACACGCTGACCCGGATCGCTGCCGACGTCGGCCGCAACAAGT
>NZ_DASZUF010000162.1:0-4377 GCF_035547795.1 Nocardioides sp.
AACCGCTCGCCGTGGTTGGCCACCGCCGGCCCGAAGTCGGCCTCGGCTGCCAAGGTGGCGGCGTCCGCGCCCGAGGGGCCGGCCAGCGAGCCGATCACCCGGTGCGGGATCTCGTGATAGCGCGCCAGCTCCAGGGTGCGCGAGTCGTGTGCCAGCACGAACGCGGGCGTGCCGGCCAGCAGCGCGGCGATGTTGCCGTGGATCCGGGTGCCGAAGCTGAAGTCGTAGCGGGCCAGCTCGGCCAGCCAGGTGGGGGAGCTGAGTGCCATCCACGCCCGGCCGTGCGCGATCAGCGGGTGGTCGGCATGGGTGGGCAGCAGCGGGTCGCCGGCGCCCTTGCCGCCGTACTCCTCGCCGAGCAGCAGGCCCAGCGAGTGTACGTCCTGGGCGACGTAGTCCAGTCGCGGGTAGCGGGTCAGGTTGTGCTGGATCACCGGACCCATCGCTGCGACGTACGGCGAGAGGTTGAGCGCGATCCGGGACTCGGCGGTGATCTCCGGCACCGGGCGCAGCGTGACATCGCCTCCGCGCAGGAACATCGAGGGGCAGCCGATGATCCGCACCGCGTCGTCGGGGAAGCCGAGGCCGAGGAGGTAGTCGCGGGTGAACTCGCCGCGCACGCCGATGGACGGGCCGCGATCGAGGACCGCCGACACGAACCGACGCACCGCGGTGTCGGTCTCGGCGCTGGTCTTGGGGTTCCAGGTGCCGTCGACCGCCGCCTGTGCGCCCACGCCGATCACGGTGACGGGCAGGTCGAGCCGCTCGATGAGCCCGCTGAGCGCGTCCAGCCGCTCGCGGAAGGTCCAGCGGAACGCGTTGGCCAGCGGGATGACCACGTGGTCGACGTGCTCCTGCAGCCAGTGCGGGTCCATGCCGCGGCCACGGGTGGGCTCGGCGAGCACGGTCGCGGTGCTCGCCGAGAGCTGGCGCTCGACGGCGTAGGTGAACAGCAGGTTGCCGAGGTTGTCGCCGAGCAGGTTCCGGGTGAAGACCTCGCGGGCGGCGGGGCGTGCGGTGGCGCCGAGGTAGGAGCGCACGAAGACGGTTTTCATAGTTTCCATACTGTATTACACGACTACGGGAAGTTCCCCGGCGACACCCGTAGCCTAGGGGCCATGCCTACCAGCGAGGTCGTCGACATCTGCCGTGACCTGATCCGGATCGACACCAGCAACTACGGCGGCGAGCCGGGGCCGGGGGAGCGCGCGGCGGCGGAGCACGTCGCGGGGCTCCTCGACGAGGTCGGCATCTCCGCGGTGCTGCACGAGCCGGTCCCGGGGCGTACGTCGCTGGTCGCCCACTGGGGCGAGGACACCGGCCGGCCGGCGCTGTTGATCCACGGCCATCTCGACGTCGTGCCCGCCGCGGCGCAGGACTGGCAGGTCGACCCGTTTGCCGGTGAGATCCGCGACTGCCCCCACGGAGGGCTCAGCCTGTGGGGTCGGGGCGCGGTCGACATGAAGGACTTCGACGCGATGCTGCTCAGCGTCGTCCGGGCCCGGCAGCGGGCCGGCCGCCCGCCGGCGCGCCGGGTGGTGCTGGCCTTCACCGCGGACGAGGAGGCCGGCGGGCACCTGGGCGCGCAGCGGCTGGTCGAGGACCTGCCGGGGGAGTTCGACGGGGTGACCGAGGGCATCGGCGAGGTCGGCGGCTTCAGCACCACGATCCGCGGCCGCCGGCTCTACCTGATCGAGGCCGCCGAGAAGGGCATGGCCTGGATGCGCCTGACCACGCGGGGCACCGCCGGCCACGGCTCGATGATCAACCACGACAACGCGGTCGCGCGGTTGGCCGCGGCGGTGGCCAGGATCGGCGCCCACCAGTGGCCGGTCACCCTCACGCCGACCATGCAGACGCTGCTGGCCGCCGTGGCCGACCTGGTCGGCACGGAGGCCACCCCGGAGAACGCGGAGAGCCTGATCGAGGAGTTCGGCCCCGCCGCTCGGATGATCGGCGCCACCCTGCGCCATGTCACCAATCCGACCATGCTGGCGGCCGGCTACAAGGTCAACGTCATCCCGACCGAGGCGACCGCGCACGTGGACGGCCGGTTCCTGCCCGGCTACGAGGACGACTTCTTCGAGACACTGGCCAAGCTCTGCGGTGAGGGCGTGGACATCGACTTCGTCTCCAACCAGAAGCCGTGGGAGACGCCGTACGACGGAGCCATCGTGGACGCCATGACCTCCGCCCTGCTGGCCGAGGACCCCGAGGCCGCGGTGGCGCCGTACCTGATGTCGGCCGGGACCGACGCGAAGCACTTCACCAAGCTGGGCATCAAGACGTTCGGCTACGCGCCGCTGCGGCTGCCCGCGGACCTGGACTTCACCGGGCTGTTCCACGGCGTGGACGAGCGGGTTCCGCTCGACGCCCTGGAGTTCGGCGCCCGGGTGTTAGACCGCTTCCTCGACCGGGTCTGACGCGCAGGTCAGGCGGCGACGACCCGGTCGCGGCCCTCGCGCTTGGCCCGGTAGAGGGCCGCGTCCGCACGCCGCATGACGTCGGCGCAGGACTCGCCCGGCCGGGCCACCACCAGCCCGATGGAGCAGGTCTGCCCCCGCGGCACGCATCGGCGCAGCCGTTCGGCGACGACCCGGGCCGTGTCGGCGTCGCGCAGCCCCACCGCGAACTCCTCGCCGCCCCAGCGCGCGACCAGGTCGCCCGGGCCGGTCAACGACGCCAGGGCCCGCGCGAAGGTGACGAGCAGGTCGTCGCCGGCCAGATGGCCGTGGGTGTCGTTGTAGGTCTTGAAGTGGTCGAGGTCCAGGAGCAGGACGGCGACCTGCGACCGGTCCGCCAGCAGTTCGCCGATCCGGTCATCCCAGGCCCGCCGGTTGGCGAGGCCGGTGAGGGCGTCGGTGGAGGCGAGGGTGTGGAAGTCGGCCTGGGCGCGGTGCAGCTGGGAGATCAGCAGTGCCGGCAGCTCCGCCGCGCACAGCCAGACCGCCGAGGCGAGCAGCAGCCGCACCACGGACTGCTCGACGGGCAGTTGGTAGGACTGCCACGCGACGAGCCCGGCGATCGGCCAGACCAGCAGGGAGGTCCAGCGCTGCTGGGTCAGGCCGACGAAGACGAAGGCGACCACGATGGCGCCCTGGCACAGCGTCGCCGAGCGCGGCGCCGCGACGTGCGCGCCGTAGAGCCCGACGATCACCAGGGTCGGCCAGACCAGGAGCGTCTCGCGCGACCGGCGCCGCAGCAGCACCCACGCCGCGGCGGCCACCAGCACGTCCGAGGCCCAGTAGCCGATCGAGTCGGCCTCGTGCGTGGTGATGCTGGCGGCATAGCAGATCAGGCCGAGCAGAATGGTGCCGACAGCGCCCCGGTTGTGCCAGGACCGTACCCCGGCGTCGGAGTACGACGGGGCGCTCGACATGACTCTCCCATCGGCATCCGGCCGGTCGTTCCTACGCGGAATGCTACTTCTCCGGGCCCGTGCGCCCGGCCGTCGCCGTGGTTGTGGACATCTGGCCGGTTCCGCGGCGGGCCCCGACCGGGCCGACGGCGACGATCCGGTTGCGGCCGTCGCGCTTGGCCTGGTAGAGCGCGGCATCGGCCCGCCGCATGATGGAGTCTGCCGACTCGCCCGGACGCGCCACTGCCAGCCCGATCGAACAGGTCTGACCGGCCGGGACGCTGCAGCGCAGCCGCTCGGCGACTCCGATCGCGGTCTCGGCGTCGCGTAGCGTCATCGCGAACTCCTCGCCGCCCCAGCGGGCGGCGACGTCGCCCTCGGGGGTCAACTCGGCCAGCACGCGCGCGAACTCCACCAGCAGATCGTCGCCGGCCAGATGACCGTGCCGATCGTTGTAGTCCTTGAACCGGTCCAGGTCGACCAGCAGCACCGCGGCGCCGGCGCTGCTGTCCAGGAGCATCGCCAGCCGGTCCTCCCACATCCGTCGGTTGGCCAACCCGGTCAGGGAGTCGGTCGAGGCCAGCCGGCGCATGTCGGCATGGGCGCTGCCCAGCCGGAACACCAGCCAGGCCGGCAGCTCGGCGGCGGAGATCCAGATGAAGCCCGCGACGGTCAGCCGGACCGCCTCCTGGGTGGGCGGCAGTGGCCCCGCCAACGCCATGGTCAGCAGTGCGAACGGCAGCAGCACCAGGGAGGTGCCGCGCGGCTGGGTGAGCCCGACGAAGAGGAACGCCGTGACCAGGCTGCCCAGGCACAGGGAGGTGGCCAGCGGCGCGAGGTACGCCGCGCCCGACATGCCGACCATCAGGATCAGCGGCCAGGCCAGCAGCAGCCGCGGCCAGGGCAGCCTTCGCACGATCAGCCAGACGCCGGCCAGCGCGAGCATCGTGGAGAGGTAGTAGATGGCGGTCACCCGGTCCACCTCGCCGGTCGCGACGGCGGCGAGCGCGCAGACGGTG
>NZ_DASZUF010000163.1:0-27824 GCF_035547795.1 Nocardioides sp.
AAAGGTGACCTCTCAACGCAGGAGGTCGGGGACTTCCTGGGTCGCGAACCAGCCGAGGTCCTCGTCGGGGTCGGCGCCCGGCGCTCGGTCGACCGGGTCGGCGTGGACGGCCACCACGTCGGACCAGTCCGCCGGCGCGTAGCCGGAGTCGACCACCACGACCACCCGGCGGCCTGGCGCGCCGCCGAGCAGCTCCGTCGAGGCGTCGGCGGCCGACATCAGCGCGGCGTACTCGCCCTCCTCGGTCTCGTCGGGCGCCTCGAAGCCCTCGGCGAGCGCGTCTCCGGGGACCAGCCCCTCGGCGTGCCAGCGGGCCAGCGACGCGACGGTCGCGGGGACGTAGACGCGGGTCACGAGTCCTCCTGGGTACGGCGACGGCCACGTGGCGCCTGCCGGCGGCCGCCGGTGACGGTGTCGACCAGCTCGTCGAGCGCCTCCAGCAGGCACTGGCCGAGCACCTCGGCGTCGGGCACCAGGTCGCGGTCGGCGGTGATCCCGAAGAACACCCGCCCGTCGTAGGACGTCACGCCGATCGCGAGCGCCTGTCCGGGCAGCAGCGGGTTGACCGGGTAGCTCGCCACCAGCGTGGCCCCGGCGGCGTACCGCGGCGTCTGCGGGCCCGGCACGTTCGTCACGCTGAGCTGGAACCCGTGTGGGTCCGCGGCGGCCGCGACCCGCGACCCGACCGCGTGGAAGGTCGTCGGCGCGAAGCCGGTGATCCCGGCCAAGTGGGCCGCCGAGACCGCCCGACCGGTCTGCTTGTGCGTCTCGAAGGAGTAGGAGACCTGGTGCAGCCGCACCACCGGACTCGGCTCCCCGACCGGCAGGTCGACGTAGTGGGCGGTGATCGGCGCCCCCAGCGACGTGGTCTCGAGCTGCTCGTCGTTGACGCTGATCGGCACCAGCGCACGGACCTGTCGCAGCCCGGAGAGCGACTCCGCGCGGGTCATCAGCCAGCCGCGCAGGCCGCCGGCGACGACCGCCAGGATGACGTCGTTCACACTGCCGCCGTGGGTGTCGCGGACCCGACGGTAGTCGGCCAGCGAGGTCTCCAGGGTGACGATGAGGCGTTGCTGGGACAGATGACCCGAGAGCGGCGTCTCCCGGTCGGGGCGACGGCCGGAGAGCGCCTCGGCGATCGCCAGCCCGCGGCTGGCCAGGCCGGTGGCCAGCCGCAGCAGGGTGCCGCCGGTGCGCTGCGCGGTCGAGGAGAGCGTGTCGACGTCGGTCAGCGAGTCCTTCACCGCGCCGATGACCAGCGAGGTGCCGGAGGCGTGCCGCGGGTTCCAGGCGTCCTCGGCCAGCGGCTTGGCCTCCGGGTTGACGTCGAGGAGGAGCTGGCCGAGGTCCACGGTGTCGACGCCGTCGACCAGCGCCTGGTGCACCTTGGTCAGCAACGCGACCCGGCCGCCGGCCAGCCCCTCGACGTAGTAGATCTCCCACAACGGGCGGCTGCGATCCAGCGGGCGCGAGACGATCCGACCGACCAGGTCGCGCAGCTGCGCGAGGCTGCCGGGGCGCGGTACGGCGCTGCGCCGCACGTGGTACTCGAGGTCGAAGCGCTCGTCGTCCACCCAGACCGGGTTGGCCAGCCGGCCGGGCACGACCTGGACCCGCTGCCGGTAGCGCGGCACGAACGAGAGCCGGTCCGCGACGAGGGTGACCAGGGTGTCGTAGTCGAAGCCGCTCTCCCCCGGATCGAGGATCTCGATGCTGGCCAGCTGGTGCGGCGCGGTCGCCGTCTCCTGCGTCAGGAAGGCCAGGTCACGCGCGGAAAGCCGGTCGTGCACGAGCGCACCCCCTTCTCAGCCGCCTCTTTGTTTGTCATGGGATTCTGGCAGACATGCGACGACTGGTGGCGATCCTGGCAGCGCTCCTCGGGATGGCGGGTCTTCTGGCCGGTTGCGGTGGCTCCTCGTCCGGTTCGAACACCGCGAGCAAGACGAAGGTCATCCACATCACCTTCAGCGGCTCCTCGGTCACGCCCAACGGCGCGCGGGTCGACGTCAAGGTCGGGCAGAAGGTCGAGTTCGTCGTCAAGGCCGACACCGCGGGGCAGATCCACGTGCACTCCTCGCCGGAGAAGCAGCTGGACTACAACGCCGGCACCACCGAGATCCAGGTCGGCTCCTTCGCCCAGCCGGGGCTGATCGAGGTGGAGTCGCACGCCCTCGACAAGACCATCGTCCAGCTCCAGGTCCAGTGACCCGTGGGCGGTGACTACTCCCCCCTCGCACATGGCATCGGGGGCCGGCAGGACCTGCCGGTCCCGCTCGAGACAGCCATCGTCGCCGCCGTCGCGGCCCTGATCGTCAGCTTCGTCGTCCTCGCCTGGACGGTACGGCGCCACGACGCCTCCGACGAGCCCATGCCCGTCTCGCCGGTGCGCGAGCGACCGGTCCCGCGGGTGGAGCGGCTGGTCGACTCCACCGCCTGGCGAGTCGGCCTGCGCACCGTCGGGATGCTGCTGTTCGCCTACACCGTCATGGTCGGCGTCTTCGGCCAGGACCTGGAGATCAATCCGATCTTCGGCATCTTCTACGTGTGGTGGTGGGTCGGCCTGGTGCCGTTCTCGCTGGTCTTCGGGCCGGCGTGGAAGGCGATCAGCCCGGTGCGCACCATCAATGCCGGCATCAACGTCCTGCGCGGGGACGACCGCGGCCTCTACGAGTACGACGAGAAGCGCTTCGGCTACTGGCCCGCGGCCTTCGGGCTGCTCGCCTTCGCCTGGATGGAGCTGGTCTACCCGCACAACTCCTACCTCGGCCCGGTCCGGCTCTGGTGCGCGATCTACGTCGCGGCGATGCTCATCGGCGGCCAGTTGTGGGGCACCCGGTTCTACGCGAACGCCGACCCGTTCGAGGTCTACTCCTCCCTCGTCGCTCGGCTCTCGGTGTGGGGTCGCAACGCGGCCGGCCGGCTCGTCGTACGCAGCCCGCTGACCAACCTCGACACCACCCTGCGGCCGCACACCGGCCTGGTGGCGGTGGTCTCGGTGCTGTTCGGCACCATCGTCTTCGACTCGTTCCGGGACTCCATCCCGTGGCTGAAGTTCACCCAGAACAACGGCTTCATCACCAGCCACTCGTGGGCGCCGTACACGGTCAACAACCTCGCGCTGTTCGTCTTCCCCCTGGCGGTGGCCGGCTTCTTCTGCGCCGGCACCATGCTCACCGGCGTCGGTGACGACCTGGACCGCCGGCGGCTGCCGGTGCTGCTCGCGCCGGCGGTGGTCCCGATCGTGGCCGGCTACGTGGTGGCGCACTACATGAGCTACTGGTGGGAGGGCGGCCAGGCCACGCTGCAGCAGGTCAGCGACCCGTTCAGCAACGGTGGGAACTGGTTCGGCACCGCGAACCTGAAGATCAACTACTTCTTCGCCTACCACCCCACCCTGCTGGCCGACCTCAAGGTGCTCTCGGTCGTGATCGGGCACGTGCTGGGCGTCATCTCCTCGCACAAGCGGGCCATCGCGGTGCTGCCGCGCAAGCACATGATCACCGGCCAGATCCCTCTGCTGGTGACGATGGTCGGCTTCACCGTCGGCGGGCTCTACCTGCTGTTCGCTGCGTAGGGTCGCCCCAGGACTGCCGCACCAGCGCCGCGACCGCCTTGGCGAGCGGCCCCTCGGGCGCCGCCTCGAGCAGCGTTCGACCACTGACCAGCGCCCGGTCGACGCCAGGACGGTCGTCGGGTGTGAAGTGCAGCCCGACCGGGCCGACCAGGCCGGCGATCATCGCGGCGACCTCGCGCTCGCTCCAGCCCAGGCTGGAGCGCATCCGGTTGACCACCACCCGCACCGGGGCCGCCGGGAGCCGGTCACGCAGGTCGACCAGGCCACGAGCCAGCCGGGTGAGGCCGACCGGGTCGGCGGAGCCGACCACCAGCACCTCGTCGGCGGCCTCCAGCGCCTCCAAGGTCAGCTGGTTGCGCCCGGCGCGTACGCCGGGGTCGGCCGGCTCCTCCAGGCTGAACCCGGTGTCCACCACGACGTCGCCGACGCCGACGGCCTCGCCGAGCAGATCGGTCAGCACGCCGGCGCGGACCTCCTGCCACCGGTCTGGTCGGGGCAGGCCGGTCAGCACCGCCAGGCCGGGGCCGAGGGTGCGGGCGGTGCCGGACAGGCCGGCGCGGTTGGCCGCGAGCAGGCCGGAGACCTCGTCGAGGATCCCGAGTTGCTGGGCGATGCTGCCGCCGTATGGATCGGCGTCGACCAGCAACACCGGCCGACCGGCCCGGGCCAGCTCGGCCGCTACCGCGGCGGCGATGGTGCTCCGGCCCGGTGCGCCCGCCGGGCCCCACACCGCCAGGACCCGGCCGCGGTCGGACCGCTCGGCGCGCGCTTGCGTCGCGGTGCCAGGCGCCGCCGGGGCCGCCACCGCGTCCGGGGCGGCGATCGCCTCGGCGAGCTCGGTCAGGTCGTCCTCGACCACGAGCCGGCCGATGCCCACCCGGGCGGCGCCGGTGCGGGCCGCCTCGGCCCGGGCACCCGCCGGCAGGACGCCAACCACCCGCACGCCGTGCCGGTAGAGCAGGTCGACGGCGCGGGCGTCCAGCCCCGGTACGTCGAGGGCCACCACCGCGGCCTCCGCCTGCCCCGACGACGCGGCCGCGAGCAGGTCGTCGACGTCGACGCAGCGACGCAGCAGCACCAGACCGGGACCGCGCTCGAGCACACCCAGAGCGGTGCCCTCCCAAGCCGCGCCCGCGGCCAGCACCAGCACGGGTGTCAGCGTGGCCGTCATCGCCGTAGCACGACTGTCAGCGCCGGGTCGTCGGCCTGGGCCATCAGACCGAAGAACGCCTGCACCTGCCTCTCGGGCACGGCCACGGTCAGCTGGCGCCTGGTCTGGGCGCTGCCGAAGCCCTGGTCGGGGTGCGGTGCCGCCACCACCGTGACGGCGTCCAGGGCGGGCGAGACGGCGCCGGCCGAGTCGGAGGCGGCGTCGGCCGGGCTCCCGACGACGTACACGTCGACGACCGAGCCGGTGCCCACCGCCGGCGGCACCTGCGCCGGATCGACCGCGAGCGGGACCTGGACGGTGCCCGCGGTGGTGGTGCCGACGGCGCTGCGCGGCAGCAGTTCCCCCCGCCCCACGCCGCGGACCAGCTCCAGCCGGTCCGGCAGGGCGTCGTCGGCGCGGTAGTAGCCGGCCAGGTCGCCCGCCGAGTCGAATCTGACCCGGTGCACGACCAGGTCGGCGCGGGTCAGCACCGCGCCGCTGCCCTCGTCGGCCCGGACCGCCCACACCGCGACGGTGTCGTCGGCCGACCCGAGGACGCGGGCGCCGGCCACCACGCAGCCGGCCACGATGGCGACGCCCAGCCACAGCCGCGGATCTCGCCATCCGGGCCGGCTGGCCCGGACCGCGGGTGGGGCGGACGGCGGCGCGGGCGCTGCCGGGCCGGGCGCTGCCGGGCCGGGCGGCGAGGTGTGTGTGGAAAGGTTCCCGAGAGTGCGTGCCACCTTGGCATCATGACCGCGGCCGTCGCCGGCGTAAACCACCTTCGGCGGTTATCCACAGGCAGCGCACGCGTGCGGCCCGAGGCGCTGGAACGGGATGGGATCATGGGCGCATGCCGGGGACCCCACGCTTCCTGACCCTCGCCGACGTCGCGGAGACCCTCAACACGTCGGCCGCCCAGGTCTACGCCCTCGTTCGCCGCGGCGAGCTACCCGCGATCAAGATCGGCGGCCGCGGCCAGTGGCGGGTGGAGAGCTCGGCGCTGGAGGACTACATCCAACACCTCTACGCCGAGACCAAGGCGTTCGTCGCCGAGCACCCGTTCATCGAGACCGCAGAGAACGACCTCGAGGTCTGATCAGGGAGCGGGCTTGCGCACCGTCGCGACGACGGGCGTGGGCGTCACCGAGCTGAGCGAGGCCGCGGGCAGCGGCGTCGTCGGCGCCGACGCGGGCGCGGCTCCGAACGCGAGTACCCCCATCACCGCCGCGCCCACGGCGCTGCCGCCGAGGGCGGCGAGCCCGAGGGCACGCCTGTTGGACCGAGCCGGGGCGGCATGGCCGTGCAGCTCGGCGTGGAAGCCGAAGAAGACGTCGCCGGGCGCGCCGAGCAGCGAGCCCTTCAGCGACTCGGGCGCGCCGGCGGTCGGGTCGTAGCTCAGCCCGGCGAGCCGGCGCTTGAGCCAGCCCTCGCGCTCGACCTGGTCGCGGCAGGCATGGCAGGAGTGCACGTGCGCCCAGGCGCGCTCGGCGTCCTCGTCGCTCAGCTGGCCGTCGAGCAGCGCGCTCGCCCGGTCGCCCAGGTGCGCACCCCAGCCACCGATCACGACGCCCCGCCCCAGAGCACCTTGGGACCGGAGTGGCGCAGCCGGCCACCGGTCGGGGCGCGGTGAGCGAGCGCCTTGCGCAGCATCGCGCGGCCGCGGTGGATCCGGGACCGGACCGTGCCGATCTTGGCGTCGAGGATCTCGGCGATCTCCTCATACGACAGGCCCTCGACGTCGCAGAGCACGACCGCGGCGCGGAAGTCCGGCGGCAGCGTGGCCAGGGCCCGCTCGATGTCGTCGTCGAAGCGCTGGTCGGCGTACGCCGCGTCGGGCGTCGGGGCGCTCGACGTCAGCCGGGCCGCACGCTCCTCGGAGAGGGCGTCGAAGCGGATCCGCTGCTTGCGCCGCGCCTGGTCGAGGAAGAGGTTGGTGGTGATCCGATGCAGCCAGCCCTCGAACGTGCCGGGGGTGAAGGAGTCCAGCGAGCGGAAGACCCGGACGAAGACCTCCTGGGTGAGGTCCTCGGCGTCGTGCCGGTTGCCGGTCAGCCGGTAGGCAAGCCGGTAGACGCGGTCGGAGTGCCGCTCGACGATCTCGTCCCACGACGGGACCGCCTGCGTCGGTGCGCTCATCTCATGTCTCCTGACCATCGCCGAACCTTCGCCTCCACCGTAGGCAGGCGTGCTGAAAGGTTCCTGTGACATTCCAACGAAGTTCGCACCGCGTGCGTTCCCGGCCAGGGCACCGGATCGGGATAGGTTCTGACCATGGCTTCCTATCCGCCACCCGCTGCCGCTACCTGGAACTTCGCGGAGGGCTACGTCGCCGAGGACGACGTACTCGCGGCCGCCCGCGCCCGTGCCGAGGAGGTCGGCGTGGTCCCGATCGGCCCCGGCGGCGGTGCCGCGCTGCGCTTCCTGGCCTCGGTCCTGGACGCCCGTGCGGTCGTGGAGATCGGCACCGGCACCGGGGTCTCGGGGCTGTGGCTGCTGCGCGGCATGCGCGCCGACGGCGTGCTGACCACCGTGGACGTCGAGACCGAGCACCAGCGGCTCGCCCGGCAGACCTTCACCGAGGCCGGGATCCCCACTCAGCGGGCCCGGACGATCGCCGGCGCTGCCCTCGACGTACTCCCCCGGCTGACCGACGGCCACTACGACATCGTCTTCTGCGACGGCGACAAGACCGAGTACGCCGCCTATCTCACCGAGGCGCTGCGGCTGCTGCGGCCCGGTGGCGTGGTGGCCTTCGACAACGCCCTGTGGCACGACCGCGTCGCCGACCCGGCCCGGCGCGACCCCGAGACGGTCGCGATCCGTGAGCTGGATCGGACCGTGGCCGAGCACGACGGACTGGTTCCGCTGCTGCTGCCGGTCGGCGACGGCCTGCTGGTGGCGAAGAAGGAGTGGATCCCCGAGGCCTGACCGCGAGTCGTGGGTTTCGCACCCGCGAATCGTCCCTTTCGCACCTCGAGTCCGGGCTGAAATCCCCTACTCAAGGGGGCGAAATCCCCTACTCGACGCGGATGCCCTGGAGCGGGTCGTCGCTGCCCAGCCAGGTGAGCAGCAGGCGGGCGCCGAAGCCGGTCGGGCCCTTGGTCCACTCGAACCGCTCCTCGGGCGCGTCGCCGATCGAGGCCACGTCTAGGTGCAGCCAGGGCAGGTCCCCGACGAAGTGCTGCAGGAACAGCGCCGCGGTGATCGCGCCGGGGCCGCCGGGGCCGTTGTCGGCGTCGGCCACGGTCGAGGCGAGCTTGTCCTCGTAGCCGGCGAACAGCGGCATCCGCCAGACCTCCTCGCCGGAGACCTGTGAGGCCCGGTCGACCTGTGTCGCGAGCGCGTCGCGGTTGGCGAAGTAGCCGCCCAGGTGCTGGCCGAGCGCTACCTTCATCGCACCGGTCAAGGTGGCCACGTCGACCAGGACGTCGGGCTTGATCCGCTCCACCGCGTAGGCGAGGCCGTCGGCGAGCACCAGCCTGCCCTCGGCGTCGGTGTTGGTCACCTCGCTGGTGCGGCCGCCGTAGTGACGCACCACGTCGCCGGGGCGCAGCGCGCTGCCGGAGACGGCGTTCTCGGCGGCCGGAATGAGGCCGACGACCCTGACCGGGCAGCCGACCTGCGCCAGCGCGGCCATGGTGGCGATCACCACGGCGCCGCCGGTCATGTCGCGCTTCATCGTGGTCATCGCCTGGCCGGGCTTGATCGAGAGCCCGCCGGTGTCGAAGGTGATGCCCTTGCCGACGAGTACGACGGTGGGCGTCCTCCGGCCAGCCTTGGCCGGCGTGTAGTCGAGCCGGATCAGTCGCGGCGGCGTCGCCGAGCCCTGGCCCACGCCGATGATCCCGCCGAAGCCCTCCGCGGCCAGCTGGTGTTCGTCCCAGACCTTCGCCTCCAGGCCGGCCTCGGCGGCCGCTGCCACCGCCTGCTCGGCCAGCCAGGCGGGGCTCTTCAGGTTCGCGGGCACCGTCGCCAGGAAGCGGGCCCGCCAGCCGGCGTGGGCGATCGCCTCGGCGCGGGCCAGGGCGTCGCCGTACTCCTCCGGCGCGATGTCGGCGAGGGTGACCGTGCCGACCGCCTGCCAGGCCGGACCGGTGGAGCGCCAGTTGAAGTCGAAGGAGCCGAGCACCGCGCCGGCGACGAACGCCTCCAGCGCGTACGAGGGCTCCAGCGCCGGGATGGAGGTCGCGACGCTCCCGATGTCGCGGGTGGCGCGGGCGAGTGCCGCGCCGGCCCGCCGGAAGTCGTCGCGGCGCTGGGCGCCGACGCCGACCAGCAGGATGCGGCGCAGCGGGCCCCGACCCGCGGGAACGGGCACGGCGACGATCTCACCGGCCTTGCCGGTGGCACGCTCGCTCTCGAGCACGCCGATCAGGTCGAAGCGCTCGTCGAGCGCGACGGCACCCGGACCGAGGACGAGCGCGGCCTCGCCCTCCGCCGGCTCCACCGGGAGTGCGACGACCTCGGCCTCGAGGGCCTCGGGCGCCAGCGGCGAGAGGACGAAGCGGGGCGGGATGACCTGGGGTGGCAGCGTGGGGGCGGCCACGGTCAGCCGACGACGTCCTTGAGTGCGTCGCCGAGAGCGCCTGCCTCCTCGGCGTTCAGCTCCACGACGAGGCGACCGCCACCCTCGAGCGGGACTCGCATGACGATCCCGCGACCTTCCTTGGTGACCTCCAGCGGACCGTCCCCGGTCCGCGGCTTCATCGCCGCCATGCGTGGCACCTCTTCCCTTCGGTGGCGTTGTGTCCGCGCACCATTATCCCCTATCGACCTCGTATCCGTCTCAGCGACGACCACCGAAGAGCCGCAGCAGCGCCCGGGGCGCCTGCACGCGCAGGGTGTGCGAGGACGGGTGCGCCGGGTACTCGACGGTGATCGCCGTGCCCGGGAAGTGCGCCTCGAACCACTGCGTCATGGTGCCGCCGCACACCCCGCCGCAGGTGACGTGGGAGACCGGCAGGTGCAGCGCGCGGGAGACCTTGTGGGAGAAGCCCGGCCGCCGGCTGTCGAGGTCGACGCCGTCCAGCGGCTGGTGGAAGCTGATCACCCGGTCGGGTCTGATCCTCTTCAGGAACCGCATCATCGCGCGAGTCTCCGGCTCGCTGGCCGGCTTCGGACCCGACCCGTAATGGCCGGTGGTGTGGACCCAGTGGGTCGGGAAGTTGCGGTTGAGGTCGACGCCGCGGGCGTTCTGCCGGGTGTTGGCGTGCAGCCCGTCCGGGTTCATCACCGGGACCACCCACAGATCGATGCCGTGGATCCGCTTGCCGTCGCGCAGCGCCTCGGGGATCTGCTGGATCTGCCGCTCGTTGCCGTGCATCGTGCTCACGATCAGGACGGTCGGGATGCCGGGGCCCTTCTCGCCCAGTTCGTAGGCCGCGATCGGCCGGTGCCAAACCGAGTGGCCGATCACCACCCGGTGCACGACGGCGGGCCGCTTCGCCCGCGCCGCTGGCACTGCGCCGTACGACGGCGTCGCCGTGAGCGCGAGCGCGGTCAGGATGCTGGTGAGAACTGCGCCGAGTCGCAGGGTCACGGGCTACACCTTCTGCGTCAGGTACGCCCAGGTCATGATGACCACGCAGACCACCATGCCGCCGTGGGCGAGGATCGAGAGCCAGGGGCCTTGCGACCACCGGTCCGGGCCGCCGACACCGGCATGACGCCCCACCCGCCTGCCGCGAGCGGCCGGCCGGCGCCAGCGCGCCAGGATCAGCAGCCCCACGATAGCCACCAGCCACCAGAATCCGAGCCCGACCACGCCGACCAGGTCGCCGCCGGCCGTGCTGCTCGCCGGCGCCGCCAGGAACGTGCCCCAGACCACCACGCCGAGCACCCCGAGGATCAGGTGCCAGCGCACCGTGCCGCCGGCGCGGCCGCGCAGTCGTAGCCAGGTCAGGGCGACGATGAGAGCGGCCAGGACGGTGACGGCGACGACGAGCGCCGTCACTCGGGGCGCTCCCCGGTGGGCTCGCCGGAGTGCTCCGTGGCCTGCTCCCGAGCCGCCAGCTCACCGGCGAGCCGGGCCAGCAGGGCATCGACCTCGGCCATCCGGTAGCCGCGCAGGGCGAGCGGGAAGCGGACCGCCCGCAGGTCGGCGGCGCGCAGCGGTCGGTCGGCGGGCACCAGCGCATCGGGCCTGTCGTCGTACGCCTCCTGCAGGGGTGTGCCCCGGCCGGCGGCGACCATCGCGATGCCACCCATGGCCAGCACGATCAGGATGGCGAACAGCCACATCATCGGCCGTCCCTCGCCTTCACCATCAGCTCGACGGCCTCGTCGACGTCGTCGGTCAGGGTGAGCATGTCGACGTCCTCGGAGTTGATCCGGCCGTCGGGCAGCATGGTGGTGCGCATCCACTCCACCAGGCCCTCCCAGTGCTCGACGCCCATCAGCACGATCGGGAAGCGGGTGACCTTCTCGGTCTGCACCAGCGTCATCGCCTCGAACAGCTCGTCGAGGGTGCCGACGCCGCCGGGCAGCACGATGTAGCCCTGGGCGTACTTGACGAACATCGTCTTGCGGACGAAGAAGTAGCGGAAGTTGAGCGGCAGATTGACGTAGGGGTTGAGTGCCGCCTCCCAGGGCAGCTCGATGCCGAGCCCGACGCTGATGCCGTCCGCCTCGACGGCGCCCTTGTTGGCCGCCTCCATCGCGCCGGGGCCGCCACCGGTGATGACCGCGAAGCCGGCCCGGGCGAGCGCCGACCCCACCTTGATCCCCATCTCGTACGACGGGTCGTCGGGCTTGATCCGGGCGCTGCCGAAGACCGTGATCGCGGGGCCGAGCTCGGCGAGATCGTTGAAGCCCTCGACGAACTCCGCCTGGATCTTCATCACCCGCCAGGGGTCGGTGTGCACCCACTGGCCGGGGCCGCGGCTGTCGAGGAGCCGCTGGTCGTTGGTGCTCCCCCAGCCGTCGCTCTCCGGGCGGACGCCGTGGGGGCCGTTCCGCATGGCGTTCATGCCCGCAGCCACTCCTTCAGCACGTGCTCGCACTCCGTCAACTGTGCGGTAGGAACGTACTCCTCCCGCCTGTGCGCGAGCAGTGGGTCCCCCGGGCCGTAGTTGACCGCCGGCACGCCGAGCACGGTGAAGCGGGCCACGTCGGTCCAGCCGAACTTCGGGCCCACCTCGGCGCCGACCGCCTCCAGGAACGCCTTCGCCGCGGGCCGGTCCAGGCCGGGCCGGGCGCCCGGGGCGCTGTCGGTGACGGTGACGTCGTACGGCGCGAAGAACTCGCGCAGGAACGCCTCCGCCTCCTCCTCGGTGCGGTCCGGAGCGAACCGGTAGTTGACCGTCAGCACGCACTCGTCGGGGATGACGTTGCCGGCCACCCCGCCGCTGACGAAGACCGCGTTGAGTCCCTCGTGATAGGTCAGCCCGTCGATCACCGGCTGCCGCGGCTCGTGCGCCTCCAGCCGGCGCAGCAGCTCGCCGGCACGGTGGATGGCGTTGACGCCGGTCCACGAGCGGGCGCTGTGGGCGCGCTCCCCCGGCACCCTGACCTCGACCCGCATGGTGCCCTGGCAGCCGGCCTCGACACCGGCGTTGCTGGGCTCCATCAGGATCGCGAGGTCCGCCTCGAGCAGATGCGGGTGCGACTCGGCGAGCTTGCGCAGGCCGTTGTGCTCGCTGGCCACCTCCTCGCCGTCGTAGAAGACGAAGGTGACGTCGCGCCGGTAGCTGCCCAGCGCGGCGGTCTTGAGCATGACGGCGATGCCGCCCTTCATGTCACAGGCGCCGAGCCCGAAGAGCTTGCCCATCTCGACGTAGGCCAGCAGGTTGTCGTTCTCCGGAACGGTGTCCAGATGGCCCGCGATGATCACGCGCTCGGGGTGGCCCGACTCGGTGCGCGCCACGACGGTGTTGCCGAAGCGCTCGACCCGCAGGTGGGACAGGTCGCGAAGCGCTGCCTCGACGGAGTCGGCGAGCGGCCCCTCACGGTGGCTGACCGACTCGATGTTCACCAAAGCCATGGTCAGCGAGACGACGTCGAGGGACACAGGGAGCGGGACGGACAACTCGTTCACGGCACAAGCCTCTCAGGCCGACGAGGGGACCAAGGATGTCAGGTCGCGGGCCCCCGGCGTCGGCCGTTCGAGTGGCGCCTTGCGGGGCGGCCCGGATCGACACGATTTCGACGGACGACGGGTGTCTCGGGTTCAGTATCTCGACGTCGAGAATTTACCCAGCGCTGCCAGATTCCGAGGGCTTCATCCCGTCCTCCCGCTGGCCATCGGTTGCCCGCCGGTCGACTCCTCACCCACTCGAAAGGCTCACGGTGGCACTGAACCTGCGTTTGAAGACGAGGCGCGGCCTCACGGCCGTTGTGGCCGCGGCGGCGACGATGGCAGCGACGATGACGACGGTGATGACGGCGATGACCGCGACCAGCGCTCGCGCCGCCGATCCGACTCCGCCCGACCACCTGGTCATCGCGGCGGTGTGGGGCGCCAACTCGGACTCCGCTCAGTGGACGAACGACTGGATCGAGCTCTACAACCCGACCGATACGGACATCGCGCTCGGCACCGTCACCAGTGCGACCACGGTCGCGGCGAACTACTCGCTCTGCTACCGCGGCAACACCGCCACCACCCAGAAGTGTTCGAGCAACGTGCAGCTGTCGGGCACCGTGAAGGCACACCACTACTTCTTCGTCTGGTACGCGAACGCACACTCGCCGGCCGACGACGGAACCATCCCTGCCGGCTTCACGCCCGACCTGGACGCCGCCGTCGCGACCGCTGCCAACGGCGGCCAGCAGGGCAGCAACATGGGTGGCTGCAACACCGGCGGCCAGGTGCTCTTGCTCGACCCGAACGCGAGTGGCGCCAGCGACGCGCCGAGCTTCAAGGGCGACCTCTCCTCGGCGACCGCGAAGGCCGACGGCGTAGTCGACGGGGTCGGCTGGACGAAGGCCAGCACCACCCAGCCGGATGCGGCGGAGACCAACGGCGCCACCCCCATCGCCGGTTTCGACTCGGGGACCACCAACGGATGCGTCATCGCCCGCAACTTCACCGACGGCGTCCCGGTCGACACCGACACGAACCGCACCGACTTCTCGGCCGTCGCCCCGGCCGACTTCACCATCCACTCGCAGATCAGCGACCACGTGGCGGTGGCGCCGATCGACGACGCCGAGATCAGCCGCAACGAGGACATGACGCCCATCCACGTGCAGGGCCAGAAGGGCACCGGTGCGCTGTCCTACGCTGCCGAGGGCCTGCCCGACGGCGTCAGCATCGACCCGAGCACCGGCATCATCAGCGGCACCCCCGCGGCGACCGACGAGCTCAAGGCCTACCCCGTCACGGTCACCGTCACCGACTCGTCGCCGACCGGACCCGAGACGGCCACCACGTCCTTCACCCTCACGGTGAGCAACGAACTGCGCGTCGACCCGGTGGCGAACGTCTCCGTCCACAAGGGCGCCGACCTCACCCCGATCCAGGTGAGCGCCCACGGCGGCACCCCGGACTACACCTACGCCGCCACCGGTCTGCCGGACGGCGTCAGCATCGACCCGAGCACGGGCATCATCAGCGGCACCCCGACCGACACCGTCGGTCACTACAGCGTGCACGTGACCGTCACCGACAGCGGCGTGGGCGCCGCCGCCCAGTCGGCCTCGGTCGACTTCACCCTCGTCGAGCAGCCGAAGACCACCCCGCCGGCCGACGACGACCCGCTTGCCGGCCTCAAGATCAACGAGGTCAAGACCACCGGTACGCCGGCGAACGACTGGGTCGAGCTCTACAACACCGGCGCCGCGATCACCGCAGCCTCGGTGAACCTCGTCACCAGCGCCGGCGACTCCTACCGGGTGCCCACCCAGGACATCGCCGCCGGCGGCTACGTCGTCGTCGACGGCGCCGATCTCGATGCCGCCGGCCTCGACCTGGCCGACAGCGACACCCTCGACCTCACCGAGGCCGACGACACCGTCCTGGACGAGACGTCATGGACGTCGCCCGCGTCGACCTCGTGGGCGCGCTACCCCGACGGCACCGGGGACTTCGCCGTCTCCCAGCACGCCACCAAGGGCGAGGCCAACGCCCACCCGGCGTCGCTGACCTCCGACCACCTCGTCATCTCCGAGGTCAACGGCGACCAGAGCGGTGTGTACGACAACAACTGGTTCGAGCTCTACAACCCGACGGACGAGCCGATCTCGCTGGGCACCCTCGACACCTCGACGACGCCCGCGACGGTCCACCCGAACTACTACATGTGCTACGCATCCGCAGGCGGCCAGACCTGCACGGCGCCGTACCAGCTGTACGGGACCGTCTACCCGCACCACCACTTCCTGGTGGCGATCTACGACGCCGGCAGCACCACGCTGCCGTCGCTGCCGGCCGGCGTGACGCCCGACATCGACTTCGGCTCGACCGACGCCGCCGTCAACCCCTCTCAGCAGGCGGCCAAGAACATCGGTGGCTACTCCACCGGTGGACAGTTCCTGCTGCTCGACGCCTCGGTGGACACCACCGGCGTGTACCCGACGGCCGCGAACGACACGGCCGCGAACGACGCCGACTTCGCGGCCCCCGGCCACGTCACCTGGGCGCTGCCCAACGGCAACCTCGCCGACCCCAGCGTCAACCCGTCGCCGATCGTGGACGCCATGGGCTTCTCGAAGACCGGCACGGCCAACGCCGCGGGTGCTGAAGGCAGGACCGGCAGCGCGATCTGCGCCCCCGACGGCAGCAACGCCGACAGCTGCGTCCACTCCGCGCCCGTCCTGGACGCCGCGCACTGGGACGAGCGCATCTTCAAGCAGGGCATCCCCCAGGACACGAACGACAACGCCGCCGACTTCATCGTGAGCCAGCGCGACCCGATCTCGCAGTCGAGCGAGCACGTGGTCATCGCGCCGGTGAGCAACGCCGAGATCTCGGTCAACGAGTCGATGAACCCGATCAAGGTCAAGGCCACCAAGGTGTGGGCCCCACTGACCTACTCCGCCACCGGCCTTCCCGCCGGTGTCTCCATCGACCCGAGCACCGGCGTCATCAGCGGCACCCCGGACTCCTCCGACGACCTCGGGGACTACCCCGTCACCGTCACCGTCACCGACGGAGTGCCGAGCGACACCGCCACGACGACCTTCACCCTGACGCTGAGCAAAGTGCTGCGTCTGGACCCGATCGCGGACGTCTCCGTGCACGAGGACTCGGCCCTCACCGACATCCACGTGGCCGCCCACGGCGGCACTCCGGGCTACACCTACGCGGCCGCCGGCCTGCCGGTCGGCGTGACGATCGACCCGAGCACCGGCGTCATCAGCGGCACCCCGAGCGACGCCCTCGGGCACTACAGCGTGCACGTGACCGTGGGCGACAGCGCCGTGGGCGATGCCCAGGCGACCGTCTCCCAGGACTTCACCTTCGTCGAGCTTCCGCCGGTGGGCGCTCCCGCCGCGGACGATCCCCTTGCCGGCCTGACCATCAACGAGGTCGAGGCCACCGGTACGCCGGCGAAAGACTGGGTCGAGCTCTACAACACCGGCGCCGACCTGACCGGCGCCTCGCTCACCCTCGAGAACAGCGCGGGTGACACCTACCAGGTGCCCACCCAGGACATCGCCGCCCACCGGTACGTCGTCGTCGACGGCGCCGACCTCGCCGCCACCGGCTTCGACCTCGCCGCCAGCGACACGCTCTACCTGACCGAGACCGACGACGACACCCTCCTCGACCAGACCACCTGGACGTCGTTCGCGCCGACCTCGTGGGCGCGCACCACCGACGGCTCCGGCAGCTTCGGCGTCTCGGGCTGGGCCACCAAGGGCGAGGCGAACTCGGGCGCCCCGAAGATCGACCCCAACGACCTGCTGATCTCCGAGGTCAACTACGACAACAACTCCACCGACTACTACGAGTACAGCGAGATCACCAACACCACCGACCACCCGATCGACTTCGCGGCGTACGACCTCACGCTCACCAAGAGCGGCGCCGCCATGACGCTGCACGACCCGTCGGACACCTCGGGGAGCTCGCCGCTGGTCGACCCGGTGATCCCGGCCCACGGCACCCAGCTCTTCTGGTGGGACGAGAACCAGTACCTCGGCGTCAAGACCACCGCTCAGTTCCTCGCGAACTACGGGCTGCCCGCGTCCACGCCGGTGGTCCTGGTCCAGGGCTTCTCGTCGCTGGCCAACTCCGGCGGCGACCACAGCTACTACCTGTCGGTGAACACCGGCGGCAGCACCCTGGTCTCCCGGGCCTACGTCGACACCCCGTGTGCCGCCAACACGCTCAACGGGTCGGCGGTCTGCACGGCCACCAACGGCAACTACGCCGAGCACTACCAGATCCCCACCGACCGCACCGACCCGGACGCGGCGGTCTGGTACAACTCGCTGCACAGCCAGGGTGACGACATCAACTACTCCCTGAAGTCGGCGCTCAGCAGCCCCGGCACCGTCGACCTCGAGCAGCTCGGCTTCACCCGAGCCGTGACCCTCGGCCACGCCACCGGCGCCTCCGTGGAGCTCGACAACGGCTCGGACGCGACCGTGGACCTCTCGGGCTATGTGCTCCAGACCAAGGACGGATCCACCTACACGTTCCCAGCCGACACCTCCGTGGCGAGCAAGGACTCCTTGACGGTCAGCGCTGCCACCTCCGGGCTGAACGTCAGTGACGGCAACTACGTCGAGCTGCTGGCGCCCCAGGGCTACGACTACACCGACGGCCTCGGCCTCATCGACACCACTGGTCCGCTCCTCCAGGCGGTGCCGTACGGCAAGGACTCCGGTGGCGCCCCGGTGATCGACGAGACCACCGGACTGCCGCTGCCCCCGGCCGGCGGCCTCTACCGCCCGGCGGGCGTCTCGGCGAACAACGGCACGGTCTACGTCTCCAACACCGGCGACAACGTGTTCGCCTCGTTGACCGACGGCTCGCTCACCACGGTGGCCGGCTCGCTCGCCGGCTACGGCGACGTCGGCGACGAGGGCGATGCGACCGACGCCCTGCTGTACCAGCCCGGCGGCACCGCCGAGGACGCCCACGGCGACATCTTCATCGCCGACAGCGGCGACAACGTGATCCGCGAGATCACGCCGGACGGCACGATCCACCGCTTCGCGGGCACGGGCGCCGCCGGTGGCGACGCCGCGACGGTCACCTCGACCAGCACGCCGCTCACCGTCAACCTCTGGCACCCCGACGGCGTGGCGGTCGACAGCGCCGGCAACGTGTTCATCGCCGACACCTTCGACAACCGCATCCTCGAGGTCACCACGGCCGGCACGATCACGGTCGTCGCCGGCACCGGCAAGGGCGGGTACACCGGTGACGGCGCGGCCGCCACCAGCGCGAGGCTCGCGCTGCCCGCCGGGGTCGCGGTGGACGCCGAGGACGACGTCTACATCGCCGACTCGGCGAACAACGTGGTCCGTCGCGTGGACGCCGGGACGGGCGTGATCACCACCGTGGCGGGCGACTACGCCGCCGCGGTGGCGACCAACGACTGCCTCGGCGGCTACGCCGGCGACGGCGGCCCGGCGACCTCGGCCCTGCTCAACGACCCGCAGGGGGTCGCCCTCGACGGCGCCGGCGACCTGTTCATCGCCGACACGTTCAACAACGCGATCCGTGAGGTCACGCCGGACGGCACGATCTCGACCCTGGTGAACGTCGGGGGCATCGCCGGCGCCGAGAACCTCAGCCCGGTCGCCAGCGGCACCTTCCCGGCCAGCACCAGGCTGAACACGCCCTACGCCGTGGCGGTCGACCCTGTCACCGACGTGCTCTACCTGGCCGACACGCGCAACAGCGCCATCGCCAAGGTCCTGCACGTGGGACACGCCGGCGACGCCTCGGGTCCGCTCGAGCCCGCCGACCAGGTCGCGGTGACCGGCTCCGGCATCGCCGCCGGGGTCTGTGCCGCGGCCACGAACGGGCCCGTCACCGTCAAGACCGCGCCGGCCATCACGGGCACGCCCGCCGTGGGTTCGACCCTGACGGCCAACCCGGGCACCTGGACGCCGACTCCGGACTCGTTCAGCTACCAGTGGCTGCGCGACGGTGTGGCCATCGCCGGTGCGACGAAGGCGACCTACGCGGTGACGGCTGCCGACGGCGGCCACGTCCTGACCGTCTCGGTGACAGCGGTCAAGGAGGACTTCGCCTCGACCAGCGCCACCTCGGCGCCGGTGAGCGTCCCGGCACCGAGCACCGGGCCCGGCGCGGGGACGTCGCCGAACCCGGCCCTGCAGCACGCCAAGGCGAAGCTCGCCAAGCACCAGCGGGCGCTGCACAAGGACAAGTCGGCGAAGAAGAAGGCGATGAAGGTCCTCCGGTCCAAGCACGCCTCGCGGGCGGCCAAGGCCAAGGCGCACCAAAAGATCGCCCACCTGAAGAAGAAGATCCACCGGCTCAAGAAGAAGGTCAAGGCCGACAAACATGCCATCCGATCCGCCAGCTGACCGGCCCACCGAAGGACGAAGGACACTCCATGACTGACAACACCAGCTCCTCGCTCGGAGTCGCCCGCGTCTCGCGGCGTACGGTCATCGCCGGCGCCGCGGCGGTCGCCGGCGCGGCCGGCATGTCCGGTCTCCTGCCGACCCGCCTCGCCGCTGCGGCGGCGGCCGCGGAGCCGACCTCGTTCGACCTGTCGAAGATCAAGCACGTGGTCTACGTGATGCAGGAGAACCGCTCCTTCGACCACTACTTCGGCACCTTCCCCGGCGTGCGCGGGTTCGACGACCCGACCGCGATGACGCTGCCCAACGGCAACTCGGTCTTCAAGCAGCCCGACCCCGCCAACCCGGCCGGCTATCTGGAGCCGTTCCACATGGACACCGCGAACACCGGCGCGGCCGCGGTCCCCTCGCTGTCCCATGACTGGCGCGACCAGCACGCGTCGTGGAACAAGGGCGCGATGGACGGGTGGCTGCACACTCACCTGGCGTCGGACGGCGACACCAAGGGCTCGTACACGATGGGCTACATGACCCAGGCCGACATCCCGTTCCACTGGGCTCTGGCGGAGAACTTCACCCTGCTCGACAACTACCACTGCTCGGTGATGGGTCCGACCTACCCCAACCGGGCGATCTGGATGTCGGGCACCAACGACCCGCAGGGCCAGCAGGGCGGTCCGATCCTGGAGACGGTCAAGCCCAACGCCCTCGGCTGGAAGTCGGCCGCCGAGGTGCTCTACGACGCCGGCTACACCGTGAAGACCTACACCAGCTCGGGCTCGTACAACTACTTCAGCTGGTGGGCGAGCTTCGCGAACAAGACCGTCCCCACCGAGCTCTACAACATGGTGATGACCACCGGCACGCTCTTCGGCGACGGTACGCCGGGCGGTCTCGGCGACCCGACCAACCCGACCAAGGCGACCACCCCGTACCTCGGCTTCGAGGAGGACTGCGCGAACGGCACCCTGGCGGACGTGACCTGGCTCTTCCCGGACGGCCCCTACGCCTCGGACGAGCACCCGCCGAACACGCCCGCCGCCGGCGCGTACTTCCTGGCCTCCAAGCTCGAGGCACTCGCCGCGAACGAGGAGCTGTGGAACTCCACGGTCTTCATCATCAACTACGACGAGAACGACGGCTTCTTCGATCACGTGCCGCCGCCGGTCCCGGACGCCGACACCTATCCGGAGGAGTACGTCTCGCTTCCGTCCCCGCGAGGCACCCCCGGCGGCGGCCTGCCCGTCGGAGCGGGCTTCCGGGTGCCGTGCATCGTCATCTCCCCCTGGACGGTCGGCGGCCACATCTACTCGCAGGTCGCCGACCACACCTCGCCGCTGCAGCTCATCGAGGCCGTCACCGCCGCCGGCGGACTCGATGAAGGCACGCCCACCAACGGCCTGAGCAGCAAACAGCCGGTGACCTTCGAGGCGATCACGCCCTGGCGCCGGGCGACCTTCGACGACCTGGCCGGCGTCTTCCAGAACGAGGCGCTCGATCCCCCGGCGAGCGCCGAGTTCGACGCCGACGCGCGCGAGGCCAACTACGAGGCCCAGCTGGCCGCCTCGAAGCTGGCGATGCCGAAGCGCCCCGGTGCCAGCCAGACGACGCCGCACCAGGACCCGGTGACGACGTCGGCAGGCGGCTCCGCCGGCACCCACCAGGCCGGCCAGCCGGCCGCGGCTGCCCTGGCCCCCTATCAACCGGCGGCCGTGGTCAGCCGGGTGCAGGTCACCCACGTGGTCCCGCACGGGCACCGGGCGGAGCTGGTGGTGGTCGGTGGCAAGTCCGGCACCGCCGTGGTGGTGCGCAACGCACGCGGCAAGGTGGTGGTCCGCGGGCACGTCCGCCCCGGCGGCCGGTCCTCGGTCAAGATCCCCACCGAGCACCTCGCGTCCGGGCATCACCGGTTCACCGTCATGTACGTCGACCGCGACGGCACCCACCACACCAAGAACGTGCGGATCGTGATCAGAGCCAAGCACCACGCCACGCACTGACGGCACGGCCGACCGAGGAGCGACGAACGGCGGGGTCGCACGAGCAGTGCTCGTGCGGCCCCGCCGTTCGCGTCCTGCGTCAGATCCGGGTGACCGCCACGGTGGCCTTCTCGCCGTCGCCGACCGAGACCTCGGTGCCCACGACCGCGTCGACGACCTGGTACGACGTCGCGAGCGTCTCCTTGGCGATCAGGTCGCGGTGGGCGGTGGCGGCCGCCCGGACCGCCTCGTCACCGGCGATGGCGAGCTCGATCCGGTCCTCGACGCGGAACCCGGCGTCCTTGCGGGCCTGCTGCACCGCCCGGATCAGGTCGCGGGCCAGGCCCTCGGCGGCCAGCTCGGCCGTCACCACTGTGTCGAGTACGACGAAGCCGCCGCCCGGCAGCATCCCGACGGCCTGGTCGTCGCTGGCGGCACCGGCGACGGTCTCCAGGGCGTACTCCCCCTCGAGCAGCGCCAGGCCGCCCGCGATCACGGTGCCGTCGGCGGCGACCGACCAGTCACCCGACTTCGAGCCCTTGATCGCCTGCTGCACGTCCCGGCCCAGCCGCGGACCGGCCGCGCGGGCGTTGACGGTCAGACGCTGCTCCACGCCGTACTCCTGCGCCTCGGCGGAATCGGCCGCCAGCAGCCGGACCGTCTTGACGTTGACCTCGTCGGCGACGATGCCCTCGAAGCCAGCCACCGGCGGGCCGACCACGGTCAGCGAACCCAGCGGGAGCCGGTTGCGCAGATGGCGCGCCTTGCGCAGCGCCGAGGTGGCCGAGCAGACGTCGCGGACGGCGTCCATCGCCTCCACCAGGGCGTCGTCGGCGGGCAGCTCGTCGGCGTCCGGCCAGTCGGTCAGGTGCACCGAACGACCGCCGGTCAGGCCGCGCCAGATCTCCTCGGTGGTCAGCGGCAGCAGCGGCGCGATCGCGCGGGTGGTCAGCTCCAGCACCGTGTAAAGGGTGTCGAAGGCGCCCTGCTCCTCGTTCCAGAACCGCTCCCGGCTGCGCCGGATGTACCAGTTGGTGAGTACGTCGAGGAAGCGCTGCGTCGCGTCACAGGCGTCGGCGATGTAGTACCTGTCCATCGCCTCGGTCATCTCCACGACGTACGTCCGGGCCTTGGCCAGGAGGTAGCGGTCCAGCGGGTCGGTGCTGGTCGTGGAGCGCTGCGCGTCCAGGCCGGCGGCGTTCGCGTAGAGCTGGAAGAAGTACCAGCTGTTCCACAGCGGGATCATCACCTGGCGCACCGAGTCGCGGATGCCCTGCTCGGTGACGATCAGGTTGCCGCCGCGCAGGATCGGGCTGGACATCAGGAACCAGCGCATCGCGTCGGCGCCGTCGCGGTCGAAGACCTCGCTGACGTCGGGGTAGTTGCGCAGGCTCTTGGACATCTTGTTGCCGTCCGAGCCCAGCACGATGCCGTGGCTGACGCAGCTCGAGAAGGCGGGCTTGTCGAACAGCGCCGTCGCCAGGATGTGCAGCGTGTAGAACCAGCCGCGGGTCTGCCCGATGTACTCCACGATGAAGTCGCCCGGGAAGTGGTGGGTGAACCACTCCTCGTTCTCGAACGGCACGTGGTTCTGGGCGAAGCTCATACTCCCGGAGTCGAACCACACGTCGAGTACGTCGTCCACCCGGCGCATGGTGCTCTTCCCGGTCGGGTCGTCCGGGTTGGGCCGGGTGAGCTGGTCCACCCACGGCCGGTGCAGGTCCTTCTCGCCCTCCTCGTTGAGAGGGAGCGTGCCGAAGTCGCGCTCGATCTCCTCGAAGGATCCGTAGACGTCGATGCGCGGGTAGGCCGGGTCGTCGGACTTCCACACCGGGACCGGGCTGCCCCAGAACCGGTTGCGGGTGATCGACCAGTCGCGGGCGTTCTCCAGCCACTTGCCGAACTGGCCGTGCTGGATGTGCTCGGGCACCCACCGGATCTGCTCGTTGAGCTCGAGCATGCGTTGCTTGAACGCCGTGACCTCGACGAACCAGCTCGACACGCCCTTGTAGATGAGCGGCCTGCGGCAGCGCCAGCAGTGCGGGTAGGAGTGCTCGTAGGACTCCTGGCGCAGCAGCACCGTGCCCGCGGTGACGGCGCCGGTGCCGTTCTTGAGGTCGGTGATGATCGGCCGGTTGGCGTCGAAGACCTGCAGGCCGGCGTAGTCGACCACCGGCGCGGTGAACCGGCCGTCCTTCCCGACCGGCATCACCGGCTCGATGCCCTCGCGGTCGGTGACCTCCTTGTCGATCTCACCGAACGCGCCCGCGCTGTGCACCAGCCCGGTGCCGTCGGTGGTGGTGACGGCCTCGTCGGCGGCGACCACGCGGAACGCGTTGGCGTGGTCGGCGTAGTAGCCGAACGGCGGGGCATAGGTCAGGCCCAGCAGGTCCTTGCCGGTGCCCCGCCAGGTGATCGTGGGCTCGTCGCCGAGCTCGCGCGCGTACGCCGCCAGCCGCGCCTGCGCGAAGACCAGCCGCTCACCGTCACGGTCGACGACGACGTACTCGATGTCCGAGCCGACCATCACGGCCAGATTGCTGGGCAGGGTCCACGGCGTGGTGGTCCAGATGACGAGCTTGGCACCCTGGAGCTCGGCCGCCAGCGGGTGTGCACTCGGTGTGATCTCGAAGCCGACCGTCACGGCCGGGTCCTGGCGCTGCTGGTAGACGTCGTCGTCCATCCGCAGCTCGTGGTTGGACAGTGGCGTCTCGTCGTTCCAGCAGTAGGGCAGGACGCGGAAGCCCTCGTAGATCAGGCCCTTGTCGTAGAGCGTCTTGAACGCCCAGATCACCGACTCCATGTAGTCGGGGTTGAGCGTCTTGTAGTCGTGGTCGAAGTCGACCCAGCGGGCCTGGCGGGTGACGTAGTCGCGCCACTCGTCGGTATAGCGCAGCACCGAGGCGCGCGCCGCCTCGTTGAACTTGTCGATCCCCATCGCGTGGATCTCGTCGGTGGTCTTGAGCCCGAGCTGGCGCATCGCCTCCAGCTCGGCCGGCAGGCCGTGAGTGTCCCAGCCGAAGCGTCGCTCGACCCGCTTGCCGCGCATGGTCTGGTAGCGCGGGACGATGTCCTTGACGTAGCCGGTCAGCAGGTGGCCGTAGTGCGGCAGGCCGTTGGCGAACGGCGGGCCGTCGTAGAAGACGAACTCGTTGCTGCCGTTCTCGCCCGGGTCGCGCGCCTCGATGCTGGCCTGGAACGTCCCGTCCTGCGCCCAGTACTCCAGCACCCGCTTCTCGAGGTCGGGGAAGCGTGGGCTGGCCGGCACGGCGCGCTGGTCGGCCGCGGCGGCGGGGTCGGTGGTGACCTTGGGATAGCGGCCTTCGGCCATCGGGCATCTCCTGCGGTTCGGTCTTCGTCCTGTCCAGGGACGACTTTCGCCGCGGTACCACCCCGGTTGCGCAGCGGGCTGCGCCACTCGTTGACGGCTGTGACGGGCCGGACCCGCCGGGTTCTACTGAGCCTCCTGCGTTCGAGTCGGCCGTTCTTCCCGGGGCTCGCCGCTGATGACGGCTCGAGCGCCTGTACGACGAATCGTACGGCGTCGGCGTCCGCGCCGCGAACCGTATTGCGGTTGACCCCGCCACCCCGACCGGGATTGGCTGGGCGCATGAGCGGAGAGTCGGCTGCCGGGTACGGCGGCAACTGGTTGCCGCCGGGCGAGGACCCGCGCTTCGACGGCAAGCCCGAGGGCGAGCTGGCGACGTACCGGGACTACCTGCGCAACTACCGGCTGACCCTGGAGCTGAAGTGCCAGGACCTCTCTCCCGCGCAGCTGGCCACCTGCAGCGTGCCGCCGAGCAACCTCAGCCTGCTCGGCCTGGTCCGGCACATGGCCTACGTCGAGCACAGCTGGTTCCAGCGGGCGCTGCAGGCCAACCTCGACGAGCCGCGGCCCTTCACCGGCTCCCAGGACCACGACCTCGAGTTCAGCGGTGCCGTCGGCACGCAGGAGTGCGCGGATGAGGCATTCACCGCCTGGCACCACGAGATCGGGCGCGCCGAGGCCTGGCTCGACACCCAGACCGAGGCCGACATGGCGCGCGTCGTGGTCTACAACAGCGACGGCGAGACGACCAGCGTGCGGGACATCCTGGTGCACATGGTCGAGGAGTACGCCCGGCACTGCGGCCACGCCGACCTGCTCCGGGAGTGCCTGGACGGCCGCACCGGTCAGTAGCCCGGCTCAGACGCGCAGGACCGAGCGGAGGTGCGCGGCAGCCAGGTGCCGACCCCCGACACCATGTAGTAGTCAGGGAACTCGCACCGCCCACCGACAGTTCCGCGAGACCGCGGAGCTGACGGACCCCGGTAGGCTTCGGCAGCGTGACTCTCGCCTCGAACGAACGCCGGGCCTGGGGCTTCGGCCTGACGACGTACGCCGCCGACACTGGGTCCGATCCGGGGGCAGTCCTCGACGTGTGGTTCCCGAGCCCCGAGCTCGGCGCCGCCCCGGACGGGGCGGTCGCGAGCGCCGAGCTGATCGCCCTGGAGGGCGACGACGAGCTGCGCCAGGTCAGCCGCGTGGTGGAGCTGGTCGAGATCGACCTCGACGCGGCACCGGCGAGCACCCAGGACGTGTGGCTGCGGCTGCACCTGCTCTCCCACCGCCTGGTCCGGCCGCACGGCCAGAACCTGGACGGCATCTTCGGCCTGCTCACCAACGTGGTCTGGACCAGCGCCGGCCCGTGCGCCGTGGAGGGCTTCGAGCTGACCCGCGCCCGGCTGCAGGCGGCCGGCCGGCACGTCACCGTGTACGGCGTGGACAAGTTCCCGCGGATGGTCGACTACGTCGTGCCCAGCGGCGTCCGGATCGCCGACGCCGACCGGGTCCGGCTCGGGGCCCACCTCGCCGCCGGCACCACCGTGATGCACGAGGGCTTCGTGAACTTCAACGCCGGCACGCTCGGCACCTCGATGGTCGAGGGCCGCATCTCCGGCGGCGTGGTGGTCGGGGACGGCTCCGACATCGGTGGCGGCGCCTCGATCATGGGCACCCTGTCCGGCGGGGGAAAGCAGGTCATCTCGGTGGGCGAGCGCTGCCTGCTCGGCGCCAACTCCGGCATCGGCATCAGCCTGGGCGACGACTGCGTCGTCGAGGCGGGCGTGTACATCACGTTCGGCACCAAGGTGACGGTGAAGAGCCCGGGCGCCGAGGACGCGATCGTCAAGGCCAGCGAGCTCTCCGGCGCGAGCAACGTGCTCTTCCGCCGCAACTCGGTCACCGGCACGGTGGAGGCGGTGCCGTGGAAGGGCGAGGGCATCGCCCTCAACGCCGCACTCCACGCGAACTAGTGCGCAAGCTCGCGATCACCCTGGTGGTGGTCGCGGTCGTGGCGGTCGCGGCGGTCGTCGGTCTGCGGACCGTGACCGGCAAGATCCACGACCTGCTCCCCCAGCCCGAGGACTGCACCGCCAGCGTCGGCGACCACGACGCCACCCTGGACCCCGAGCAGGCCGAGAACGCGGCGCTGATCACCGCCCTGGCGGTACGCCGCGGCCTGCCGGCGCGCGCGGCCACGATCGCGCTGGCCACCGCGATGCAGGAGTCGAAGCTCTACAACATCGAGGGCGGCGACCGGGACTCGCTCGGTCTGTTCCAGCAGCGGCCGAGCCAGGGCTGGGGCACGCGGGCGCAGATCCTCGACCCGGTCCACGCCACCAACGCGTTCTACGACGCGCTGGTGAAGATCCCCGACTACCAGGACCTCGAGATCACGGTGGCGGCCCAGCAGGTGCAGCACAGCGCGTATCCGGCGGCGTACGCCAAGCACGAGGCGGACGCCCGGGCGCTGGCCTCGGCACTGACCGGCTACTCCGCGCATTCTTTCTCCTGCCGCTACGACGCGCCCGCCGCCGGCGCCGGCCACCCGGCCGCGCTGCGCAAGGAGGTGCGCAGCCTCTTCGACGGCCTGATCGAGGCTCCGGTGGTGCGCGGCAGCACGATGACCGTCGCGGTGCCCTCGCGCACCACCGGCTGGTCGGTGGCGCAGTACGTCGTCGCCGAGTCGCGCCGGCTCGGCATCGCCCGGGTCTCCTACGCCGGCTGGACGTGGTCCGCCGGCGGCCACAGCTCCTGGCAGCACGGCGGCCCGACGGCCGCGCAGGTGGAGATCAGGCTCAGTTAGCCAGCAGGTTGATCGCCACCACCGCCGCCACGCCGAGCGCGGCCAGTCCGGCCTGCACCAGGGTGAGCAGCCGGGACGGCGCCCCGTCGGTGGCACGGCGACGGAACCGGTCGAGCGCGAACCCGCCCACGACCCGCACCGCCAGCAGCACCGCGAGCGCGGCCAGCGGCGCGGCCGTGGTCCAGTAGCGGTCCCCGGCCAGGTGCACGAACGGCTGCAGCAACAGCGCGAACAGCCCGATCTTGACCAGCACCGAGAGCAGCTGGTCGCGCCGCGAGCGCCGGGTGACGATCAGCAGCGCGAGCGCGGTGAGCTTGATCATCAAGAAGAACGGCCGCTCGGTCCAGGATCGGATCGCCCGATTGGCCGCAGTGGCGTACGGCGTGCCGGGCGGGCGCAGCTTGAACAGGAATCCGGCCGGGTCGTCGGCGTAGCGGTGCCAGTCGGCGATCACGTCGCGGGCATAGGAGTGCGCGGTCACGCCCCGGCGGGCGTACGCCGACATCTGCGAGAGCACCGTGACCTCACTCGTGCCGGTG
>NZ_DASZUF010000164.1:0-10926 GCF_035547795.1 Nocardioides sp.
ACGAGAGCCACGACGGTCAGGGCACCCGCACCGTCGCGACGGTGACGCTCGGCGGGCACACCCTGCGGCCGGCGCTGCGCTACTTCGCCGGCCAGCAGACCACCGTGCCGCTGCCGGCGGTCGCCTCCGGGCCGCGTCGCGACGTCTACGTCACCCTGCTCGACGCGTCCTCGTCCGGCACCAGCGTCACCCTCCGGGTCGCGGTCAACCCGATGATCGACTGGCTGTGGGCCGGGGGAGTGCTGTTGGTGGTCGGCGGGGCGCTGGGCCTGCGCCGACCCCGGCGGCGGGCCGCGGCGCAGGCGGAGTCGGCGCCCGCCGTCGCCGTACCGGCGAGGTCGCCGTGATCGCTCCTGCCGCGCTGCTGTCCCGGCGGACGCTGCTGATCGCCGGGCTGGTCGCGGTCGTGCTCGTCGCCGCCCTGGTGCTGCGTCCGCGCGGCGCCTCCTCCGCCGGTGCGGGCTCCCCGCTGATCGGCAAGCCCGCGCCGGCGCTGGCCGGGACGACGCTGACCGGTCAGCGGTTCGTGCTGCGCCCGGGCCACGTCACTGTGGTCAACATCTGGGCGTCGTGGTGCGATCCGTGCCGGCAGGAGTTGCCGCTGGTCGCCGGATTGGCGCAGCGTTGGGCGAGTGACGGCGTCCAGGTCGCCACCATCGACACCCGCGACGGCGCCTCCTTGGCCCGCGACTTCCTGGCGAAGGTAGGGGCGTCCGGCCTGCTCGCCGTCCAGGACCCCGACGGCCGGACCGCCGTGGGCTGGGGCGCCACCGGCGTGCCGGAGACGTTCGTCGTCGACGCGCGCGGCGTCGTCCGGGCGCGCTGGATCGGCGCCGTCAGCGAGAGCTGGCTCACCGGTCAGGTCAGGCGCTGGAGTACGGCGTGAGGCGGTTGTCGCTGGTGGTCCTCGGCCTGGCCGTCGCGGCGGTCGTGGCCGGGCTGCTCGTCGGCCACCGGTCGCCCTCGCAGGCCGACCGGGTCGCGCACCTGGCCGGCGAGCTGCGCTGTCCGACCTGTGCCGGGCAGTCGGTGGCGGACTCGACCTCGCCGGTGGCCGCGAGCATGCGCAGCGAAGTCGCTCAGCAGGTCAAGGCCGGTCGCAGCGACGCGCAGATCCTGGGCTGGTTCCGCGGTCGGTACGGCGACGCCATCGTGCTGGCCCCGCCCACGCACGGGCTGGGCTGGGTCCTCTGGCTGGTGCCCGGGCTGGTCCTGCTCGCCGGCGTCGCGGTGGTGCTGTGGCGCCGCCGGCCTCCGCCCCGGGTGCCGGTGCGACCCCAGCGGCCCGCCGCGCTCTCCGCGCCGCGGCTCGCGGTGGCCGGACTGGCGCTGGCGGTGGCGGGCGTCGGCGTACCGCTGCTGCTCACCCGCCACTCCGACACCTCCGCCGCCGCGACGCCCGAGCCGGCCCCGTCCTCATCGACGGCCGCCTCGCCGGTCGAGGCCGCCTTCCAACTGCTCCAGGCCGGCCGTCCCGCCGACGCGGAGTCCCTGGTGCGCCCGGTTGCCGCCCAGCCGGGCCACGACCGCGCCCTGGCCGTCCTCGTGCTCGGGCTGGCGCAGCGCGCCCAGGACGAGCCGGCCTGGCGGGCCACCCTGACCCGATTCCTCAAGCACCACCCGCACCACCCGGCCGCCGCCCAGGTCCGCCGGCTGCTCCAGCCCTGAGGTGCGGCCTCAGCCGGTGGTGACCACGCCCCCGCGTGGCCGGCGCTGGTCGACCCGCAGCTCGAAGATGTCGTCGCGGGCGTAGTGGCCGACCACGTCGAGATCGTGATGGGCGCGGTCGATCGCGGTCAGGTCGATCGTCGCGACGACGAGCTCCGGGCGGCCGCGCACCGGCTCGACCACCCAGTCGCCGTCGGGGCCGATCACCGCCGACCCGCCGTCGAAGAGGACGCGGTCCTCGGCGGCGCCCGGGCCGAGTCCGGCGCGGTAGGCATCGAGCAGCTCCGCCGGGACGTCCTCGACGGTGAGGAAGAGTCCGGCGCAGAGGACGAAGCAGCGGCCCTCGAAGGCATAGGAGCGGGCGGCGATCTGGTGCATCTCCGGCGTGTCGGGCCAGGCCGCCACGTGGATCTGCTCGTCGGCGGCGTGCAGGGTCTGCCGCGCCAGCGGCATCCAGTGCTCCCAGCACACCAGGCCGCCGACCCGACCGGCGGGCGTCTCGACGGCGCGGAGCCCGGCTCCGTCGCCGGGGCCCCACACGATCCGCTCGGTGTGCGTCGGCACCAGCTTGCGATGCAGGTTGAGCAGGGTGCCGTCCGGCCCGATGGTCGCCAGGCTGTTGTAGAGCGTCCCGCCGGAGCGCTCGTTGAGCCCGATCACGACGGTGACGGCGTGCTCACGCGCGGCCCGGCGTACCGGCTCGAGACCGTCGTCGAGCGCGTCGGCGGCGCCGACGACAGGGCTCGCGGCGAGCAGCCTGGCGTGCCAGGCGCGGGCCACCGGGTCCTGCCACCCGGCCAGCCCGAACGCCCATGCGGGGTAGCCGGTCAGCCAGGTCTCCGGGAAGACCACCAGCGCGGCGCCGGCGGCCGCCGCCTCCGCCACGCACCCGACGGCACGCTCGAGGGAGGCGGCCAGGTCGAGCAGGACCGGCGGCCGCTGCGCGATCGCGACGACGGACTCGCTCACAGCTGCGGCGTTCCCTCCAGCTCCAGCTGGCTCGCGGCGCGGGCGCGGGCCTCCGCCTCGTGGTCGAGGCTGCGCGAGAACACGTAGTAGAGACCGCCGGCGACGACGAGGCCGATGGCGAAGGAGACGTCCGCGCCGTGCAGCTTGTCCGCGATCGGGCCGGTGTAGAACGACAGCGAGAAGAACGGGATCATCACCACGAACCCGACCGAGTAGGCGACCAGGCCACGCCACGACCAGTTCCCGTAGACGCCGCGCGCCCGGAAGATGTCGGTGATGGCGTACTCGCCGTGCCGGACGGCGTAGAAGTCGACCAGGTTGACGGCCGTCCACGGCACCAGGAAGTAGAGCATCAGCAGCACGAAACTGTTGAAGCTGTCGAGGTAGTCGGTGGGGATGAACAGTGCGACCACAACCGAGATCACGCCGATCGCCACCAGCCCGACGACCCGCACCCGCACGGTGGCCGGGACGGTGCGGAAGGCGTCGATGCCGCTGACGCTGGTGAGCATCGCGCCGTACGCGTTGACGCCCATGATCGAGATCAGGGCGAGCGTCGAGATCAGTACCACGATGGTGCCGAAGCCCGGGAAGAGGTGGTCGCCGGTGTCCTTGATCAGCGCGATCGCGTCGGCGCCGCCGAGCCTGCTGGCCAGCACGGCGCCCAGGCCCATCAGCCAGACCGCGGAGAAGGCGGCGCCGAGGTAGGTCCAGAAGATCAGCTTGGGCGCGGAGGAGTCGGCGGGCAGGTAGCGCGAGTAGTCCGAGACGTAGACGGCGTAGCTGATGTTGTAACCGGCGGCGAGGGAGAACTGCACCAGGAACGCCGTGCCGCTCCAGCCGCCGGCGTGCGCCGCGGTCGGTGCATGCAGGCTGGTGAAGGCGAGGATGGTGGTGATCGCGAAGGCGATCACCAGCAGGTAGGTCATCCAACGCTGGATGAAGTGCAGCAGGTCGTGGCCGACGACGGCGATGACGATGGACAGCGCCGTCAGCACCGGGTACCAGAACCACTTGCCGTCCGGGAGGATCAGCCCGAGGCCCTGGGTGCCGAGGATGGTGTCGAAGACCATGAAGCCGACGTAGACGAAGACCGTCGCCAGGAAGGGTACGACGACACCGCGGCGACCGAACTGGGCGCGCGACTGGATCATCTGCGGCAGCCCCATCCGTGGGCCCTGGTTGGCGTGGAAGGCCATGAAGAACGTGCCGAAGCAGGCTCCGAGGGCCACGGCGAGGAAGGTGTAGCCGACCGAGAGCCCCATCTCGGGGCCGGTGAAGCCGACCACCATCGTGGGCAGGACGAAGTTGCCGGCGAACCAGAACGGGCCCTGGTGCCAGAGCGTGCCCCGCCGCTCCGACCACGGCACGTAGTCGATGGAGTGCTGCTCGATGATCCGTGCGGAGCCGACGTCGGCCGAGGTGGTCTGCGTCATCAGGTGTCCTTTCCTGGAGCGGTCGCTCGCGAAGCCGTGGAGGTGGGGTCAGCCGAAGGGGAGATAGCCGGGGGCGGTGGGGGACCAGGGCGCCGCACGCTCCCAGAGCGCGGCGACGTCGAGCAGGGCGCGGTCCGCCCAGCGGGGAGCGGTCAGTTGGAGGCCGAAGGGCACCCCGTCGGGGGTCTCGCCCGCGGGCAGCGAGACGGCGGGCAGGCCGGTGAGGTTCTGCATCGCCGTCGAGTACGTCGCCGGTGGCAGCAGGCTGGCCTGGCCCGCGTCGGGCCGGCCGGTGGCGGGGATCCCGGCCACGGCGACGGTCGGCGTCGCGAGCAGCGTGCGCGAGCCCAGGATCGTGTCGATCCGGGCGATGTGCGCGAAGCGGCGGCGCCGGGCGGTGAGGTAGTCGTCGATCCCGATCCGGGCGCCGAGGTCGAAGAATTCGCGGGTGCTCGGGTGCAGCCGTCCGGCGGCGTCGGCGATCCGCTCGCGGCCGAGCGCGGCGAGATGCTCCGGCGCGGCCAGCGTGAACCAGTCGTCGTCGGGGCTGCCGTCGGGGAAGAAGTCGGTCGGCGACCACCACTCGGGGCTCAGCCGCAGTACGTCGGCGAGGGCTGCGACCGCGGTCTGGAACGCGGTCGCGACGTCCGCTGGCAGCGGGCCGAGATCGGCGGTGCGCTCGGCGGCGATGAGGCGGGTTGGCGCCTCGGCCGCGGGCAGCGGCACCGGCAGTGCCCTCGGGTCGCCGGCGACCGGGCCGGCCAGGACGTCGAGCAGCAGCCGGGCGTCGTCGACGGCGCCGACCATGAGGCCGTCGGTGTCGAAGTCGATCCAGTCCGGCGCCCCGCGGCGGCCGATCACGCCGTTGGTCGGCTTGTAGCCGAGCAGCCCGCACCAGGCGGCCGGGATCCGCACCGACCCGCCGCCGTCGGTGCCGGTCGCGATCGGTGCCAGCCCGGCGGCCAGCGCGGCCGCCGAGCCGCCGCTGGACCCGCCGGGGGAGAGCTCCGGTCGCCACGGGTTCCGGGTCGGGCCGAAGAGCGGGTTGTCCGTGAACCCCTCGATGGCGAACTCGGGGAGGTTCGTCTTGCCCACGACGATCGCACCGGCGGCCCGCAGCCGCGCCACGACGGGGGCGTCGGCCTCGGCCACCGGACCCCCGGCGAGCAGCGCGGAGCCGTGCGTCGTACGCAATCCGGCGACGTCGGTGTTGTCCTTGACCAGGACCGGCAGGCCTGCCAGCGGGCCGCTGCCGGCGCCGCGGCCGGTGTCGACGGCCCCGTCGACGGCCCGCGCCTGCGCCAGCGCACGGTCGGCGTCCACCGCCACCACCGCACCGAGGTCGTCGTGCTCGGCGATCCGTTCCAGGGAGAGCTCGACCAGCTCGACGGCGTGACGGCGGCCCGCGCGCACGGCGGCGGCCAGCGCGCGCAGTGACGGCCCGCGATCAGTCATCCGGTCTCTCCTCGTGGCGCAGGGCCAGCAGTGAGACCAGGTCGTAGGCGACGTGCGAGGCGGCGATGCCGGTGATGTCGGCGTGGTCGTACGCCGGTGCCACCTCGACGATGTCGGCGCCCACGATGTCGAGGCCGCGGAAGCCGCGCAGGATCTCGAGCAGCTCGCGGCTGGTGATCCCGCCCGCCTCCGGGGTGCCGGTGCCCGGGGCGTGCGCCGGGTCGAGCACGTCGATGTCGATCGAGACGTAGACCGGCCGGCCGGCGATGCGCTCGCGGAGCCGCTCCACCACCTCGACCACCCCCTGGTGGTAGACGTCGGCCGCGGTGAGGATGCCGAAGCCGAAGCGGCGGTCGTCCTCCAGGTCGCGCTTGCCGTAGAGGGGGCCGCGAGTGCCGACGTGGCTGAGTGCCTCGGTGTCGACGATGCCCTCCTCCACCGCCCGGCGGAACGGCGTGCCGTGGGTGTACTCGGCCCCGAAGTACGTGTCCCACGTGTCGAGGTGGGCGTCGAAGTGGACCAGCGCGACCGGCCCGTGCCGCCCGGCGGCGGCGCGCAGCAGCGGCAGCGAGATGGTGTGGTCGCCTCCGATGGTGACCAGCCGGGTGTCGTCGGCGGTCAGGTCGAGCGCGGCCTCCTGGATGGTCTCGATGGCGGCGCCGATGTCGAACGGGTTCACCGCGATGTCGCCGGCGTCGGCGACCTGGGCGATCTCGAAGGGAGAGACGTCCAGGGCGGGGTGGTAGGGCCGGAGCAGGCGCGACGCCTCGCGCACGTGGGAGGGGCCGAAGCGCGCGCCGGGCCGGAAGGACACCCCGGTGTCGAACGGGACCCCGGCCACCACGACGTCGGCGGACGCGACCTCCTCCAGGCGCGGTAGCCGGGCGAATGACGCGATGCCGGCGTAGCGAGGGGTCTTCGAGCTGTCGATGGGTCCGACGGGGGTGGGCAAGACGAGTCCTTCCGTTGTGGTGTGGGTCACTCTAGGAAGCGGCTGTGGTGACGGCAAGCGGATCGAAAGCAAAGGCCCGCCTAGTACTCACGATCGTCCTGTCCAAGCGGTACTATGTGCCGAAAGAACAGCAATATGGGCACCGGCGTACTCGTTCTGTCGCGGCACCGGAGCGAAAAAAATTGCGGTGGATTTGCGGGAGGGTGCGCATGGACGACCTCGATGAGGCGATCGTCGAACTGCTGCAGCGCAACGGTCGGCTGACCCACGGCGAGATCGCGACAGCGGTGGGGCTCTCCCGCTCCGCCGCCGCCGCGCGCACGCAGCGCCTACTCGGCAGCGGGCAGGTGGAGGTCCGCGGTGTGGTGCACCCGGCCGTGGTCGGCCGGGGATCGCTGGCCTACGTCGCGCTGCTGGTGCGGGGGCCGGCGGCCACGGTGGCCGAGCGGGTGGCGCGCCGCGACGACGTGCCGCTCGTCTCCCTGACCACCGGCCGGCACGCCGTGGTCGCCGAGGTGCGGGCGCGGTCGGCCCTCGACGTGGATCGCGCGGTCGGCGAGCTTCGTCGCCTCGACGGCGTGCAGAGCATCGACACGCTCTCGTACGTCGAGGTGGTCCGCGACGTCATCGGTCCCGTCGGCGAGGTCACCTACGACGTGGACGACGTCGACCTCGCTCTCCTGCGCGCCCTGCAGGACGACGGCCGGGCGTCGTACGTCGACCTCGGCGCGCTGGTCGGGCTCTCGGCGGCCGGTGCGCGGCGGCGCGTCCTGCGGCTGTTGGACGAGCAGGTGGTCCGGGTCGGTGCGGTCGTGCGACAGTCCGGTGGGGATCGGCAGGCGGCCATGGGCCTCGGCCTGCGGCTCGACGGCGGCCACGAGCGGGTCATCGCCGAGCTCGGTGCGATGTCGACCGTCACCTTCGTGGCGCGCACCCTCGGCCGCTTCGACATCCTGGTCACGATGCGCGCCCACACGACCGCACCTCTGACCGCCTCGCTGGAGAAGGTGCGCGCGCTCCCGGGCGTCAACGAAGTGGAGAGCTGGACACACCTGAGCGTTGTCAAGGAGAGCTACGCCGCCATCGGGCTGGGCACGGTCGCCGACCCGGCGCCATGACGCACCGTCAGGCGCCCGGCGCTCCGTAGCGCTCCTGCACCAGCCGCAGGTGCGTCCAGGAGCGCAGGCCCGCGACGCCCGCGAGCGTCCCGATCCGGTCGAGGACGGCGATGGTGTCCTCGGTGGTGGTGGTCACGATCGTGCCCACGGCGTCGGCGCTGCCGAGCGTCCGGGCGAGGAAGTCGACGGCAGCGATCTCGCCGATCCGGGCCAGCACGTCCGGTGCCGGCCCGTCGAGGTCCAGTGCGAAACCGGTCATGACGGAGCGACCCAGCTTGGTGGGGTTCACCAGCGTCACGATCCGGGCGACACCGCAGTCGAGCAGGTGGCGCACGCGGGCCCGGGTGGCGGCAGCGGAGAGGCCGACGTGGGCGGCCAGCTCGGCGTAGCTGGCCCGCCCGTCGCGCCGCAGCAGGTCGACGAGGGTCCGGTCGGTCTGGTCGATGGCGGGGGCGGCGCCGCCGGTGGTGAGGGGCGGCGGCAGGTGCGGCTCCTTGACCACGTCGGTGTAGACGATCGTCTCGACCGCTGCCACCCCGTCGGTGCCGCGGAGCCGGTCGACGAGGTCGCGAACCCGCCCGAGGTCGGTGGTCCTGATCTCGGCGACGACGCTGGCCTGGCCGGCGACGATGGAGACGAACACCGCCTCGTCCTGCTCGGCGAGCGTGCGCGCGATCTCGTCGCGACGCGCCCCGATGACGGAGACGGAGAGGTAGGCGTTCGCGTGGATGCCGTCGAAGTCCGGGCGCACGGTGGCGACCACGCGCACGACGCCGTCCGCGATGAGTCGCAGCACCCGCGAGCGAACCGCCTTGCGGGAGAGGCCGACCCGACCGGCGAGGGACTCGAAGGAGGCGCGGCCGTCCTCCTGCAGGGCCGCGACGAGCTCGAGGTCGGTTTCGGTCAGTCTCACCGGGCTCACGGTAGCGAATCGGAGGCGAGAGGCTGTGCAGGCAAACAAAATGGGCATTGACCTCCAGGTTAGCGGCACATATCGTTTGGAAAGACGGTCGTCAACGAACCAATCGGACCATTACGCCGGAGACTCCGGCTCGAATCGCAGGAGACCTGGGTGAGACACGACGAGCAGATCCGCCCCGGCGGGATCGAGACACACACCATCGACTTCATCCCGCTCAGCGAGCGGCGCGGCAAGCCGTGGCACCTGTTCACGCTGTGGTTCGGCGCCAACAGCGTCATCGTCAGCGTGGTGACGGCCGCGATCCTCGTCGGCGGGGGTATGTCCTTCGCCTGGTCGGTCGCGGCGATGGTCATCGGCTTCGCCCTCGGTGGCTTCCTCGCGGCGTTCCACTCCGCTCAGGGTCCCCAGCTCGGCATCCCGCAGATGATCCAGAGCCGCGCCCAGTTCGGGTACGTCGGAGGCGTCGTGCCGATGCTGATCGCCGAGGTCAACTACCTGGTCTTCTTCGCCGCCGCGCCGGCGATCTGCGGCCTGCTGACCAACGCGGTGTGGGGCTGGAACATCTACGTCGTCGCCGTGGTCGTCACCGCGATCACGTTCGTGGTGGCTCTCTTCGGCTACGACTTCAGCCACCGGCTCGCCAAGTACCTCAGCGTCGCCGCGGTCGTCGGCTTCGGCATCCTCACGATCCTGGTGCTCGCCCACCACGGCATCGACCATCCGACGACGCACAACCTGCACACCGGTGGCTTCCAGACCGGGCTCTTCCTCACCGGCGTCGCGATCACCTTCGTCTACGCCGCCGGCTACGCGCCCTACATCGCCGACTACTCTCGCTACCTCCCCGAGGACAGCTCGACCGCCGCGACGGCGTGGTGGACCTACGCCGGCATCGTCATCTCCGGCATCTGGCTGTTCGTGCTCGGCGCCTACCTCACGACGGTGACCGGGTACGGCGCCGACACGCTCGGCTCGGTGGTCCAGGTCAGCGACTCGTTCAGCAAGGTCTTCACCGCGCTGCTGGTGGTCGTGGTGGTCGGGATCCAGGTGCTGCAGGGCTCGCTGTCGATGTACGCCGGCGGCAACACCGCGATCAGCATCGCCACCTCCCTGCGCCGTACCGTCGCGCCGGTCGAGGCGAGTATGCGCACCCGGCTGTGGTCGCTGGTGCCGTTCGCGCTGCTGTGCCTGGTCGCGACCATCGCCTACTCCAAGAGCTTCACCAGCGCGTTCACCGACGCCCTCGGCGTGGTGCTGATCCTGCTGATCCCGTGGTCGGCGATCAACCTGGCCGACTTCTACTTCGTCCGCGACGGCCACTACGACGTGAAGGCGATCTTCGACCCCGCCGGCGCCTACGGCCGGGTCAACGTCGCCGGCGCCGTCAGCTTCCTGCTCGGCTTCGTGGTCGAGCTGCCCTTCGCCAACCTCGGCTTCTGGGCCGGGCCCGTCGCGCACCGGCTCGACGGCGGCGACCTGTCCTGGCTTGTCGGCATCGTGGTCAGCGGTGCCTGCTACCTGCTGATGACCCGCACCGCGCGCGTCGCGGTCACGACCCCGGAGGTGTCCACCCGATGAGCTCGACCATCCTGACCGGCGGCCCGGTCCGCACCATGGCCGAGGACGGCCAGGTGCCCGAGGCGGTGCTGGTCCGCGACGGCATCGTGCAGGCGGTGGGCAGCCTCACCGAGATGAAGCGCTCGGCGTACGAGACCCCCGAGATCGTCGACCTGGACGGTCGCACGCTGATGCCGGGATTCGTCGACGCGCACGCCCACACCATCTTGCACGGGTCGGCGATCGACTGGGTGGACCTCTCCGGTGCGCGCACCATCGACGACGTCGTCCGGCTGCTCGGCGACCGCGCCGCCGCCCGTCCCGGGGAGGCCATCCGTGGCTACGGCTACGACCAGTCCAAGCTGGCCGAGGGCCGGCACCCGTCGGCGGCCGACCTCGACCGGGTGGCGCGTGACCGGGTGGTGCAGATCCAGCACGCCAGTGGCCACGGCTACGTGGTCAACACGCTCACCCTGCGGCAGGCGAACATCACCGCCGCGACCCCGACCCCGGCCGGTGGCCGGATCGACCGCGACGCCGACGGCGAGCCGACGGGCGTGCTCTTCGACTCCGCGTGCGACCTGCTGACCGGTGCCGAGGGCGTCAAGGTGCGCAACCACGGCCCCAACTTCCACCTCCCCATGACGCACGCCGAGATCGACCACCTCTTCGACCTCGGCCAGCGCTCGCTGCTCGACGCCGGCATCACCACCATGTGCGACGCCCAGGTGACACAGCTGGAGATGGACAGCTACCTGCGGGCGCGGGACGAGGGCCGGCTGCTGATGCGCACCGAGATGCTGGCGCTGTCGAGCAACCTCGAGCACCTGACCGGGCTCGGGATGAGCT
>NZ_DASZUF010000165.1:0-25018 GCF_035547795.1 Nocardioides sp.
CGGTAGTAGTCCCAGTAGGTGTAGACGCCCGGCCCGGGCTGATGGGGCCGTACCACGTCGCGGAAGTCGCGCTCGATGGCGAAGAACGCCTCCCGCTCCGGCGGGGTCAGATGGGTCGAGTTCTTGAACTGTGAGGGGTCGAAGCAGTCCTCGTCGTACGGGCAGACGTTCCAGTCGCCGACCAGCGCGGTGGGCTCGGCGAGCCACGCCTGCGACGCGTCCCGCAGTCGGGCCAGCCAGTCCAGCTTGTAGCGGTAGTGCGGATCGCCGGGTTTGCGGCCGTTGGGCACGTAGAGCGAGACCACCCGCACGCCGCCGCCGCACACCGCCGAGATGGCGCGTGCCTCGGCCTCCTCGGGGTCGCCGTACAGCGGCATGCCCTCGAACCCGACGGTGACGTCATCGAGGCCGACGCGGGAGATCAGCGCGACGCCGTTCCACTGCGAGTGCCCCACCGCGGCGACCTCGTAGCCTCGCGCCTCCAGCCCCATCGTGGGCAGTTGATCGACCTTGGCCTTGGTCTCCTGCACGGCCAGTACGTCGATCTCGTGCCGGTCGAGGAACGCCTCCACCCGGTCGATACGGGAGCGGATGGAGTTGACGTTCCAGGTCGCGATGCGCACGGCCAGACCCTAACGCTCTGCTTGAATCGGGCCATGGGGCGGCTGATCCGGGTCATGCTGGCGGTGGCGATCGCGCTCGACGTCGCCTATTGGACGATCTGGTTCACCGACCGCTCCGTGCTGGCCAGCGAGCACCGGGCCGCCTACTACCAGTTCGAGAACGCCTTCCCGCTGGCCGACGCCTGGCTCGGCCTGGCCTGCGTACTGGCGCTGGTGGCGCTGGCCCGGCACCGGCCGAGCGCGCTGCTCTGGCTGGTCGCGGCCGGCGCCGCTGGGCTCTACCTGTTCGGGATGGACTTCCTCTACGACGTCGAGCACGGCATCTTCGGCAAGGGCGGCGGCGGGGTCGTGGAGGCGGTGATCGTGCTGCTCACCCTGGTCTTCTCGGTGACGGTGCTGCGGTTCGGCTGGCACCGCCGCTACGCACTGCTCGCGGGTCGGGGCTGAGGCGCACCGGCGAATCGGCTGCGTGTCGCCGTACTCCTTAGGATTGCTCCTCGTGGCTCTCACCATCGGCATCGTCGGCCTGCCCAACGCCGGCAAGTCCACCCTCTTCAACGCGCTGACCAAGAACAACGTGCTCGCGGCGAACTACCCGTTCGCGACCATCGAGCCGAACGTCGGCGTGGTGGGCGTGCCCGACGAGCGGCTGGCGCGGCTGGCCGAGATCTTCGGCTCCGAGCGGATCCTGCCGGCCACGGTGGAGTTCGTCGACATCGCCGGCATCGTGCGCGGCGCGTCGCAGGGAGAGGGGCTGGGCAACAAGTTCCTCGCCCACATCCGCGAGTCCGCGGCGATCTGCCAGGTCACCCGGGTCTTCCGCGACGAGGACGTCACCCACGTCGAGGGCGAGGTCAACCCTGGCAACGACATCTCCACCATCTCCACCGAACTGGTCCTGGCGGACCTGGAGACGGTCGAGAAGGCGATCCCACGGCTGGAGAAGGAGTCCCGCAAGACCCCCGACCTCAAGGCGAATCTCGCCGCCGCGGTCGAGGCCAAGGCGGCCCTGGAGGCCGGTACACCCATCATCGCCACCTCGATCGACAGGGCCCTGCTGCGCGAGCTCTCCCTGCTCACCGCCAAGCCGTTCATCTATGTCTTCAACTGCGACACCGACGAGCTGGCCGACGAGGCGCTCAAGCAGCAGATGCGCGACCTGGTGGCGCCGGCCGAGGCGATCTTCCTCGACGCCAAGATCGAGTCCGAGCTGATCGAGATGGACGATGACGAGGCTCTCGAGATGCTGAACGAGCTCGGCATCGCCGAGTCGGGTCTGGACCAGCTGGCGCGGGTCGGCTTCGACACCCTCGGTCTGCAGACCTATCTCACCGCCGGTCCCAAGGAGGCCCGCGCCTGGACGATCCGCAAGGGCGCCACCGCCCCCGAGGCCGCCGGTGTGATCCACACCGACTTCCAGAAGGGCTTCATCAAGGCCGAGATCGTCTCCTACGACGACCTGGTGGAGGCCGGCTCGATGGTCAAGGCCCGCGAGGCGGGCAAGGTCCGGATCGAGGGCAAGGACTACGTGATGGCGGACGGGGACGTGGTGGAGTTCCGCTTCAACGTCTGAGCCGGCGCTGAGCGCCGAGTCTGGCAGACGGTGGCGACGACTCGGGGAAAGTGGCAGCCCACGGGTGGGCGTTCCGGCCGATGGGGCTCTTGGATGTGCCGTCCTCTCGGTTGATGTCCACGGTGTCGCATCCGTCCGAGGTCTGGGGCGTCGTGCTCGTGACAGCGATCGGCGCGCGCTACTGCCTGGCGTCGTCCGGGTGAGACGCCGGCACTGTGGTGGCTGGCGCATGTGCTCTTCTGGGTGCCAGTCCACCCGATCGCCCGGAAGATCCGGGTCGCTCCGGTCTAGAGTTTGCGGGTGCATCGGGTCCGGGATTCCCTGCGTCACCGACCCTGGCAGGGGGTCTCGCTGTTCCTGCTCGCCGCGCTGATCGTGACGGCCGCGTCGTTCACCCCGCTGTTCACGCGGTCGCTGGAGCAGTCGGTGACCCGGACGACGCTGCACGACAACGCAGTCGTCGACACCGGCGTCCAGCTCGGGTGGACCGGGCCGGAGCAGAACATCACGGCCTACTCCGGCGGGCCGATCATGCCGGACGCCCTCACCGGCTACGTGCCGAGCGCCGTACGCCGCTCGTTCGCCGCCCAGGTGCTCGGTCTCCAGGCCGAGCCCGCCGGCACCGTGCACGGCGATCCCTACGCCGGCACGGTGGTGTGGCGCACCGGGATGTGCGCCCACGTGCGCATCGTCGCCGGTCGCTGTCCTGCCCAGAAGGACACGATCGCGGTGAGCGAGGCCGACAGCCGCGGCCTCGGGCTGCGGCCCGGCAGCACCGTCTCGATCACCGACGAGAGCCCCGGGCACGGGCGCACGGCGCAGGTCACGCTCACCGTGGTGGGCGTCTACCAGCAGATCCCCGGGACGTACTGGTACGGACTGACCCTGACCGGCTACTCCGGCCAGGGTGTCGCGGGCGCCGCCGGCGTCGTCCAGCACGACGACTGGCTGACGCCGGAGTCCACGCTCTACTCCGACCAGCTGCACTACCCTTCGCTGGCGAGCAGCCTGTTCCTGCTCCCGCGCGACGACCTGGGCGTCGACGCCTTCCGCCGGCTCCCGACCGGGCTGCGGGCGATCGAGCGCCGGCTGGACCTCAGCTCCGACTCAGGGCGCGTCTACGTCAACACCGGCATCCCCTCGCTCGTCGCGGACGTGGACCACCAGCAGCACCAGGCGCGAGTCACGGTGCCGACTCTGATGGTGCAGCTGGGCCTGCTCTGCCTGGTCGTGCTGTGGCTCGTCCTCACCGCGGTGACCGACCAACGGCGGCCCGAGATCGCGCTGGCGCTGCTGCGCGGCCGGGGCCGGCGCCGTGCCCGCCGGATGCTGCTGGGCGAGCTCGTCCCGATCATGGTCGCCGCGACGCTCGCCGGCGGCGTCGCGGGTGTCGGGGTCGCCTGGTCCGCCGCGAGCTGGTACCTGCCGCACACCCCACCCGTCGAGCCCGGCAGGGACTTCGCCCTCGCCACCGCCGGCTCCCTCGTCGTCCTCCTCGTGGTGAGCGTCATCGCCGCCGTGCGGGTCACCCGTGAGCCGGTCGAACGCCTCCTGCGCCGGGTCGGTCCGCGTGTGCGCGGACTCCGGGTGGGGGTCGGCCAGGCGATGCTGCTGGCGGCCTCGGCCGCACTCGTCCTGGTCTTCGTCACCGGCGGGCTCAACGGCTCCGCGAGCGCACTCGGCCCGAGCTTCCTCGCCCTGCTCGTCGGTATCGTGCTCTCGATCCTGGTGCCGCCGCTGGCCACGGCTTGGTCGCGGCGGCAGCTTCGCCGGGGCCGGGTGGCCTCGGCGCTCGCCGGGCTCGACGCGGCCCGGAGCACGGCCACCCGGCGCGCCGTGGCCCTGGTGACGGTGGCGACCGCTCTGCTCGTCTTCGCGGTCGACGCCGACGCCGTCGGTGCTCGCAACCGCGAGGATGCGGCGGTGCAGTACGTCGGAGCCGCGCGCGTTCTCGACCTCGACTCGACCGAGGTCCCGGCGATCGAGAAGGCCGTCGCCGCCGTCAACGCGCACGGCGTCCGGGCCACCACCGTGCTGCAGCAGACATCGGTCTCGGCGACCGCCAGCGGGACGCTCGGCGTCGTACCCGACGAGTTCGGGCAGGTGGTCGGGGCGGACGCCGGCCTCCGTGCGGCGCTCCAGAAGCTCGCGGCGCCGGCCGCCGCGCCGATCCGGGTCCAGGGCTCGAGCCTGGCGGTGACAGTGACGCACGCCCAGGTCAGCGCCACTTCACCGGCCCACCTGGCCGTCCTGGTGACCTTCCCCGGCCGCACTCCGATCCCGGTCGACTTCGGCCGGCTCCGCTCCACCGACCAGGCCCGGACGATCCGGCGTTCGGTGCCCTGCTCGGCCGGTTGCGAGATCGTCGGGGTGGGCGTGAGCTCCAACCCGGGTGCCGACGACAGCGGTTCGTTCGGCCTCGGTCCCGCCGGACGCTGGGGCCGGCCGGACGACTGGCAGGGCTTCGCGAACCACAGCGGCAAGATCGGGTTCGGCGCCGAGGCGGACGGGTCGCTGCTGGTGACGTTCGACACGGAGGGGTCCGACAGCGTCGTCGGCGACCACGCCTGGATCCCGGACGCGCTCCCCGCGGTCGTCACCGGGGCGCGATACGACGGCGACGACGGACGCCGCTACACCGGGCCGGGCGTCGACGGGGTCGACCGGACCTTCCGTCAGGTCGGACACCTGGCACGCGTGCCCGGCGCGGACGGCGGGACCTCGATCGTCAACCTCGACGTGGCCACCCGGGGCAAGCCCTACGACCAGGGCCAGGCGGTCACGGTCTGGCTGGCCGACGACTCGCCCGGGCTGCTGCGCACCGTCACCACCGCGCTCCATCGCCAGGGGGTCAGCGTGCTGGGCTCGAACACCGTCGCGCAACGCCGGATGTACTACGAGCGCTCCGCCGCGGGGCTGACGCTCGGCCTCGGCGTCGGCGTGGGGATCGTCGGTCTCCTCATCGCGGTCCTGGTCTTGCTCGTGCTCGCGATCTCACGATGGCGCACCCGCAGCTACGACCTCGCGGCGCTTCGGATGGCCGGCATCGCCGCGCCCGCGCTCCGGCGCAGCAGCGTGGCGGCCGAGCTGGTCGCGGCGCTGCTCGCCGTACTCGTCGGAGCACTGGTCGGCGTCGGCGGCGCAGCCCTCGCGCTGCGCCGGCTGCCCCTGTTCACCCAGCCTCCGGCCGTCTCGACCCTGACGCTCATGCCGGCCTGGTGGGCCTGCCTGGGCGCGGCGCTGGCCGCGGCGGTCGTGCTCGGCCTCACCGGCTGGTGCATCGGCCGCGCCACCGACGGCCGGGCCGAGCTCGGCCGGCTTCGGGAGGCACAGTGACATCCGCGACATCGGCATCGCACGGACTTCCCATCTCGACCCGGCGGCTGGTCCACATCTACCGCACCGAGGGGCACGACGTCGCCGCGCTCTCGGGCGTCGACCTCGAGATCCGTGCCGGCGAGATGGTCGGGCTGCTCGGGCCCTCGGGCGCGGGCAAGTCGACGCTGCTCAGTCTCCTGGGCGGGTTGTTCCGGCCGAGCGCGGGGAAGATCCACATCGGCGCGGACGAGCTCTCGGTGGTCTCCGCCAGGCGGCTGGACGAGCTGCGTGCGACGGAGGTCTCGCTGATGCTGCAGGGGGCGGGGCGCAACCTGGTGCCGTACCTCAGTCCGATCGACAACGTCGCGTTCGCGCAGGCCTCCGCCCGCGCGCTCGGCAAGCAGCTCGACGACCCGCACGACGTGCTCGCGCGGGTGGGACTCGACGCGGACGCACACACCGACCTGCACCGGCTCACGCCCGGGCACCGGCAGCTGCTGGCGGTCGCGGTGGCCACCGCGAACCGCCCCGGCGTACTCCTTGCCGACGAGCCGACCAGCCAGCTGCAACACGCCGCGGCCAACCTGGTGCTCGACACCATCGCCGCCATCAACGCCGAGACGGGCACCACCGTCGTGCTGGTCACCCACGACCCGGCCGTGGCGGCGCGCCTGCCGCGCACGGTCACGATCCGCGACGGCAAGATCGGTGGCGAGGGTCGCAGCGGTGAGGAGTACTCGGTGGTCACTGCCGATGGCTTCCTGCCGCTGCCGGCCCATGCGCTCGCCGCGCTGCCGCCGGGCACGTTGCTGCGGGTGCACCACGACGGCGACCACTTCGTGCTGCTGCCCGAGACCGAGGCTCTGGCCGACGACGAGGAGGTGGGCGCATGACGCTGGTGACCCGTGGCCTGGAGGTCCGTTACGGCGACCTCGTCGCGGTGCATCCCCTCGACCTGGAGCTGTCGCCGGGCACCCTGCTCGCGGTGACCGGTCCCAGCGGCGCCGGGAAGAGCAGCCTGCTGTGGGCCCTGGCGGGTGCGCTCACGCCGTACGCCGGCAGCGTGACTCTCGACGGCGAACCGGTCGGTGTGCGGGCGACGGCCGCCGCCCGTGGCGTGGTGATGGTGCCGCAGGGCAACGGTCTCGCCGTCATGCTGACCGCGGCCGAGAACATCGTCGTCCCGCTGATCGGTGCCGGCGTCCCCGGAGCCGAGGCGGCCCGCCGCGCCGCTGCCGCGCTGGCCCTGGTCGGTCTCGAGGAGTCCGGCAACCATCTCGTCGAGGAGCTGTCGGGTGGCCAGCAGCAGCGGGTCGCGCTCGCTCGTGCCTTCGCGGCGCGGGGTGCGGTCCTGCTCGCCGACGAGCCGACCAGCGATCTGGACGCGACCAACCGCAACCGGATCATCGAGGGGCTGCGGGCCGAGGCCGAGCGTGGAGCGATCGTGGTGATGAGCACCCACGACCCCGAGGCCGCTGGCCAGTGCGACCGCGAGCTCACCCTGGACGAGGGCCGCGCCCGCTGGCGCGAGCTGTCCCCGACATCGGGCACCGCGCCGGGAGCGTAGGCCGGCCTGCGCCGCCGGGTGACGCCGGGTAGCATGGGCGGTGCCGAGGATTCCTTGCACGAGGAGCGCTTCGCCCCGCGGTTTTCGGTGATACCCAACAATCCGGCTCGCCGTAGCCGGGGACGGGCCCGAAGCCATGGCATCTCTCGCCGCTGTCGTCACCTCCGCTGGCTTCCCGCCACCGTCGCTGGGACGACCACATCTGGGCCGAGTCCTGACTCGGGTCGGGGCCAGCGTGTTGGTCGCGGTCATCGCGCCGGCGGCTCTGCTGTGGATCGCGCTGACCTTCTTCAACCTCACGACCGCGGCAATCGTCGCGCTGGCATGGATGAGCGCCGCCATGCTCTGGCGATGGGCTACGCGTCGGCCGGCCTCGGGATTGCTGCTGCTGGCCCTGGCGGTCCTGGTCGTCCGGACCGCGGTCGCCCTCGCCACGAACAGTGCCTTCCTCTACTTCGCCCAACCGGTCCTCGCCGACCTGGTCGTGGCCCTGCTCTTCCTGGGATCGCTGTGCCGCCGACGGCCGATCGTCGCCCGCCTGGCGCCCGACTTCTATCCGATGGACGCCACGGTCGCCGCCCGCCCGCGAGTGCGGGCGCTGTTCCGGGGGCTCACCCTGATGTGGGGACTGGTCGTCCTCCTCAAGGCAGGTGTCACTCTGACGCTGTTGGAGATCCTGACCACGACGGACTTCGTCATCGTCAAGAGCAGTGCCATCGCCGTCCTGACCGTCGTCACCGCCGTCGTCACCGTCGTGTGGTCCGTCGTGATCGGACGCCGGGAGGGGTTGCTCGGGCCGCGGTGACGGCACACCTCGTCGAGTGAGACGCCGCCACGCCGGTGAGCCTTCGGCCTCCCGGAGTACCGTCGTGGGCACGACGCGGCGCCCGATGTTCCAGGGCCTCGCGACCTTCGAGAGGCACCAGCCTCGCCAGCAGGTCGGAGATGGTCGGAGATGAGAGTGCCGCCGCGATCCCAGCCCCTTCCCCGGGTCGTCGATGCTCGCTTCGTCGAGGCGCGTGCACGCGAGGTCAGGGCGGTGCGGGCCCGGCTGCACGCCGCGAGGGACGCGGCGCCGCGACACTGGGAGGCGCAGTCCTTGCGCGAAGAGCTGCTGGCCGCGCTCGAGCAGCTGGCCGTCGCGGTGGCCCGCGCCGGCGCGCCGCTGCCCTACCGGCTGCGGGCGGAGATCGATCTCTACCGTCGGCTCGGGCATCGGATCTGACGGTACGGCGGACATTGTTTCCGGGACTGCCGTCCCACTAACATGCCGCCCATGACCGTCACCGAGTCGAGTCCGCGGCAGGGCTACCACGAGCGGCTGCGGACCCTCTCCGAGGCGTCGGTGCACCAGCACTTCGACGCGTTCCTCGACATCGACTGGGACCACCCCGACTACGCGATCCGCACCGACGACGAGCGCTGGATCCTCGGCGAGGAGGACCCGCTCGGCGCCCACCCGTGGTATCGGGCGCTGCCGCGCGAGCGGCAGATCGAGATCGGCATCAAGCGCTGGGCACTGATCTGCAAGGTCGGCCTGCAGTTCGAGCAGCTGCTCATCGGCGGCATCATGTGGGACAACCTCAAGCGCCCCAACGGCAACCCGGAGTTCCGCTACTCCACGCACGAGGCGACGGAGGAGTGCCATCACACCCAGATGTTCCAGGAGTTCGCGAACCGATCGGGCGTCGACCCCTCCGGCGTACCGGCCTGGTTCCGCCGTGCGATCCCGCTGCTGGCCACCTTCGGCTACTGGTTCCCGGCCGGCTTCTGGATGGGCGTCCTCGCCGGCGAGGAGCCGATCGACCACCTCCAGAAGGGTCTGCTGCGCGCGGGTCGTGAGCTGCCGCCGCTGCTGGAGCGGATCGTGTCGATCCACGTCGCCGAGGAGGCGCGGCACATCGGCTTCGCGCACACCTACCTCGCCGAGCACATCGGTGAGCTGCCGCTGGTACAGAAGGTCGCGATGCACGCGCTCACGCCGCTGTTCATGCGGCTGATGTGCGACATCATCATGAAGCCGAGCCGCGAGGCGGTCGCGGCGATGGGCATCCCGGAGCGGGTGGCCCGCGAGGTGTGGTGGGACAGCCCCGCGAGCGAGCGGTTCCTGCGGCACATCTTCGGCGACGTACGGATGCTGTGTGACGGCCTGGGGTTGCGTACCCGCCTGACCCGGCCGCTGTGGCGGCTGATGGGCATCGAGGGCCGGCCCTCGCGGTTCCGCAGCGAGCCGGCCGCGGCGTCCTCCTGAGCTCCGGTCGGGCTACCCTGCCCGTCGTGGACGGACGGGCGGCACGCTGGCAGGCGCACAACGAGGAACGCCGCCGACTGGTTCTCGACGCCGCGATCGCCATGGTCGAGGCCGGGGAGGGGGACGCGAGCGTCGCCGAGATCGGTGCCCGGGCGGGCCTGAGCAGGTCGGTGGTCTACCGTCTCTTCGCCGACCGACGTGAGATCGACCTCGCCGTGCAGCGGCGGGTGCTGGAGGGGTTGCGCGCCGACATCCTGGCGGCGCTGACCCTGACCGGGACGATCCGCGAGACGCTGTCGCGGATCATCGGCGTCTACGTCACCTGGGCGGCGGCGCACCCGCGGCTGCACCGGCTGGCCGACTACGACACCGCGATCGACGGCAACGGTCCGCTGCAGCAGGTCGTCGCCGAGATCGCCACCGGCGCGGTCGACCTGCTCGAGGCGGCCATCGACCAGCTCCGCGGCTGCCTTCCGATGCCGCCGCGCGGGCTGACCGAGCCGTTCGCCCACGGGCTGGTGGGCATGGTCTTCGCGACCGTGCGGCGCTGGGTGCACCGCTCCGGCGGCGAGGTCGAGGCGGAGGTGCTGGTCGACCTGCTGACCGCGGCGGTGTGGGCGCAGATCGACGTGCTCGTGCGGACGCTGGGCCTGCAGGTCGACCCGGACGGTCCGGTGGAGGAATGGTTCCGGCCGGAGCGCTAGGCTCCCGGGCGTGTCACGGCCCGTCATCATCCACACCGACGGCGGCTGTACGCCGAACCCCGGCCCGGGCGGGTGGGGCGCCGTACTGCGCTATGGCGAGCATGTCCGTGAGCTGTACGGCGGCGAGTCCGCTGCGACGACCAACAACCGGATGGAGCTGACGGCGCCGATCGTGGCGCTGGAGACGCTGACCCGGCCGGCGACGGTGCACCTCTACACCGACAGCACGTACGTGCGCAACGGCATCACCAGGTGGCTGGCCGGCTGGGCCCGCAACGGCTGGCGGACGTCGGCCAAGCAGCCGGTCAAGAACGTCGACCTGTGGCAGCGCCTGGAGCAGGCCTGCGCCCGCCACGAGGTGGAGTGGTTCTGGGTCAAGGGCCATGCCGGCGTGGCCGACAACGAGTTGGCCGACCAGCTCGCCACCCGCGGGATGCGGGAGGCGATGGGCAAGCCCGTCTAGCCGACCGGCGAGCTAGGCGACCGGCGAGCTAGGCGACCCGGGCGCCGCGCTTCGCATCCAGCGCCGTGCGGTAGGCGTCGGCCAGCCGCGGCGCCCAGTCGCGGGTGATGAAGCCCTTCGCGTGCTCGCGGCCGCGGCGGCCCATCTCCTGGCGCATCTCCTCGTCGTTGGCCAGCGCGCGCAGCGCCTTCATCCACTCGTCGTCGGTGCGGCACAGGAAGCCGGTCTCGCCGTTGATCACGTAGTCCGGGTAGGGGCCGGCGGCCGAGGCCACGATCGGCAGCCCGAGCGCGCCGGCCTCGAGGGCCTTGAGCGGGCTCTTGGAGCGGTTGAACAGCTCGTCGGCCAGCGGCGCCAGGGCGACGTGCCACTTGGTCAGCTCGTAGTAGTACTCGTCCATCCGGTTCGCCCACTCGACGAACGACGCGTCCCGGTAGCCGATCTTGCGGGCGTAGTTCGACCCCATCATGACCAGGTGTGCGTCGGCCTTGCCCAGGCCGTAGGCGACGCCCTTGCCGGCGGAGCGCCAGTCGATGTCGTGGGTGAACGTGCCGGCCCAGCCGGCCACGAACTGCTCACCGGGCTGCCGCACCCGCTGCGGCACCTCGAAGAGCACCTCGTCGACGGTGTTGGGTAGCACCAGGATCGGCGCGTCGGTGTACTGCCGGTACTGCTCGGCCAGGTGCGGCACCGTCACGGTGACCAGGTCGGCGATCTCCAGGGAGCGCTTGATCGCCGGGATGCAGTCGTCGCGGAAGTACTCCCAGACCAGCTCGCCGTGCTTGGTGAACAGTGGGTTGTCCTTGCGGACGTTGACCATGTCGTCGTCGTGCTCGACGACCAGCAGCTGTTCCCCGGCCTCGGCGATCTGCTCCCACGCGCCGAGCGCGACCGGCTGGGTGAGGCGGTGGGCGACCACCACGTCGACGTCCACCAGGTCGGTGGAGGAGAGCACCTGCTGGTACTTCCACTCCAGCAGTCCCTGGTACTGCGCCTCCACCAGAGGCGCGTTGATGCGGTAGTGGAACGAACCGTCGCCAGGCTTGCCGGATGTCCAGACGAGTACCTTCACGTCCGCCCTATCGGCCATCCTTTCGGCCACCGAAGCCAACCGGTCGTGCCACTATCTACCCATGGGTAATGCGGACATCATCGTGGTGGGTCACGGTCTGGCCGGCCTGGTCGCCGCCGCCGAGGCCGCCGACGCGGGGCGCAGCGTGCTGCTCGTTGACCAGGAGCCGGAGCAGTCGCTGGGCGGCCAGGCGTTCTGGAGCCTGGGCGGGCTCTTCCTCATCGACAGCCCCGAGCAGCGCCGGATGGGCATCCACGACTCGCTCGAGCTGGCCACCCAGGACTGGATGGGCAGCGCCCAGTTCGACCGCGACGAGGACCTGTGGCCGCGCCGCTGGGCGGAGGCCTACCTCGACTTCGCGCACCAGGAGAAGCGCGCCTGGCTGCGCTCGATGGGCCACCGCCTCTTCCCGGTCGTGGGCTGGGCCGAGCGCGGCGACGGCCGTGCCGACGGGCACGGCAACTCCGTCCCGCGCTTCCACATCACCTGGGGGACCGGGCCCGGTGTGGTCGCGCCGTTCGAACGCCGGGTCCGCGCGCACGTCGAGGCGGGCCGGATCACCTTCGCCCACCGTCACCGCGTCGACGAGGTCATCGTCGAGGGCGGTACGGCGACGGGCGTGCGGGGCGCGGTCCTGGAGCCCAGCTCCATCGAGCGTGGCCAGGCGTCCTCGCGGGTCGAGGTCGGTGAGTTCGAGCTGCGCGCCCAGGCCGTGATCGTGACCAGTGGCGGGATCGGCGGGAACCACGACCTGGTGCGGAAGAGCTGGCCCGCGCGGCTGGGGACCCCACCGGCCACGATGGTCTCCGGCGTACCGGCGCACGTGGACGGGCGGATGATCGCCATCACCGAGGCCACCGGCGCCCGGGTGATCAACCGCGACCGGATGTGGCACTACGTCGAAGGCATCCGCAACTGGGACCCGATCTGGGAGAACCACGGCATCCGGATCCTGCCCGGCCCGTCCTCGCTGTGGCTCGACGCCACCGGCAGGCGGCTGCCCGCGCCGAACTTCCCCGGCTTCGACACCCTCGGCACGCTCAAGGTGCTGCGCGAGACCGGCTACGACTACTCCTGGTTCGTGCTGACCCAGAAGATCATCGAGAAGGAGTTCGCGCTCTCCGGCTCCGAGCAGAACCCCGACCTGACCGGGAAGTCGGTGCGCGGCGTGGTCGACCGGGCGCGCAAGGGCCCCGGTCCGGTGGAGGCGTTCAAGCGGCACGGCGAGGACTTCGTGGTCGCGGACAACCTCTCCGACCTGGTCGCCGGGATGAACAAGCTCGGGGAGACGACGCTGGACGAGGGCGCGCTGCGCCGGCTGATCGAGGCACGCGACCGGCAGATCGACAACCACTACGCCAAGGACGCCCAGATCACCGCGATCTACAGCGCCCGGCACTTCCTCGGCGACAAGCTGTCGCGGGTGGCCAAGCCGCACCGGCTGCTCGACCCGGCGAACGGCCCGCTGATCGCGGTCAAGCTGCACATCCTGTCGCGCAAGACGCTCGGCGGGCTGGAGACCGACCTGTCCGGGCGCTGCCTGACCGCGGCCGGCGTACCGCTGCCGGGCCTGTACGCCGCCGGCGAGGTCAACGGCTTCGGCGGCGGCGGGATGATGGGCTACAACGCGCTCGAGGGCACCTTCCTCGGCGGCTGCCTGTTCAGTGGCCGGGTGGCCGGCCGAGCGGCCGCCGCCGCGGTGTGAGGCTCAGCGACGCAGCTTGACCTTGTGGGTGTACGTCGGCCGGGTGCCGCCGCGCGGGGTCAGCTCGACCCGGACCTTGGTGACATGTCCCGGACGGAGCCGCTTGAGCCCCTTCTTGGTCAGCTTGACGGTGACGGAGCGGTGCTTGCCGGCCTTGATCGAGTAGGCGTGCTTGCCGAGCTTGACGTGCTTCTTGGTGGCGGTGCGCAGCGTGAGCGTCCCGTGGCAGCCACCCTTCGCCTTCTTCGCGCAGGCGAGCGTGAAGGTGGCCTTGCGGTGGGAGACTCGGATCGTCCGGTGCGGCTTGACCACGGTGCCGGCGCTGGGCAGCACCCGCACGGTGCCGACGCTGTAGGTGGCGCCGGACCCGACGTCCACGTTGTTCGCGGCGAGCTGGTCGCGGGTGACCCGGACGACGGCGTTGTCGGCGCTGTCGGTGAACCAGATCGCGCCGTCGTGGGAGAAGGTCAGTGACGTCGGCTTGTACGCACCGACCTGCGAGATCGCCCCGACGCCGCTGGCGGAGAGGTGGCCGATCCCGGGGTGGAACTCGTTGACGCTGGTGAACCACATGTTCCCGTCGGGTCCCTCGACCAGGCTGGTGGGCGCGGTGTTGCTGCCGGTCCGCCACGCGGTCACGGCGCCGGTGGCCTGGTCGAGGTAGCCGACCACGCCGTACCCGTCCGGTGTGACGAAGGTGCCCGAGCTGTAGCGGGTGAACCACACCGAGCCGACCGGGCCGGCGGCGATGCTGCCGAGGTCACCGTCGAGGTAGCCGGAGTAGCTGGGCAGGGGGTATGTCGTACCGCCGGACGCGTCGGCGTTGAGGTGGATCAGCCGGCCGGGGTAAGACAGAGCGCACCACATCGAGCCGTCGGCCGCCCGACCGAGGACGTCGTCGCACTCGGGGGAGTTGGAGTTCCATGTCCACTGCCCGCCAACGATGCGGGAGACCCCCGAGTCGGCGTAGTTCATCGTGATCCACGGGACCCCATCGGGCGCTACCCGGACCTCGCCGGCGTCGGGATAGTCATCGGTATAGGGGCCCTGGGCGACCGACCCGTTCGGGTGCAGCGCCACCACCTCGTGGCCCTGGTCATAGGCGACCCAGACGGTGCCGTCGGGCGCCACGTCCAGGTCCTCGACGTCCGCGTTGTCGTCGTCCTCGTTGGGCGGCAGGGTGTACTCGCTGATCTGCCCGGTGGTCGTGATCCGGCCTACCTTGTTGGCGTTCCTCTCGATGAACCACATGCTGCCGTCGGGCGCCGTCGTGATCCGGCCCAGGCCGGCGTTGCTGGTCGGAACGGCGAAGACGGTGGCGGCCGCGTCGGCGGGGGCTGCGGGGCCGAGGGCGACGCCCGTGGTGGCGGCCGCCAGGGTCAGGCCGAGGGCGGTGAGGCAGGTAGTGGCGCGGAGTCTCGAAGCGGGTGACATAAGCGGCACCTACCCACTTCGCCGCGGTTCATACCTCCCCGCGTCCATGTTGTGGTCATGTAGCACTTGCTACGAATCCCACTATCATGACGGCCATGAGCCGCCGCGACGCCCTGCTGGACCAGGTCACCGACCACGTCCTGCAGCACGGGCTGATCGGGCTCACCCTGCGGCCGGTGGCGGCGGCGATCGGGACCAGTGACCGGATGCTGCTCTACCACTTCCGCAGCCGCGACGAGCTCGTCGCCGCGGTGGTGGCGCGGACCACCGACCGCACCGTGGCCGGCGTCGAGGCGCTCCCGGGCCAGCCCGACGTACGGGCCGGGGTCAACCGGCTCTGGCAGGCGTTCCTGGCCCAGCCGATGCACAGCTGCATCGACATCTACTGCCAGGCCGCGGCCAGCGGCCTGATCGGTCAAGAGCCCTACCTCTCGGTGGTCCGGGAGAGCAACGAGCGCTGGACGGGCGCGCTCGAGTCCTATCTGATGCGCTGCGGCGCGCCGCCGGAGCGGGTCGCGCGGATCGTGACCCTGGTCGACTCCTCGCTCTTCGGCTTCCACCTCGACCTCGCCACCGACGACCCCGAGGAGCTGGTCCGGGGGGTCGACGATCTCGCGGTCGCGGCGCAGGCCCTCGCGGACGCCCCGGCCTGACCGGGGACTGCGAGAATCGCCGACGTGAACCGGCTGCGCGACGTACCGACCGAGCGGATGCACCTGTGTCTGATGCTGGTGCTGACGTTCACCACCGGCATCAACGACGCGGTCGGCTACCTGGGCCTGGACAAGGTCTTCACCGGCAACATGACCGGCAACGTCGTCGTCCTGGGCATGGCGCTGGTCGGCGGCAGCGGGCTGCCGGTGCTCGGCCCCGCGCTGGCGTTGGTCGGCTTCATGGCGGGCGCCGCGGCCGCGGGCCGCTTCCTGCGGCACGGCAGCCGCACCTGGCACGGCCGCACCACGACCGTCTTCGCCGTGGTCGCCGCGGTGATGGTCGCCCTGGCCGTGCTGCTCCTGACCGGCGGCGACCACCCGTCCCGGTCGGTCGGCGTCACCAGCACCACGCTGGCCGCGATCGCGATGGGCGCGCAGGCGGCGACGGCGCGGATCATCGCCGTCAAGGACGTCACGACGGTGGTGGTCACCTCCACCATCACCGGGCTGGCCGCCGACTCCGTCCTCGGCAGCGGCAAGGGCGGCGGATCGGTACGCCGGGTGCTCGCGGTCGCCGCGATCCTGGCCGGCGCCGCCCTCGGTGCGGCGCTGCTGAAGTGGCATCTGGGCGCCGGCCTCCTCGCCGCCGGCGTGGTCATCGCCGCCGCGACACTGGTCGGCGACTACCACGACCGGGCGACGCAGCGGCTGCTCGTCGCCGGCCGGTCTACGACACCGTCAGCGTGATCGCCAGCAGCACCGAGATGACGACCACCGCGGCGGTCAGCAGCCAGCCGAGGGAGAAGTGCGGTAGCGGCTGACGCAGCCGCATCGCCCGCTCCACCCGTGCCCAGCGCACGAACGCCAGCACCGTGCACGAGGCGCCGACCACCAGTAGCGCCACCACGATGACCGCGCGCAGCCACGAGGTCGCGGGCAGCTCCAGCGAGTGCAGCGCGACCGCGCCGGCGAGCATCGCCAGCGCGGTGCGGACCCACGCCAGGAACGTGCGCTCGTTGGCCAGGCTGAAGCGCGGGTCGGGCTCGTCGCCCGCGTCGTACACGAAGGACGGCCTGCGCGGCCGGTGAGGTGCACCCATGACGACATCATCGCGTGGCCGGTCGATAGGTTGCCGCCATGGCGGCCGAGTTCGACAGTGACATCTTCGTGAACCAGACGGCGCCGGGGGAGTACGACGCCCGGCTGCGGCCGGGCTGGGTCGTCGGAGGCGGGGTCAACGGCGGCTACCTGCTGGCGACCATCGGCAACGCGATCAGGCACGCCGTCCCCGCCAAGCCGGATCCGATCAGCATCAGCGCCTACTACCTCAGCGCCAGCGTCCCTGGCCCCGCCCGGGTGCTGACCCGGGTCAGGCGCGAGGGCGGCTCGGTCGCCACCGTCGCCGCCGACCTGCTGCAGGGTGACGAGCAGCGGATCGCGGCGCTGGCGACGTTCGGCGACCTGGCCGGGCTGCCGGGAGATGTCGCCACCACCGCGCGAGAGCCGGACCTGCCGGACCGGGAGCGGTGCGTGCCGAACTCGATGGCCCCCGAGGACATCCGTCGGATCGCGCCGATGATGGAGCGTTTCGACATGCTCTTCCACCCCGAGCAGGTCGGCTGGGCCGTCGGGCAGCCCAGTGGCAACGGCGTGATCAGCGCGTGGTTCCGGCTCAAGGACGGCCGCGAGCCCGACCCGATCAGCCTGCTCGCCGTGGTCGACCTGCTGCCACCGGTCACCTTCGACCTTGGCCGGCCTGGCTGGGCCCCGACGCTGGAGCTGACCGCGCACGTCCGGGCAGTGCCGGCGCCGGGGTGGCTCAAGGTCAGGCACGCCACCCGCAACGTCGCCGGCGGGATGTTCGAGGAGGACTGCGAGGTCTGGGACGCCACCGGCCGGCTGGTCGCCCAGTCGCGTCAGCTCGCCCGGCTGCCGCGCCGAACCACTGCTACGGCAGGGTGACGAACCTCAGCCCACGATGCTTCAGCTCCGGGATCACCTTCTTCAGTGCCCGGTAGGTCTGCGATCGGTCCCCGCCGCCGTCGTGGCACAGGATGATGTCGCCCGGGCGGGTCGCCCGGATGGCCGACTCGATCGCCGGGATGCCGGGGCGGGCCCAGTCCCGCGGGTCGATGTTCCAGTCGACGGGCATCATCCGTTCTCGGGCCAGCTCGGCGAAGACCTTGGCACCCCAGACGCCGCCCGGCGCGCGGAACTGCGTCGGACGGAGCCCGGTGACGTCGTGGATGGCCTCGTTGGTCCGGGCGATCTCACGGTGGATGTCGCGTCGGCTGCGGAACGGCAGCCGCTCGTCGTGGGTCCAGGTGTGGTTGGCCACGGTGTGGCCCTCGGCGACGAGTGCGCGCACGATCTTGCGGTTGGGATGCACCTGCTCGCCGATGAGGTTGAACGTCGCGGTGACGTGGTGCTTGGCGAACAGTCGCAGGTAGCGCGGCGTCCAGACCGGGTGCGGGCCGTCATCGACGGTGAGCATGATCGAGCGGTGCGGGAAGTGCGCCTGCCGGTCTCGCCGGAGAAAGTCATCGAGCTCATAGATCGGGGTGTGCCATCGGTGCGCCCAGTGCGGGGCGTGCGTGGAGACGACCGGCGGTGGCGCCGGCGGCCCGGCCGGAGGAGTCACCGGCGGAGGCGCCATCGGGCCACCGACCAGGGTGGCGGCCTGCCGCCCGCGTGCGCGCCTGGCGTCCGCATGCCGTGTCGTCGCCTCGGCCTCGACGCCGAGCGTGCCGGCACCGATCACCACCCCGGCCACGCTGAGCAGCACCGTGCGGCGCAACATCCGCGCGGGTCGTGGTGGTCGGGTCGGCATCATCCACTCCTTCCCACCGGGCGCTGGGCTCACATCATGGCCGGAAGAGGGGCGCGGATGGGTGAGCATCGCCGAGGTCGTCGCGGTCCGATGGGATCAGCGCAGCGCGAAGACCCAGCGCCGGCCGGGGAACTCCGTCAGCGACCAGACCAGGTCGCCCCAGGCGGTGACGTCCTCGGGGCCCGGTGGCGCCGCCATCGAGCGGCGCCGATAGCCGCCGGGCCGTCCCGCCCACAGGTCGCCGGGACGCCGCCGACCTCGGGAGACCATCAGCCGGTAGCCGTCGGCGGACCGCACCGCGCCCTGCATCGAGGGCACGCCGGCATCGACGCCGACCGCCGTGGCGGCGCCGTCCTGGCCGAGCGTCAGCAGCCCGGAGGCGTCGAGCGCGAACTGGGCGAGGCGGTGAGTCGCGTCGGGGCCGCCGTACTCCCCGGCGAGCAGCCTTCCCCCGATCGGGTCGACGGAGATGAACGAGTAGCGCATGCCGTCGTCCGCGGCGTACCGCAGGCGCACCGGCCAGACCAGGTCGCCCGCGGGCCGGCGCACGATGTCGTCGACGTGCGCCACGTAGCAGCCGCGCCTGGTCGCGGCCAGATAGAGCCACGGCCCGCGCCAAGCCAGTCCGCCGGCGTGGATCGGCAGCGGAGCGAGCGCACCGTCGCGCATCAGCGCCATCGGCAGGTGCCGGTAGCGGCGGGTGTCGAGGTCGAGGAAGGTGACCCGGGCGCCGAGCCCGGCCTTGGAGTACCAGCTCGCCACCAGCAGCCGGTCGGCGCGGCCGGCGTCGGCCGAGGAGGTCAGCCCTTGGGGCCACCAGTTCGCGTCCCGCCGGTCCGCCCGGTCCCAGGTCAGCGCATGCCGTACGCCGAGGCCCGGCGCGAACCCGCGCCGCCCCTGCCGGTCGAGCTGGGCCAGCACCGGGGCCAGCCCCACCCGGTCGCCGAGCTCGTCCGGGACAGGCGGCTCCGGAGTGGGGGTCAGACGTGGCAGCACGGGATAATCCTGCCGTGACGCGAGTCGAGGTGGTCGCAGCGGCGATCCTGCGCGAGGGTCGGGTGCTGGCCGCGCGCCGTACTTCCCCGCCGGCGGCGGCCGGCCGCTGGGAACTGCCCGGCGGCAAGGTCGAGCCGGGGGAGGACCGCGACCAGGCGCTGATGCGTGAGGTCGGCGAGGAGCTGGGCGTGCTGGTCGAGGTCACCGACTGGCTGGCGGGCGAGAGCCGGATCGGCGACGCGCTCTGGCTGCGGGCCGCGACCGCGCGGATCGTCGCCGGCGAGCCGCGTCCGCGCGAGCACGACCGGATCCGCTGGCTGGCGCCCGAGGAGCTCGACGAGGTCGACTGGCTGGAGCCGGACCGGCCGTTCCTGGCCCAGCTGCGCGAGCGGCTGGCTGCCGCCCAGCCCACCGAAGTCGCGATCTTCTTCGAGGAGGAGGACGCGCGCAGCGTGGCGGACCGGCTGGAGTCGGAGGGTTGGTGGACCCGCGTGCATCGCGAGCGGTTCCAGGGCGAGGACGACGACGAGGACCAGCCCTGGGCAGTGGCCACCGACGCGCCGACGCTGCTGCTGGAGCTGTTGGTCGACGAGTACGACGGCTGGCTCCACCAGCCCGCCGATCCGCGGCACAGCCCGCCCGCGCCCCCGCCGGATCTGCCGACGGCGCCCCGGCGGGTCAGGCGCCCACACTAGGATCGGGCCCATGCCCGACCAGCGCTTGCTCCTCGTCCATGCCCACCCCGACGACGAGTCGATCGGGCAGGGCGCCACCATGGCCAAGTACGTCGCCGAGGGCCGTGGGGTCACCCTGGTCACCTGCACCGCGGGCGAGATGGGCGAGATCCTGGTGCCCGAGCTGGAGCACCTGGCCGCGGATCGCGAGGACCGGCTCGGCGAGCACCGGCGCACCGAGATCGAGAACGCGATGGCGGCGCTGGGGGTCACGGACCACCGCTGGCTGGGCGGGTTCGGCCGCTACCGCGACTCGGGGATGCAGTGGCACGAGGACGGCTACGCCATCGCGGCGGATGACATCCACGACAACGCGTTCTGGAAGGCCGACCTGACCCAGGCCGCCGACGAGCTGGTCGCGATCATCCGCGAGGTGCGGCCGCAGGTGTTGGTCACCTACGACCAGTTCGGCAACTACGGCCACCCCGACCACATCCAGGCCCACCGGGTGGCGATGTACGGCGCACAGCTCGCCGCGGTGCCGTCGTACAAGAAGGAGTTGGGGGAGGCCTGGGAGATCGCGAAGATCTACTGGTCGGCGATCAGCGAGGGCCGGATGCGCGACGGCCTGCGCAAGATGAAGGCGGCCGGGGAGGAGATCGACTTCTTCGGCGGCGACCCCGAGGGTCCATTGCCGATGACCACCCCCGACGTCGACATCGCCTGCGAGGTGGACGCCACCGCCTACCTGGAGCAGAAGATGGCCGCGTTGCGCGCCTACCCGACCCAGATCAGCGTGGACGGGCCGTTCTTCGCGCTGTCGAACAAGGTCGGCAACGAGGCGTTCGGCTACGAGTCGTTCCGGATCGCCAAGGGCACCCTCGGCCCGGTCGATGAGCACGGCCGCGAGACCGACCTGTTCGCGGGCCTGTGACCCGGCCTGTGACCCGGCCTGTGACCCGGCCGTGATCAGGGCCGCCGCCGCGCTGGCCCTGCTGGTGCTGGGCGCGCTGGTCGGGCTGGCCGCGGTCGCGCTGCACGCCTCGTGGTGGGGGTTCGTGCTGGCCGCTGTCGGCTCGCTGGCGGTGCTGCCGGCGCTGCCGCCACGATGGTGGACGCTGCCGCCCTACGCGGTCGGCTGGTGGGTGCCGCTGCTGGTCGCCTGGGCGGGCCGGCGCGAGGGCGACTACGCCCTGGAGTCCAGTCGCTACGGCTACGGCCTGGTGGTGCTGGCGGCCGTGCTGGTCGTGGCCGCGGCGTTCCTCACCGCGCTGCGCGCGCCTCGCCGGCAGCGCTACCGGAAGCCGGGCCGGGCACCAGGTAGCGCACGACGTGGTGCTCGCTGAACCCGAGTCGCTCGTAGAGCGCCAGCGCCGGCGCGTTGTCGGTCTCCACGTGCAGCCATACCGTCCGTGCGCCTTGCTCGGCCCCCCACTCGACCAGTCCCGCCATCACCGCCGTCGCCAGGCCGCGGCGCCGGTGCCGGTCGTCGACGGTCAGCCCGTGCACGGCCAGCCACTCGCCGTCCAGGACGGCGCTGCCCGCGGCGACCCGGGTCCCGTCGGCACCGTGGAGCGCGACGGCGGCGGCGTCCTCACCGACCCGGGTCGCCTCCGGCGTATCCGCGGCTCCCCGGCGGCGCAGCAGCCGGTGCAGCCGGGACAGCGGCGCCGCCCGGAACGACGCCTCGCCGCGCCCCAGTGGCACCCAGCCGCCGGCCCGCAGGGCCGCCTCGACCTCGGCGCCCGCCTCCACCTGCATCATCGGCGCCCGGTCGCGAGCGGCGTAGAACGCCAGCACCTCCTCGACGGCCTCCGCGAGCGGTCGCCCCGGCGAGCCCAGCGCCAGGCAGGAGTTGGCCCGCTTGAGCAGCCGGCCGGTCGGCGCCGGGTCGGTGCGCAGCACCCACTCGCCGAGCGGCCGGGTCTCCAGCCCGGGCCACAGCGCCAGGGTGTGCAGCTCGGCGTCGCGGGCCGAGACGCGGGCCAGGTGGGAGGGCCGCGGCGGGACGGGCTTGCCCGAGACGATGTCGGCGAGCAGGATCTCGACGGGTGCCCCGGAGTCGGGTGCCACGCTCATCGAGGTGGGGCCCCACGCCGTGCAGATGCCGAGCAGATCGGTGAAGGCGGGGCCGCCGGTGGGGCCGGTCTCGCCTGGTACCAGACGACGGATCACCACGCGTGTTCCGACCACATGTGGACCTAGCAGATGGGCTGGCACCCCGTGATACTAGGCTGTCCCCTGACCGCTCTCGACCGCTCCCGTAGGAGGATTCGGATGACCTACGTCATCTCCCAGCCCTGTGTTGACGTCAAGGACCGGGCCTGCGTCGACGAGTGTCCTGTCGACTGCATCTACGAGGGCAACCGGATGCTCTACATCCACCCCGACGAGTGCGTCGACTGCGGTGCGTGCGAGCCGGTCTGCCCGGTCGAGGCGATCTTCTACGAGGACGACGTGCCGGAGCAGTGGAAGGACTACTACGACGCCAACGTCAAGTTCTTCGACGACCTCGGCTCGCCGGGTGGCGCCGCCAAGATGGGTGTGATCGACAAGGACGCCCCGCTGGTGGCCGCGCTCGAGCCGCAGAACCAGGACCACTGACGCGGTGCCTGATCGGGGGAGCTCCCACCTGGGGCGCGTCAGCAGCAGGCTCCCCGACTTCCCCTGGGACAAGCTGACGTCGTACGCCGCGGCGGCGCGTCGGCATCCCGGGGGCATCGTCGACCTCTCAGTCGGTACGCCGGTCGACCCGACCCCCGTGGTCGTGCAGCAGGCCCTGGCCGCGGCGGCCGACGCGCCCGGCTACCCCGTCACGGTCGGCAAGCCGGCCACCCGGCAGGCCGGCGCCGACTGGCTGGCCCGCAACCACGGCGTGAGCGGCCTCGGGCTCGACGGGGTGCTGCCGGTGATCGGCTCCAAGGAGCTGATCGCCTCGCTGCCGCTGCACCTGGGCGTGGGCCCCGGCGATCTGGTGGTCTACCCCGAGCTGGCCTACCCGACCTACGAGGTCGGCGCCGCGCTGGTCGGGGCCCGGGTGCTCGCCTCGGACTCGCTGACGGCGATCGGGCCGGAGCGGCCGGCGATCCTGTGGCTCAACAGCCCCAGCAACCCCACTGGCAAGGTGCTGCCCGTCGAGCACCTGCGCAAGGTGGTCGAGTGGTGCCGCGAGCGCGGCACCCTGCTGATCTCCGACGAGTGCTACATCGAGTGCACCTGGGAGGGCGAGGCCCCGCTGTCGGTGCTCAACCCGGCCGTGTGCGGCGACTCGCACGATGGTCTGCTGGCCGTGCACTCGCTGTCCAAGCGTTCCAACCTGGCCGGCTACCGCTGCGCCTTCGTGGCCGGTGACCCGTCGGTGATCGAGGCGCTCCTGGCCGTGCGCAAGAACCTCGGCATGATGGTGCCCGACCCGATCCAGGCCGCGATGGTGGCGGCGCTCGGCGACGACCAGCACGCCCGCGAGCAGCACGCCCGCTACGCCGCCCGGCGTACCCGCCTGCGCGACGCGCTGGTCCACGCCGGCTTCGAGATCGACCACTCCGAGGCCTCGCTCTACCTGTGGGCGACCCGCGGCGAGTCCTGCTGGGACACCGTCTCCTGGCTGGCCGAACGCGGCATCCTGGCCGCGCCCGGCGACTTCTACGGCGTCGCGGGCCGCGAGCACGTGCGAGTGGCGTTCACCGCCACCGACGAGCGGGTCGAGGCCGCGGTGGAGCGCCTCACCGCCTGAGCCGCCTCCCGGCGGTCACCGTGCCGTCGCCGCGCAGACAGGTTGCGGTCAGCCCGGGCTGGATACCGTGGCCGGCATGAGGCGCTGGTGGGTCCGGCCCTGGCTGTGGGCGGTGGCGGCGGTGCTGCTCGCGCTGGTGCTGGTCAGCCCGCATGTCGGCCGCGCCGAGCCCTCGGGCAACTACCGCCCGCCGCTGCCCGCCGCCGCGCTCGCCACCGGCTGCTACCCGCTGCCCGCCGGGATGAGCCTGGACTTCCCCTACCAGGTGCGCAGCGACGGCGACGTCGGTCAGCGCCGCCGCCTGGTCCTGCAGTACGACCAGGTCGACAAGGCCACCGTGGTGAGCCGGCTCGGCGCCGCGCTGGCCCGGGCCGGACTGCCCGCCGACAGCGCCACCGTGACCGCCTATCCCCGCATCCCCAGTGACTCCGTCGTGCGCGGCCAGGTCGTGCTCGACCTCCCCCAGGAGGAGGTGAAGAGCCATGACCCTCAGTGTGACAACCCCTTCTCGACCAAGCGTTTCCCGCCCTCGTGGGCCCCGTCCACGCATTACCCGTGATCGCGTCGACCTGCTCCTGCTGGCGCTCCTCGCCGGCGGCGTACTCCTGCGGGTGGTGCTCTTCCCGCGGGTCTGGCACACCGGCTTCAGTGGCGACGAGGTCGCCTACGTCGACGGTGGCAAGGCGCTGTCGAACCTGGTCCGCGACCTGGCCTCGCTGCACGGCCCGGACACCGCCGAACTGAGCCGCGACGTGGTCGGCAGCGGCTGGTTCATGCCCGGGATGGCGCTGCTGCTCACGCCGCTCTACCTGGTCGACCCGCACGCGTCGGTCGCGGTGGCGCGCGGCTACCTGGGGCTGGCCTCCCTGGTGCTGTTCCTGCTCGCCGTCGTCGACGTCCGCCGCGTGCTCGGTCGGTGGTACGCCGTCGCGCTGGCGATCTTCCCGGGTCTGGTGCCGATGTGGCTGCTCTTCGGCCAGACCGCGTACGGCGACCTGCTCGCCGGCCTGGTCGCCGTCCTGCTCGTCACCCGGATGGTGGCGGTGCTGCACCGCGCCTGGGCCGGCACGCCGCCACGCGTCCGCGACGGTGCGCTGCTCGGCCTGCTCGCCATCACCACCGTCTACCTGCGCTCCTCCTCGACACCGCTGGTGGCCGGCGTCGGCGCGGTCGGCCTGATGGCGCTGCTGTGGTGCCGGCGCCGGGCGCTGGTGCCGCTGCTGGTCGCCTGCGGCGTCTTCGTCGGCCTGCTCGCGCCCTGGTCGATTGCGGCCTCGGCGACCTTCCACGCCCGGGTGATCACCACGACGTCGGTGCCGATGGCGCTGGCCAACACCTTCGGCGACCGCGACCAGGTCTGCTACGGCCCGTGCGACCCCGGCTCGACCATCTGGTTCTCCCCGGTGCGCTACGCCCGTGAGG
>NZ_DASZUF010000166.1:0-11729 GCF_035547795.1 Nocardioides sp.
GATCGACGCCCTCGAGGGCAAGAACGCCACCCACCAGATGAAGAAGCTGACGATGGCGGATCTGAAGAAGTTCCGCGACCGCCTCTACCTGCCGATCTCGGACAAGGACCTCGAGGAGACCTACGAGGCCACCGGCGCGGCACCGTTCTTCCGCCCCGCCGAGGACCACCCGGACATGGAGTACATGCGCGAGCGGCGCAGCCAGCTCGGCGGCTCGGTGCCGCGCCGGGTGCTGCGGGCGACGCCGCTCTCCCTGCCGAGCGACGACGTCTACCGCGACCTCAAGCAGGGATCGGGCAAGAACAAGGTCGCCACCACCATGGCGACCGTGCGCCTGCTGCGCGACTGGATGAAGGACCCGGAGCTCGGCAACCGCATCGTCCCGATCGCCCCGGACGAGTACCGCACGTTCGGTATGGACTCGATGTTCCCCTCCGCCAAGGTCTACAACCCGGGCGGTCAGCAGTACGAGTCGGTCGACCGCAAGTTGTTGCTCTCCTACAAGGAGGCGACCAACGGCCAGATGCTCCACGAGGGCATCTCGGAGGCCGGTGCGATGGCTTCGGCCACGGCCGCCGGCTCGGCGTACTCCACGCACGGCGTGCACATGATCCCGTTCTACATCTTCTACTCGATGTTCGGGTTCCAGCGCACCGGCGACTCGATCTGGGCGATGGCCGACCAGCTGGCCCGGGGCTTCCTGATCGGCGCCACCGCCGGTCGCACCACGCTGACCGGCGAGGGCCTGCAGCACGCCGACGGCCACAGTCCACTGCTGGCCGCCAGCAACCCCGCCGTCGTGCACTACGACCCGGCGTTCGCCTACGAGGTCGCGCACATCATGCAGAGCGGCCTCGAGCGGATGTACGGCACCGGTGGCCCCGAGGGCCAGGGCGAGAACGTCATCTTCTACATGACCGTCTACAACGAGCCGGTCTCCCAGCCCGCCGAGCCGGAGGGCGTTGACGTCGAGGGCATCCTTAAGGGCCTGCACCAGGTCACCCGTGCCGAGGGCGAGGGCCCGCGGGTCCGCCTGCTGGCCTCCGGCGTCGGCTACCCGTGGATCGACGAGGCCGCCCGCCTGCTCCGCGAGGAGTGGGGCGTCCAGGCCGACACCTGGTCGGTGACGTCGTGGAACGAGCTGGCCCGCGACGCGATCGCCGCGGAGCAGTGGAACCTCAACCACCCCGGCGAGACGCCGCGTACGGCGTACGTCACCGACAAGCTGAGCGGCTCCACCGGCCCGGTCGTCGCGGTCTCGGACTTCATGCGAGCGGTCCCGCTGCAGATCGCACGCTGGGTCCCGGAGGACTACCGGGTGCTGGGCGCCGACGGCTTCGGCTTCGCCGACACCCGCCCGGCCGCACGCCGGTTCTTCCAGATCGACGCCCAGTCCGTCGTCGTCCAGGCGCTCCAGGCGCTGGCGGACGCCGGCGAGATCGACCCCGGGCTAGTCGAGAAGGCCTTCGCGGCGTACCGGATCGACGACCCGACCGCCACTCAGGGCATCAAGCAGGAGGGCGGCGACGCCTGACGCCTGCTCCGCTCAAGCCAGCTCGGAGGCGGGGGCGACGGGCTCCAGCAGCCTGGGACCCCCGCCCTTGAGCAGCCGACGCCACTTGGCGCGGCTGTAGGTCGCAGGGACGGTGGAGGCGATGAAGTCGTCGACCAGCTCCACGAACTCCTCGGGATGGTCCTTGTGCGGGAAGTGACCGGCGTCCTCCAGCACGACCACCCGCGCGGCCGGCGCGATCGTGGAGACCATCGCGGCGTGCCGGACCGGCAGGACCCGGTCGTCGGCGCCCCACAGGACGCACAGCGGCATCGCCTCGGTGAGGTAGGCGCGGTCCTGCATGCTGATGTTCTGGCCGCGCCAGTCGATCACGCCGGTGACCAGCTTGTGCACCGCGTAGCGAGCCCGCGGATCCTTCAGCGACTCCACGATGTCGGCGACCTCGCCCAGATCGCGCAGCTCGCGCACGCCCGACCTGGCCAGCAACCGCAGCAGAGCGGTGTTGACCTGCCGCACCACCGGCGCGGTGAGCGCCCCCAGCGCGAGCTGGTAGCCGGGCAGGCCGAGCGCTCGGATCAACACCGTCACCTCGCGGCCGAGGCCGCCCGGGTCGACCAGCACCAGCCGCTCGGTGCGCTCGGGGAACTGATAGGCGAACTGCATCGCCACCGCCCCACCGAAGCTGTGCCCGACCACCGTGGCCCGGTCGATGCCGAGCACCGTCATCAGGTCGCGCATCCCGTTGGCGAAGCCGCCGGGACTGTAGTCACCGCGCGGCTTGTCGGATTCGCCGTGTCCGAGCAGGTCGGGCGCGACCAGGGTGTACCGCCGCGCCAGGGCGTCCCACACCGGGTCCCAGGTGTGGCGGTTGCAGCCCAGCCCGTGCAGGAGCAGCAGAACGGGCGCGGTGCCGAACTCCCGGCCACCCAGCGCATAGGCGCGCCGGTGGCCGTGGATCGTCACGAACTGCGTCGTCGGCATCGGGATCACTTTCCCCTCGGCGGTTCCGATGTGGTGCCCGATTCAACCATGGCCCATTCTCGGCGTCCGGGAATGGCAGGATTCGCCTCGTGACGTCGTCACCCGCCCGGAAGGGCCCCGCCGTACCCGGCGCCGCACAGCTGCAGCGCTCGACGGGTCAGCTCGCGACCGCGGCCACCACGCGGATGGAGGACGACCTGCCGTGGTTCCGCGCGCTCCCGGCGCAGGAGCGCTCCTGGGTCGGCCTGATGGTGCAGGCGGGCATCCAGGGCTTCGTGCAGTGGTACGCCGCCGGAGGCCCGGGCGAGGCGGTCAAGGCCGATCTCGCCTCCACGATCTTCGGCGCCGCGCCGCGCGCGATGGCCGGCGCGATCACGCTGCAGCAGACCGTCGACCTGGTGCGGCTCTCCATCGACGTGGTGGAGAGCAGCCTCGACGACCTGCTCGACCCCGAGGACGTCCTGCCGGCGCGTGCCGGCGTGTCGCGCTACGCCCGCGAGGTCGCGTTCGCGACCGCCGAGGTCTATGCCCGCGCCGCCGAGCAGCGCGGCGCCTGGGACGCCCGGCTGGAGGCACTCGTGGTCGACGCGGTGCTGCGCGCCGACCCCGACGAGGCCCTGCTCGGTCGGGCCAGCGCGCTGGGCTGGAGCGCCCGCGGCTCCATCGCGGTGGTGCTGGGCCGCGCGCCCCGCCACCGCGATGACACCGACCTCTTCGAGGAGGTACGGCGCCGGGCCCGAGTGGCCGGTCTGCACGCGCTGTGCGCCGTCCAGGGCGAGCGCCTGGTGGTCGTCCTGGGCGAGGTGAGTGACCCGCGCAAGGCGGCCACGACGCTGGTGGACCTGTTCGACGAGGGTCCGGTGGTGGTCGGGCCGGTGGCTGCCGACCTGACCGCGGCGCACGGCTCGGCGCGGGCCGCGCTGGCGGCGTACCGGGCGGCGCCGGGCTGGACCGACGCTCCCCGGCCGGCCCTGGCCGATGAGTTCCTGCCCGAGCGGGTGCTGGCCGGGGACGGACACGCCCGCCGCCACCTGCTGGAGGAGGTCTACCAGCCGCTGCGCGCACGCAGCCCGCTGGTGGAGACGCTGGGCGCGTACCTGGCCAGCGGCGGCAGCCTGGAGGGCGCCGCCCGGGCCCTGTTCGTGCACCCGAACACCATCCGCTACCGGCTGCGCCAGGTGGCCGAGGTGACCGGCTACACACCCACCCAGGCGCGGGACGCGTTCGCCCTGGAGATCGCCCTGGTGCTGGGTCGCCAGTCCGAGGCCTGATTTGTAGGTTTCCTACAAATCTCTCGGCGGGAGTTTCGTGCGCGCCGTCCGCGCCTACCCCGAGGTAGACCGGCAGAGTGGAACCCGTGCTCGTCATCGTCGCGCCCGGGCAGGGCGCTCAGTCCTCGGGGTTCTTGAAGCCGTGGCTGGAGGACCCGTCCTTCGCCGCCCGTCTGGAGTGGCTCTCCACCGTCGCCGGTCTCGACCTGGCCCACTACGGCACCGAGGCGGACGACGAGACCATCCGTGACACCGCGATCGCCCAACCGCTGCTGGTCGGCGCCGGTCTGGTCGCGGCGCTCAGCCTCTACCCGCACCCGGCCGACGCGTTCGGCATGGTCGGCGCCGTCGCCGGCCACAGCGTCGGCGAACTGACCGCCGCCGCCGGCGCCCGGGCGATCAGCGCCGAGCAGGCCATGGTCCTGGTCCGCGAGCGCGGCCGCGCGATGGCCGACGCCGCCGCGACCACGCCGACTGGCATGACCGCCGTTCTGGGTGGCGACCGGGAGGAGGTGCTGGCCCGACTGGCCGAGCACGGCCTGGTCGCCGCGAACGACAACGGCCCGGGCCAGGTGGTAGCGGCCGGCACTCTCGAGCAGTTGGCGGCCCTCGCCGCCGATCCGCCCGCGAAGGCCCGGCTGATGCCGCTCAAGGTCGCTGGCGCCTTCCACACCGGCCACATGGAGCCCGCCGTGGCCCGGCTCGAGCGCCTCGCCCGCAGCGTCTCGGTGCACGACCCGCGCACCGCGGTGATCAGTAACCGCGACGGCCGGGTGGTGCACGACGGCCGCGACGTGCTCGCCCGGATCATCGGCCAGATCGCCCGACCGGTGCGCTGGGATCTGTGCCTGGAGACGATGACCGACCTCGGCGTCACCGGTCTGCTGGAGATGCCGCCGGCCGGCACCCTGGCCGCGATCGCCAAGCGACAGCTGCCCGGGGTGGAGACGTTCGCGCTCAAGACCCCCGACCAGCTCGACGACGCCCGCGCGTTCTGCGAGAAGCACGGCGAGGCCAGTCGGATCGAGACCACGCCGACGTGGCGGATGGTGGTCGCGCCCGCCAAGGGCACCTTCCATCTGGCCGACGCGGCCCGCGACGTCGCCGTCCTGCCCGCGGGCACGGTGATCGGCGAGATCGCCAGTCTGCGGGAGCGGATCGGCGTACCCGCCGCCCACGGCGGCCAGGTGGTCGAGTGGCTGGTGGAAGACGGCGACCTGGTCTCCCCCGGCCAGCCGCTGTTGCGCCTGCACCCGGAGGCGTCGCTGTGAGCGCGCTGCAGGCCTCGGTCGGCGCACCGCACGCCCGCATCCTCGGCGTGGGCGGCTATCGCCCCAGCCGGGTGATCCCCAACAGCGAGATCGTCGACCTGATCGACTCCAGCGACGAGTGGATCCGCACCCGCTCGGGCATCGTCGAGCGTCGCTGGGCCACGCCCGAGGAGACCGTCCAGATGATGTCGGTCGCCGCCGGACGGCAGGCGATCGAGGCCGCCGGTCTCGAGCCGCAGCAGATCGACTGCGTCATCGTGGCCACCGTCAGCCACATGCTGCAGACGCCGTCGGCGGCGACGCTGATCGCCGACGAGTTGGGCACCGACCACCCGGCCGCGTTCGACATCTCGGCGGCCTGCGCCGGTTTCTGCCACGGCGTCGCCATGGCCGCCGACTTCGTCCGCGGCGGCAGCTCACGGCACGTGCTGGTGATCGGCGTCGAGCGGCTCTCCGACCTGACCGACGTGCGCGACCGCGGTACGGCGTTCATCTTCGCCGACGGCGCCGGTGCGGCGGTCGTCGGCCCGAGCCAGACGCCCGGCATCGGCCCGGTCGTCTGGGGGTCGGCCGGCGAGCAGGCCGGCCTGATCACCCAGAAGAAGGACTGGCTCGAGGTACTCGCCGACGGCGACACCGAGCGACCCTGGCTGACGATGGACGGCAACCCGGTCTTCCGGTGGGCGGCCTTCGAGATGGCCAAGGTGGCCCAGGACGCGCTCGACCGCGCCGGCATCACCGCCGAGGAGCTGGACTGCTTCGTCCCGCACCAGGCCAACATGCGGATCATCGACGCGCTGGCCCGCACCATGAAGCTCCCGGCGTCGGTCAAGATCGCCCGGGACATCGCCACCATGGGCAACACCTCGGCAGCCTCCATCCCTCTTGCCCTCGAGCGGATGATCGAGCAGGGTGAGGCCCGCTCCGGAGACACAGCGCTCCTGATCGCCTTCGGCGCCGGGCTGGTCTACGCCGCCCAGGTCGTCGTCGTTCCGTAGTAGTCACCCCACACCAACAAGAAAGGTCATCATGGCCACCACCGAAGAGATCCGCGCCGACCTCGCCGAGATCGTCAACGAGGTCGCCGGCATCGATGTCGCCGACGTCCAGCTCGACAAGTCGTTCGTCGACGACCTCGACGTCGACTCGCTGTCGATGGTCGAGGTCGTCGTCGCCGCCGAGGAGAAGTTCGGCGTCTCCATCCCCGACGACGAGGTCAAGAACCTCAAGACCGTCGGCGACGCGGTCGCGTTCATCGAGCGCGCCCAGGCCTGATGGGTCGCACGCGAGTCGTCGTCACCGGGCTGGGTACCACCAGCCCGGTGGGCGGCGACGTCACCAGCACGTGGGACGCCCTGGTCGCGGGGCGGTCCGGCGTACGTGCCCTCGAGGAGCCGTGGGTCGAGGACCTGCCGGTGAAGATCGCGGGTCGGATCGCGGTGGAGCCCAGCGAGGTGCTCGACCGGGTCAAGGCCCGCCGGCTGGACCGATCGGCCCAGTTCGCCATGGTCGCCGCGATGGAGGCCTGGGCGGACGCCGGGTTCGCCGGTACGGCGCAGGAGGCCGGGCTCGACGGCGATCGCGTCGGCGTGGCCATGGCCTCCGGCATCGGCGGCGTGACCACGCTGCTGGACAACTACGATGCCCTGCTCGCCAAGGGCCCACGCCGCGTCTCCCCACTGGCCGTGCCGATGCTCATGCCGAACGCGCCGGCCGCCAACCTGAGCCTGTACGTCGGCGCCCGCGCCGCCGTCATCACGCCGGTCTCGGCCTGTGCCTCGGGCAACGAGGCGATCGCGCACGCGGTCGACCAGATCCGGCTCGGTCGCGCCGACGTGGTGCTTGCCGGCGGCACCGAGGCCGCCATTCACCCGCTGCCGATCGCCGCGTTCGGCAACATGATGGCGCTCTCCAAGACTGCGTCCGGTCCCGAGGGCGGCGACCCGACCACCGTCAGCCGGCCCTGGGACACTGCCCGCGACGGCTTCGTGCTCGGCGAGGGTGCCGGCGTCCTGGTCGTGGAGCGACTCGAGCACGCCCAGGCGCGCGGCGCGAGGATCTACGCCGAGGTGCTCGGCGCCGGCGTCACCGCCGACTCGCACGACATCGCCCAGCCCGACCCGGCCGGTCGTGGCGGCTCCCGGGCGATCCTGGGCGCGCTCCGCGAGGCCGAGATCGACGCCTCGGCGATCAAGCACGTCAACGCGCACGCCACCTCCACCCCGCTCGGCGACATCGCCGAGGGCCTGATGCTGCACGCCACCTTGGGTCAGCACGTCTCCGAGGTGGTCGTCACCAGCACCAAGTCGATGACCGGACACCTGCTCGGCGGCGCCGGCGCGCTGGAGGCGATCGCCACCGTGCTCGCACTGCACCACCGGGTGGCGCCGCCGACGATCAACCTGGACGACCTCGACCCCCAGGTCGAGCTGGACATCGCCACCACCGCCCGTGAGCTGCCGGCCGGCGACATCGCCGCGCTGAACAACTCCTTCGGCTTCGGCGGCGCCAACGTGGCCGTGGCCTTCGGGAGCATCTGATGACGGTGACGGCTCGGTCCGCGGCGAAGCCTCCTCGGGAGGAGGATCCGCGTTATCCGCTGCACCGACTCGAGGCGCTCTTCGACGAGGGCTCGCTGCAGCTGATCTCGCCGCTGGACGACTCGGGCATGCTCGCCGCACACGGCACCGTCGACGGCACGCCCGCGGTGGCGTTCTGCTCCGACGCGACCGTGATGGGCGGGGCGATGGGCGACCAGGGCTGCCGCGTCGTCGTCGATGCCTATCACCGGGCACTCACCGACCGCGTCCCGATCATCGGGCTGTGGCACTCCGGCGGCGCCCGGTTGGCCGAGGGGGTGCTCTCGCTGCACGCCGTCGGACGGATCTTCCACATCATGACGCAGGCGTCGGGTCAGATCCCGCAGATCTCGGTGGTGCTCGGGCCCGCCGCGGGCGGGGCGGCGTACGGCCCGGCGCTGACCGACGTGGTGATCCTCGGGCCCGAGGGCCGGATCTTCGTCACCGGCCCGGACGTGGTCCGCTCGGTCACCGGCGAGGACGTCGACATGCTGCGCCTGGGCGGACCCGAGCCGCACGGCCGTCGCTCCGGCGTGGTCCACATCCTCGCCGACAGCGAGCGGGATGCGCTCGACCGGGCTCGCGACGTAGCCGGCCTGCTCGGCAGCCAGGGCGGCCTGGACGTCACGGCGGTGGCCGACACCGACCTCGAACAGTACCTGCCCGAGTCGAAGAAGCGTGCCTACGACGTGCATCCGCTGGTCGAGGGGCTGCTCGATCAGGGCACTGTCCAGGAGCTACACGCCCGGTGGGCGCCCAACGTGGTCACCGCGCTGGGTCGCTTCGGGGGCCGCACGGTCGGTGTGATCGCCAACAACCCGCTGCGGCTCGGCGGCTGCCTGGACTCGCTGTCGGCGGAGAAGGCGTCCCGCTTCGTGCGGATGTGCGACGCCTTCGGCGTACCGCTGATCGTGGTCGTCGACGTGCCCGGCTACCTGCCCGGTGTCGGGCAGGAGTGGGACGGCGTGGTGCGCCGCGGTGCGAAGCTGCTGCACGCGTTCGGGGAGTGTGTGGTCCCCCGCGTCACGCTGGTCACCCGCAAGACGTACGGCGGCGCCTACATCGCGATGAACGCCCGCTCGCTGGGTGCCACCAAGGTGTTCGCCTGGCCGGGTGCCGAGGTCGCGGTGATGGGGCCGGTCGCCGCCATCCGGATCCTGCACCGGCGCAAGCTGGCCGAGGTCTCCCCCGACATCCGGCCGCAGGTCGAGGCGGAGCTGGCCGCGGAGCACGAGCGGATCGCCGGCGGCGTCGAGCGCGCCGTCGAGATCGGCGTGGTGGACGAGGTCGTCTCCCCGGAGCGGACCCGCTCGGCCATCGCCGCGGCCCTCGACGAGGCTGTCCAGACCGCGGGCGTCCTGCGCGGGGAGCACGGCAACATCCCGCTCTGACCGCTCCCGAGCACCATCGGTGCCCCGTGTGGCCGTAACCACACGGGGCACCGTCGCGTTGGACACCGTGACGGCCGCGACGCGACGGGAGGAACCATGCGACACCGAGGACCGGGCCAGGTCTATCGCGGCGTGGTCTCGCTCGCCCTGCTGGGCGGGCTGCTCGCCGGCGGCTCCGACCCGCTGGGGGGCCTCCTCGGCTTGCTCGGCGGAGGCAGTACGACGCCGGCCGCGACGGTCCAGCCCTCGGGCCAGCTGTCGATGGGCAACCAGGTCCTCCGCAAGGGCTGCTCGGCGTACTCGTACGGTTACAGCATCACCGTGCCCCCCGGCGACGACTGGGACCTGGAGACGTTCCTGACCGACAAGCACGGCACCTCACAGGGCTCGGACGTGATCCTCTCCGGCGCCGACCCGACCACCGGCACCAAGCACATGACGCTCTGCCGACCCAGCAGCCCGGCGGGCACGTTCACCCTGCACGGCACGCTTTACACCTCCGACGGCGTCGACCCGACCACCACGACGGTGCTGGCGCCGGTGACGGTGAAGCTCGCCAAGCCGCACCATCACAAGAAGCATCATCACAAGCACCACGCGAAGAAGCGCCGCTGAGCGGTTGCTCGGCGGCGCCTCTGCGTCGTACGTGCGGTCAGACCACCTGGTGCAGCCAGCGCACCGGGGCACCCTCGCCGGCGTGGCGGAAGGTCTCCAGCTCGTCGTCCCAGGGCTTGCCCAGCAGCCTGTCGATCTCGATCATCAGCGTGGTCTCGCCCAGCGCCGACTTCACCACCGCGGCCTTGAGCCGGTCTTCGGGGATCATGATGTCGCCGTGCAGCCCGGTGACGGCGTGGAAGACGCCGAGCTCCGGGGTGTAGGAGAACCGCACGCCCTCCGAGCCCGAGGTCGGCTCCTCGGTGATCTCGAACCGCAGGTGGTTCCAGCCCTTGAGCGCCGATGCGACGGCAGCAGCCGACCCCACCGAACCCGTCCAGGACAGTTCGGCGCGATAGGTCCCCGCCTGGGCCGGCTGCGGCGTCCAGTCGAGGTTCACGGCAACGCCCAAGACACCGCCGACGGCCCACTCCACGTGCGGGCACAGCGCGGACGGCGCGGAGTGCACGTAGAGCACGCCCCTCGTCGCGGTGCGGGTGGCGCTGTGCGTGGTCGTGTATGCAGTCACCGTTGGTCTCCTTCGTTCCGGCGCGAGCGACGCCTTCCCCAGCGGTCTCCTCGGAACAAGTCAACGGTGAAAGTACACGTGTGTAGTTGTGAGGCCATTGTGACGCATGAGGGCGCGGGATGCCAAGGCAACCGCGCCCTCCGCGCGGATCAGGCCGAGATCAGTCGCCGATGCGGCGCTCCAGATCCGCCGCCCGCTCGGCAGCGTCGGTCAGCTCCTCGCCGTCGATCGCGTGGGTGCGGTGGAACCAGGTCAGCGCCTCGTTGAGCCGGCCGGCCGCCTCGAGCGTGTCGGCGTACGCATAGCGCAGTCGCACGACCCAGGGGGCCCGGCTCTTGTTGGCCAGCGGCGCCAGCTCCAGGATCCGCAGCGCCGCGTCCAGCTGGCCCATGTCACGGCGGGCTCCCGACTCGACCAGCGTCATCTCGGCTTTGGCCTCCGGCCGGAAGTTGGCCACCGAGGGGCTGTGGGCAAGCTTGATCGCCTGCTCGGGGTGGCCGAGGGCCCGATGGCAGTCGGCCATGATCGGCAGGTACGCCGTCGCGCCGTTCATCCGCTTCGCCGCCCGCAGCTCCGCCAGCGCCTCGGCATAGTGACCGGCCGCGTAGGCCGCCTCTCCCAGCGCCTCCCGGATCACCGCGAGCCGCTGGGTACGCGCCTTCGCCGCCTTGGCGTGCTGGTAGGCCAGCTCGGGGTCCTCGTCGATGTAGTAGCCCGCGGCCGCGAGGTGTCGCGCGACCCGGGCCGCCAGCTTCTCCGGCAGGCCCTTGAGCTGCGCGGCCACGCCGCGGTCCAGTTCCTTGCCGGTGATGTGCTCCGGCAGGTCCGGCCCGTCGTACGCCGCCTGCTCCGCCGTCCGCGGCTCCGGCTCGGGCCCCGCGACGCGACGGTCGGGGCGCTCGGCGCCGTACCGGTTGCCGGCGCGCTTCTCCGTCGACTTGCCGGCGAACCGGCTACCGCCCGACGTGCGCGCCGGGCCCCCGGCTGCGCTCCGCGACTTCCCACTGCTCGCACCGGTGCCACGCGGCTTGCCGGACGTGCCGGAACCGGCCGCTCCGCGCGGCTTGCCACCGACGGCGTTACGAGGCTTCCCACCGGTCGCGCCCGCGCTACGCGCGCCGCCGCCGGCCCGGGGCCCGTCCGCCCCGGACCGCCCCGGCTTGCCTGCGCCTCGCTGGGGGGCGCCTCCGCTACGTCCGCCGGTCCTGCCGCCCTGACTGCCGCCGCGCGAGCCGCCCTGCGTCGAGCCCGTCGACGACTGCCGCTGGCCGCCGCCGCGACCGCCCTTTCGATCCTCTGCCATGGACCCAAGCCTTCCTTCCCGAAGCGCGCGGCGCCAGCAACGGGCGCACATCGACACGCTAAATGCAGCGTAGGGACCACGAGAACGTGGCCCCTACGCGTGAGTGTTTGTCCGGCGGTGTCCTACTCTCCCACAGCCTCGCGGTTGCAGTACCATCGGCGCTGAAAGGCTTAACTTCCGGGTTCGGGATGGGACCGGGTGTTTCCCTTTCGCTATGACCGCCGTAACCCTTTGCCC
>NZ_DASZUF010000167.1:0-14985 GCF_035547795.1 Nocardioides sp.
GGGGCACTGGTGTGCCCCTAGGCCTCCACGCCGCCATCCGGGGGAAGGTGGAATGTCAAACAGGCCCGGCCACACCGGTGACCAGCCACACCGCGACCCAGCCACACCGCGACCCAGCCACACCGCGACCCAGCCACCGTCACGCCGCCACCGACTAGTCCACCCGACGCCAGCCGCGAGCACCTCCGACCCAACCGACCGCGGCTCCTGAACCTCGGCTCCTGAACCTCGGCTCCTGAAATGCAACAGCGGCCGACCCCCGTGGGGGTCGGCCGCTGAAGACGGCAGTCGTCAGGCGGGAACGACGTTGAGCGCCACCGCAGCGGTGACCTCGTCGTGCAGCCGGACGGCGACCGAGTGGTTGCCGAGGGTCTTGATCGGGTTGCCGACCGCGATGGTCCGCTTGTCGATCGACTCGCCGGTGGTGGCCTCGAGGGCACCCGCGATGTCGGCAACGGTGACGGCGCCGAAGAGGCGGCCATCCTTGCCGGCACGGACCTTGAGGCTGACCGTGGCGGCTTCGAGCTTGCCCTTGATCTCGCCGGCGTGGTCGAGGTCGCGAGCGGCACGCTTGGAGCGCGCGGCCCGGATGGACTCGACCTCCTTCTCGGCGCCCTTGGTCCAGCGGATGGCCACGCCCTGCGGGAGCAGGTAGTTACGCGCGTAGCCGTCCTTGACCTCGACGACGTCGCCCGCCGAGCCGAGACCGGAGACTTCCTGGGTCAGGATGATCTTCGCCATGGTGTCGTCTCCTCTCAGCGACCGGTGGAGGTGTAGGGCAGCAGGGCGACCTCACGCGCGTTCTTGACGGCCGTGGCCACGTCGCGCTGGTGCTGGACGCAGTTGCCGGTCACTCGACGCGCACGGATCTTGCCGCGGTCCGAGATGAACTTGCGGAGCAGCGCGGTGTCCTTGTAGTCGACACCGGTCGCCTTCTCCTTGCAGAACTGGCAAACCTTCTTCTTCGGCTTGCGAATCACTGCCTTGGCCATTGTGGTGCTTCCTTTCTAGAAGCCCGACGCATGTCGGAATGGTTGAGGGATTCGGTCTTCTTCAGTTGTCGATCAGAACGGGGGCTCGTCGGTCCCGACGCCGGGGGCGCCCCAAGGGTCGTTGGCCGGAGCCGACGGCTGGCCGCCGCCGTATCCGCCGCCCTGGTTGCCGTAGCCGCCACCCTGCTGGGCGGGCGCCTGCGGAGCCGGGGTGGCCCACGGGTCGTTGGCCGGAGCGGACTGCTGCTGACCGCCGCCACCGAAGCCACCGCTTTGGCCACCCTGGCGGCTGACGCGGGTGACCTTGGCGGTCGCCCAGGTCAACGACGGACCGATCTCGTCGACCTCGAGCTCCATGACGGTGCGCTTCTCGCCCTCACGGGTCTCGTAGGAGCGCGACTTGAGCCGCCCCTGGACCACCACGCGGGTGCCCCGGGTGAGCGACTCGGCGACGTTCTCCGCGGCCTGCCGCCAGATCGAGCAACGCAGGAACAGGGTCTCCCCGTCCTCCCAGCCGTTGGTCTGGCGGTTGAAGGTGCGCGGCGTCGAGGCCACCGTGAAGTTGGCGACCGCGGCCCCCGACGGCGTGAAGCGCAGCTCCGGGTCGTCGGTGAGGTTGCCGATCACGGTGATGACGGTGTCGCCGGCCATGGCGTCTCCCTAGGTCTCGTTCTGATCTGTCGTCCGGTGTCGGTCCCCATCAAACCCGAAGACACCGACAAGGACGAGGGATCATCCACAGGTCACTTGGACGGGCGGATGACCTTGGTGCGCAGGATCGACTCGTTCAGCGTGAGCTGGCGGTCGAGCTCCTTGACGGTCGCGGGCTCGGCGTTCAGGTTGATGATCGCGTAGATGCCCTCGGCGTTCTTCTTCACCTCGTACGCCAGGCGACGGCGACCCCACACGTCGACCGACTCGACGGTGCCACCGTCGTTACGGACCACGTTGAGGTACTTGTCGAGGGACGGGGCGACGGTGCGCTCGTCGGTGCTCGGGTCGAGAATGACCAGAACTTCATAAGCACGCATAGCGTTCTCCACCTCCTACGGACTCGGCGGCCATGGTCTCTCCATGGCAGGAGGGCTGTGCGTTGTCGGTGTCCGACTGGGCGGACGGTGACGCGTCAGGCTATCAAGCAGGGGTACGCCGCCCGAAATCCTACGGAGCCAGCCCCAGGTGACGCTCCGTCCAGGCGTTGCGGAAGCGGCCGTCCGGGTCGAACCGCTGCGCCAGCTCGAGGAAGTCGGACCAGCGCGGATAGAGCGGTGCCAGCTCTGCCGCGGTCGCCCCGAAGACCTTGCCCCAGTGCGGCCGGGCACCCAACGGCAGCAGCCGCTGTTCGAGCCGCGCCGCCAGTGTCCCGACCCGCACCGAGTCGCGCCGCCAGGTGAAGTGGATCGCCAGGGCGTCCTCGCCGTACGCACCCGAGAGCCAGAGGTCGTCGGCGGCGACGGTGCGCAACTCGGCCACGTAGAGCGCGTCGGCCATCGCCTCGCCGAGCCCGCGCACCGCGACGAGCGCCTCCCGGGCACGCGAGAGCGGCACCAGGTACTCGCTCTGCAGCTCCTCGCCCGCGCTCGGCAGGAAGCCCATCCGGAAGTGCGGCAGGCGCTCGTGCCAGGGGCCCGGCACGCCCAGCTGCGGAGTGGTGTTCTCGATCGCCATCCCGCTGATCATGTGCCGCTGCTCGCCGGCCGGGTGAGCGCCCGGGATCTCGGGGACCTCGCCGCGGGACTTCACCCAGACCTGGCCGACCTCCTCGCCGAGCCAGAGCGTGAAGACCGAGACCGAGTACGCGGCGCCGAGGATGTCCTCGAGCCGGTCGAGCAGCACCGGCCAGGTCAGGCCCTCGTGCACGACCTGGGTGACGTCGTACAGCGGCTCGACGGCGAGGTCGAGGGACGTCACGATGCCGAGCGCACCGACGTTGACGACCGCACCGGCCAGGTCCTCGCCGCTGAGCCGGACCAGCTCGCCGGTGCCGGTGACCAACTCCATCGCGCGGACGGCGGTGGCGAGCGAGCCGTTGTGCAACCCGGAACCGTGCGTGCCGGTCGCGACCGCGCCGGCCACCGAGATGTGCGGCAGCGAGGCGAGGTTGCCCAGCGCCAGGCCGCGGGCGACCATCTCGACGGCGAGGGTGCCGTAGCGCAGGCCGCCCGGGACCCGCACCACGTCGCCGTCGACCTCGATCGTGCGCGGCAGCCGCTCCAGCGAGACCTGGAAGCCCTCGGTGTCGGCCAGGTCGGAGAAGGAGTGCCGGCTGCCGAGTGCCTTGAGCCGACCGGTGCGGAGCACGAGGCTCTGCACCTCCTCGATGCTGTTCGGCATCGCCAGGCCCCGCGCGTGGTAGACGTGGCTCCCGGCCCAGTTGGTCCTCATGCCAGCACGCTAGCCAGCCAGCGTGTCTGTCGGAGGAGTTGGTACGGCGCGCCGCCCTCGTGGTCGTTGAACTCATAGACCTCGATCCGCTTCGAGCCGGCGTAGGCGTGGTACGCGGCGAAGACCGTCGAGGGCGGGCAGATCTGGTCCATCATCGCCACCGAGAACAGCGCCGGCGCGTGCGCCCGGCGGGCGTGCAGGACGCCGTCGAAGTGGGCCAGCGTCTCGAACGTCGCGCTCACCCGATCCCGGTGCGCGGCCAGGTAACGGGTGATCTCGGCGTACGGATCCCCGGCAGCGACGTCGACGGCGCGGCGGAAGTGGCACAGGAACGGAACGTCGGGCATCACCGCGACCAGGTCGTCCACCAAGCCGGCGACGCCCAGCGCGATCCCGCCACCCTGGGAGATGCCGGCGACGGCGACCCGTTCGACCTGGCCGCGCATCACCTCGACCGCGCGCACCGCGTCGACGAAGACCCGGCGGTAGTAGTGGCCGGCCGGCGACTCGATGCCGTGGGTGAGGAACCCGGGCTGGGCCGGCCCGCTTCCCCCGCGCGGGTCGGCGGTGTCGCCCACCGACCAGCCGCTGCCCTGGCCGCGAGTGTCCATGACGAGGTGCGGATGACCGGCCTGCGCCCAGAACGTGTGCTCGTGCGGGAGCCCACGGCCGCCGTTGTAGCCGATGTACTGCACCACCCCGATGGTGCTACGCGGCAGCGGCGTCGCAGGCAGGTGCAGCCACGCCCGCACCGGGTCGCCACCGAAGCCGCGGTAGGTGACGTCGTACGTCTCGATCGTGATCAGACCGGTGTCGATCCGGCGCAGCTCGACGTCGAGGGGTACGGCGGCGGCCTCGGCCAGCGTGTCCGCCCAGAACGCATCGAAACCGGCCGGCTCGACGACGTCGGGGCGGTAGGACCACAGCTCGTCGAGCGGCAGGTCGGTGCGGGGCATCAGCGCTCCTGTCGTGGCGGTGCCGTCGAGCCACGCACCACCAGTCGGGTGGCGAGGGTGACGTGCGGGTCGCGGGGAACGCCGTGCTGGATCTGCTGGAGCAACAGCTCCAGGGCCCGACGCCCCATCTCGCGGATGGGCTGCTCGACGGTGGTCAGACCCGGTGCCGTCATCGCCGAGTCGGGCACGTTGTCGAAGCCGACCACGGACAGGTCCTCGGGGACGTGCAGGCCCTGCTTGGTGGCCACCTCGATCGCGGCGAGTCCCATCGCATCGTTGGCCGCGAAGATCGCGCTCGGCGGCTTCGGCAGTGCGAGCAGACGGCGGGTGGCGCCGGCCGCCGTTGCCGGGATGAAGTCGCCCTGCTCGATGAGCGACTCGTCGACCGGGATCCCGGCGGCCTCGAGAGCGTCGCGGTAGCCCCGCTCGCGGGCCCGTGCCGACTCCAGGTCGGGCCGGCCGGTGATCATCGCGATCCGACGGTGGCCCAGCTCGAGCAGATGCTCGACGGCGCGGTGGCCGCCACGCAGGTTGTCCGAGTCGATGGTCGGGATGTGGGAGCGACCGGTATGCGGGTCGATCGCCACGATCGGGACACTGGCGGTCACGTCCGTCATGGTGGGGGTGACCAGGACGGCGCCGTCGACCAGGGTGCCGCTGACCCGGGTGAGGTGACGCCGCTCCCAGCCGACGTGCTCGACCGCCTGGCCTGCGGCGGAGTAGACGACCAGCTCGTAGCCGGTCCCCCGGATCGCGTCGGCGGCGCCCTTGAGCACCTCGAGGCTGAACGGCTCGAAGTCGGCGACCAGCACCCCGATCACGTTGGTCTTGGTGTTGCGCAGGCTCCGGGCCACCAGGCTGGACTCGTAGCCCAGCTCCTCGATGACGGCCCGCACCTTCTCCGTGGTGGCCCCGGAGACGCCGTACCGGTCGTTGAGGACCTTCGACACCGTCGCGACCGAGACGCCCGCGGCCTCCGCCACCTCGCGGATGGTGACTCGGCGATGGGCGTCCATGCCGGGAATGTAGCCGATGGAAAACGTTATCGACAACGATTCCTATGACACCTGCCGCAATGCGTCCTACCGGGCGCCTCGGGAACACCCTAGGCTCCGGCGGGTGGAAGCGGCATGCGGGCACGCCGATCATCCCGTCGCGGGTCGCTACGTGCTCGTCGACCGGATCGGCTCCGGCGGCATGGGCACCGTCTGGCGGGCGTTCGACCTGCGGGCCCAGAGCTGGCTGGCGGTCAAGCTGCTCACCCAGCGCAACTCGTCGCTGCTGCTGCGGTTCGTGCGCGAGCAGGGCCTGCGGATTCCGCACCCGCACGTGGTCGCGCCGACCGGCTGGGCGGCCGAGGACGACCTGGTCGTCCTCACCATGGACCTGGTCCGCGGCGGCTCGGTGCAGGACCTGCTCGGAGAGCAGGGCACTCTGCCGACGCCGTACGTCGCCCTGCTCCTCGACCAGCTGCTCCAGGCGCTCTCGGCCGTGCATGCGGCGGGGGTGGTGCACCGCGACGTGAAGCCGGCCAATCTCCTGCTGGAGGCCACCGGCCGCGGCCGGCCCCACCTGCGGCTGGCCGACTTCGGCGTGGCCGCGACCCGCGCCGAGCCTCGGCTGACTCGGCACCCGGGTGCGGTGGGCACCGAGGGCTACATGGCGCCAGAGCAGGAAGCCGGCGATCCGCCCGACCCGCGCGCCGACCTGTACGCCGCCGGCCGGGTGGCGGTGCACCTGCTCACCGGCTCCCCGGACTCCGCCGTACCCGACGACGGGCTGGCGCCGCTGCTCACTCACCTGCTGCAGCCGCACCCCGACCAGCGGCCGGCCTCGGCGGCGGCGGCGCTGGTCGAGCTGCGCTCGGCCGACGTCGGGGACTGGGTGGATGGCATCGCAGTGCCGGATCGGCTGCCGCCGGCGACGCTGCCCGCGTCGCTGCCGGTCGCCGCGGCGGCGCCGGCCCTACCGCCGCCGACCACCGACCGCGGACCCACCCGGGTGCTCGCCGCGGCCGGCTGCTTCACCGCCGCGATCGCGCTGTGTGCCGCGGCGCTGGTGCGCGTCCTGAGCCAGTAGCAGCAAGCCGACCAGGACCAGGGCCGCCGCGAGACCGATCAGGACCCATGTCACGAGGCTCAGCCTAGGTGCCGTGCGCCTAGGCTGGCCGCATGCTCATCGGTGCCCACGTCGACCAGACCGATCCGATCGCCGAGGCGCAGGCGCGCAAGGCGCCGCTGGTGCAGTTCTTCCTGGGCGACCCACAGGGGTACCAGGGCCCGGAGGTGCGCTACGCCGGCGGCGCCGAGGCGCTCCGGGCGGCCGCCGAGGAGGCCGGGGTGGCGCTTTACGTGCATGCGCCGTACATCATCAACGTCGCCACCACGAACAACCGGATCCGGATCCCCTCGCGCAAACTGCTGCAGCAGCACATGGACGCCGCGGCGGCGATCGGCGCGCGCGGGCTGATCGTGCACGGCGGGCACGTCAACAAGGCCGACGACCCCGAGAAGGGGTTCGACAACTGGCGCAAGGCGATCGAGGCGACCGACCTGAAGATCCCACTCCTGATCGAGAACACCGCCGGCGGCGACAACGCGATGACCCGCTACCTCGACCGGATCGGCCGGGTCTGGGACGCCATCTCCGCCTGCGAACAGGCAGATCTGGTCGGCTTCTGCCTCGACACCTGTCACGCCCACGCCGGCGGCAACCCGCTGGAGACGGTGGTCGCCGACGTCCTCAAGGTCACCGGCCGGATCGACCTGGTGCACTGCAACGACAGCCGCGACGACTTCGACTCCGGCGCCGACCGGCACGCCAACTTCGGTGCCGGCCGGATCGACCCGGACCTGCTCGCCGCGGTCGTCCGCGAGGCCGACGCGCCGGTGGTCTGCGAGACCCCCGGCGGCCCCGCGGAGCACCGCGCCGACTTCGCGTGGTTGCAGCAGCGGCTCTGAGCCGCGTCGGTTCGTCGAGCATTCACCCGCGGCCCAGCGCCCGGTAGGTCCACCCCGCCGACCGCCAGGCCTGCGGATCGAGTACGTTGCGGGCATCGACGATCGCCTTCGTCCGGACCTTCGCGCCGAGCACCGTCGGGTCCATCGCCACGAACTCCGCCCACTCGGTCAGGAGCAGCACGAGCTCGGCGCCCGCCACCGCCTCGTGCAGCGAGCCGGCGTAGGTCAGGTGCGGGGAGCGGCGGGCCGCGGTGGCGCGTGCCTCGGGGTCGTAGACCACCACCTCCGCGCCGCGCAGGTGCAGCTGGTCGGCCACGTCCAGGGCGGGGGAGTCCCGCACGTCGTCGGAGTTGGGCTTGAACGCCGCGCCGAGTACGGCGAGCCGCCGCCCCGAGACCCGCCCGCACAGCACCTCGTGCGCCAGGTCGACCGTGCGCTGGCGCCGCCGGATGTTGATCTCGTCGATCTCGCCCAGGAATCCGACCGAGCGAGCCAGCCCGAGCTCGGTCGCCCGAGCCTGGAACGCCCGGATGTCCTTGGGCAGGCACCCACCGCCGAAGCCGAGACCGGCCTTGAGGAAGCGGTGGCCGATCCGTTCGTCGTACCCGACCGCGTCGGCCAGCTCCACCACGTCGGCGCCGGTCTTCTCGCAGACCTCGGCCATCGCGTTGATGAAGGAGATCTTGGTGGCGAGGAAGGAGTTGGCCGCGACCTTGACCAGCTCGGCGGTCTCCAGCCCGACGGTCAGGAACGGCGTCCCCTGGGAGAGCGGCTCGCGGTACACCTCGCGCAGTTTCTCCACCGGCTCCGGCGAGGCGCTGCCGACCACGATCCGATCGGGCGCCAGGGTGTCGGCCACGGCGTACCCCTCGCGCAGGAACTCCGGGTTCCACGCCAGGTCCGCGCCGGCCGGCGCCTGCGCCCGGACGGTGGCGCGCAGGGTGGCGGCGAGCCCGACCGGCACGGTCGACTTGCCCACCACCAGCGCACCCGGCCGCAGCCGCGGCGCCAGCTCGGCGATGACCGACTCCACGGCGGAGGTGTCGGCACCGGGTCGGCCCTCCTGCTGTGGCGTGCCGACGCAGACGAAGTGCACCTCGCCGTCCTCGGCCGCCTCCGCCAGGGAGGTGGTGAACCGCAGTCGCCCGGTCTCGGTGTGCTTGCGCAGCAGCGGCTCGAGGTCTGGCTCGAAGAACGGCGGCCGCCCCTCGGCGAGGGCCGCCACCTTGGCGGCGTCGGTGTCGACGCCGACCACCTCGTGACCCAGCTCGGCCATGCAGGCCGCGTGTACGGCGCCGAGGTAGCCGGCCCCGATGACACTCATCTTCATGGTCTTCTCCTAGGAGTGCTGCTGGCCCGCGCCGCGAAAGAGCGGCTTGGTCATCGGCGCCAGCCACGTGCTGTACGTCGCGGTCATATGGCTGTCGTCCCGGTAGACGAGGATGTTCCCGACCACCACCGGGCAGCCCTTGGCGGTGCAGAACCAGCGGGTCGGGTCCACCGTGGTGATCCCGGCCTGCTGCAGGGACTTGCCGACGGCCTGCCAGCGGTCGCCCCATTGCCTGGCCTGCGTCAGGCTGAAGTTGCATGCGCCCACGTTGTTGATGTTCCCGGCGAGGCACTCGGGGATGTTCTGCGGCGGCATCGGCGTGTCACGGATGTAGGCGGCGTTGAGCCCGTCCTGCCGCATCGTGGCCATCGTCCGGGTGGTGGCGTCGGCCCACTGCGCGGTGCTCTGGTTGCCCGCCACCGCGTCGCTCTGGGAGACCAGCACGATGGCCGGCTTCATCGCGACGATGCGGTCCAGCGCCTGCTTGCGCCAGGTCTCGCACTCGGTGTACTCGCGGCCCAGCGCGTTGCTGTAGACCGGCATGTCGGCCACCGAGCACGCGGCCTTGGTCAGCGCGACCAGCCGCCAGTGCAGCTTCTTGGCCTCGGCGTCCAGGGCGGGCAGCCACTGCTGGGCGTGGGAGTCGCCGTAGAGGACCATCGTCTGGGCGCCGTTCGGGTCGCCGTACACGCACGGTCCCTGCTTGACCACCAGAAAGTCGAGGTGGCAGCCGTCCTTGGTCGAGATCGGCTGGTCCTGGACGGCGCCCTGCACGGTCGGCCGCAGGTTCCGCGGCGCGTCGGTGGTGGCCAGCCCCTTGCCCAGCGCGGCCTGCACCATGCCGGTGTTCGCGCCGTCGAGGCTGATCACGCTGGCCGGCGCGCCGTTGCCGACGAACGCCGGCAGGGTCACCACCAGCGCGATGCCGACGCCGGCGACGGCGCCCGAGCCGAGCGCGCCGGAGGCCAGCCAGGAGCGCGGGTGCAGTCGCGATCGCAGCGCCGGACTCTCCACCAGGTAGTGGGTCAGTACGGCGAACCACAGCGCCAGCGCCGAGACCTCGAGCAGCATGGTCCACGGCAGCGTCCGGCCGAAGGCGGCCGGCACCAGGATGACCAGCGGCCAGTGCCACAGGTACCAGCCGTAGGACACCCGGCCGACGCCCTGGAACGGCTTGCGGCCGAGCAGTGCCTCCACGCCGCCCGCGACCCGCAGGCCGCCGGCGGCGATGAACGCCGCGGCACCCAGGGTGGGCACCAGTGCCGCCGTGCCCGGGAACGGGGTGTCGTCGGTGAACCGCATGGCCGAGACCACGATCACGCCGAGCCCTGCCCAACCCAGCGCGATCGCGGCCGGCCGCGGCAGCCGCGCCAGGCGGTTCGCACCCAACGCCACCAGGGCGCCGAGGGCGAGCTCCCAGGCACGCGACTGCACGCCGAAGTACGCCGCCGGCGGGTCGCTGACCGTCAGCCGCGCGCTGATCAGCAGGGAGATGCCGCCGCCGACCAGGAGGGTGCCCAGCAGCGCCTGGCGGCGCCGGGACCGGGCGATCAGGTAGCAGCCGATGAGTAGCAACGGCCAGATCAGGTAGAACTGCTCCTCCACCGCCAGCGACCACAGGTGCTGCAGCGGCGAGGGGCTGTCCGAGGCGTGCTGGTAGTCCACGCCCTGGGCGGCCAGGTGGTAGTTGATCAGGTAGCACACGCCCCAGAAGGCGTCATGCGCCACGTCACGGACGTGGAAGATCGAGCCCCACAACCGCGCCATCAGCATGGTCGCCGCGATCACGATCAGCGCCGGCGGCAACAGCCGCCGGATTCGGCCGCCGTAGAAGCGGACCAGCGAGATCCGGCCGGTGCGGTCCTGCTCACGGGTCAGCTGCCCGGTGATCAGGAAGCCCGAGATGACGAAGAAGACGTCGACCCCGACGTAGCCGCCACTCACGTGCGGCACGCCCGCGTGGTAGAGCACCACCAGGGTGACGGCGACCGCGCGCAGACCCTGGATGTCGGGCCGGAACCGGCGCGGACCGGCCGCCTCGGGTCGGTCCTCGGGCTCGCCCACCACGGTGAGCCGGCGCCACAGCCGGCGCAGGGACGGCATTCGCGGGCGGCCGTGGAACCAGATCAGCCGGCCGCCGTCGAGGAACAGGATCGGCAGCTGGATGAACGAGCCCAGGATCGCGAAGCAGACCATCGCCCAGAACTCGTCGATCCCGAACCGGGTCACGCCACGGGCCAGACCCCACCACAGTGCGACCTGGCACAGCAGCACCCAGGCCTTGGTGGCTCGCATGATGGAGACGCTCAGCGGCGTGGCGCTCGCCGTACCGCCCCGCTCGGTGGCGCCGGTGGCGACCCAGCCGCGGGTACGGCCGGCGAGCGCGTGCACGATCGCGACCAGGTGGCAGAAGGAGTAGAGGTACTGCACCCGCAGCACCTCGTAGCGCCAGCGGCCGCGCATGACCAGCGGCAGTACGGCGAACCACAGCACCAGCGCACCCAGCAGCCACACCGAGTTCTGCGGCTTGACCCACTCCGGGCGCAGCCACAGCATGCACAGCGCCGGCAGCGGCGCGACCACGGCGTTCACGGCGGTCGAGATGTAGTAGAGGAATCCGGCCCAGAAGCAGAGCTTCTGTCGGCCGCGGATGGCCGGCTCGTTGTGGAATGCCTTGTCCGCCAGCAGCGACATCGAGCCGGTGCACCAGCGGTACTGCTGGTTGAGGAACGCCGGCAGCGTGTCGGGGCACAGCCCCTGGGCGACCAGCACCGGCACGTAGCGCAGCTGGAATCCGCCGCGCAACAGCTTCACGCCGGTGTGGACGTCCTCGGAGTGGCCGATCTGGGCGTAGCCGCCGACCTGGTCCAGCGCCGAGCGCCGGTAGATCGCGCAGGTCCCGACGCAGATCGCGGCGCCGACCCGGTCCCGGGAGGGCTGCACGAAGCGATAGAACAGCTCCTGGGTGGCGCCGGCGCAGCGTTGCAGCCAGCCCATCGCCGGGTCGTGGGTGTCGAAGTACTGGGGCGACTGGACGATCCCGACGCTGGGGTCGTCGAAGTACGGCGCCAGCTCCAGCAGCATGTCCGGCCGCGGCACGAAGTCGGCGTCCAGGATCAGGATCAGGTCACCCTCGGAGTGCTCGAACCCGTAGCGCAGGTTGCCCGCCTTCTTCAGCCGACCGCGGTCGGGCCGGGTGTGGTAGACGAACCCGTGGCGCTGGGCCAGCTCACGCACCTCGCTGCGGGCGCCGTCATCGAGGACGTGGACGGCGAGGGTGCCGCGCCACTCCAGCGCGGCAACGTGTCGGTAGGTGTTCGCCAGGACCTCGAGCGACTCGCCCGCGGTCGGCAGGAAGACGTCGACGCTGGGTGTCACGGCCGGGCTCCAGCGGCCGACCTTCTCCAGGTGCGAGTCGAGGCTGACCCGGCGACGGTGCGTGCCCGACAGCAGGCTGACCGCCAGGGTGACGGCGTACAGCGTGACGGGGACGAGGAAGAGGATGAAGCGGATGTCGGCGGTGGCGAACCGGAAGACGCTGTAGGCGATCAGGGTGAACGACAGCGCCTGGATCAGCATCAGCCAGCGTCGCTGCGGGCCGAGATAGGAGTACTTCTCGCGGGCCGTCGGTGGGCTCGGCAGCAGGCTGTCGGGCCGCGACGAGGCCGTCCGCCCCTGGGCAGGGCGGACCAGCAGGGTCGAAGACATGGGGAACCTCTGCAGGTCAGCGGGCGCGTGGGAGCCCGCGGTGGGCAGGAACGTTCTTGGCGCAGATCTGCGGCACAGCGATGTGCTGTCATCCCGGTGTCGGGCGGCCGGAGCAGCAAAACGTCGTACTTGGTCACACCCCGTGATCGGCGTGGATCGGCGCGGCTGCGTATGGGTGCGTATGGCGGCGCATGGCTCCCTGCGGCTTTGCGGCCATTTGCCTGTCGTTGCGGGGCGCCGAAGTCGTCGTCCACGGCACTGGCGGCACGGCACCCGCACATGGCACCGATGCTCCGCGGGTAACCTTCGGCGGGTGAGCGTCACCGTGCGGCCCCTGCCTGCCCAGCAGCACCTGGAGTTCCTGGAGGGGCGAAGCATCGAGGGCCGGCCGTGGGTGAGCTTCCTGCAGACGCCGGCGTGGGGCCGGGTCAAGACGGAGTGGCGGGCGGAGTCGCTGGGTCTGTTCGAGGACGGCGACCTGGTCGGGGCGGTGCTGGTGCTGCACCGGCCGGTGCCGCGGCTGAAGCGCTACACCCTGGCCTACCTGCCCGAGGGACCGGTCGCCGACTGGTCCGGCGACATCGCCACCTGGCTCGACCCGCTGACCGACTACCTCCGGCGCCACGGCGCGTTCGGGATCCGGATGGGTCCACCGGTCCGCACCGCCTGCTGGAGCGCCACCCAGGTGAAGGAGGGCATCGCCGACGGGGCCGTCCAGCGGCTGGCGGACCTGCCGCCCACGGGCCGCGACCCGGTCGGCGCCCGGGTGGTCAGCCAGCTGCGCGCCGCCGGCTGGCGACTGCAGTCGCCCGAGGACGGCTTCGGCGCCGGCCAACCCCAGTACACCTTCGAGATCCCGCTGCGGCATCCCAACGGTGCGGCCAGGACCGAGGCCGAGGTCCTGGCCGGCATGAACCAGCTGTGGCGCCGCAACATCAAGAAGGCCGCCAAGGAAGGCGTCGAGGTGACCGTCTCGACCGGCCGCGGCGAGCAGGCCACGGATCTGGCGGCGTTCCATGACCTCTACGTCCACACCGCCGAGCGCGACCACTTCACCCCGCGCCCGCTGTCCTACTTCCAGACCATGTTCGCCGCGATGGCCGCCGAGGACCCCCGCCGGATTCGGCTCTTCCTCGCCCGGCACGAGAGCGACCTGGTCGCCGCCACCATCCTGGTCGAGGTCGGCCGATACGCCTGGTACTCCTACGGTGCCTCCTCCACCGCGAAGCGCGAGGTGCGCGGCTCCAACGCCCTGCAATGGGCCATGATCCGCACCGCCCTCGCCGAGGACTGCGACGTCTACGACCTGCGCGGCATCACCCCCACCCTCGACACCGAGGACTCCCATGTCGGCCTGATCCAGTTCAAGGTCGGCACCGGCGGCCGAGCCGTCGAACGGGTCGGCGAGTGGGACCTGCCGCTGCGCCCGGCGATCTACCGGGCGTTCGACGCCTACATGAAGAGGCGCGCGCGATGAGCCTGCGGCTGACCGTCGACGGCGAGCGCTGGCGCGCCCACCTGCGCAGCGTGGTGGAGGACACCCCGGGACTGGTGCCGGTCGCGAAGGGCAACGGCTACGGGTTCACCCTCGGCCGACTCGCCCGGCGCGCCGACTGGCTGGGCAGCGACGTGCTGGCCGTGGGCACCTACGCCGAGCTGCCCGAGGTCTCCTCCCGCTTCTCCGGGGACCTGCTGGTGCTGACACCGTGGCGGCCGTACGAGCCGCCGTTGGATCCCGCGCTGCATCGTCGGGTGATCCACACCGTCTCGCGCCCGGCCGACCTGGGCGATCTGCTGGCGCGTCAGCCCGGCGCCCGCGTCGTACTGGAGCGGATGACGTCCATGCGACGGCACGGGCTCTCCGCGCACGACCTGTGGTCCCTGGCCGCGCTGGCCCGCGCCCGGGCACACGTCGAGGGCGTCGCGATCCACCTGCCGATGGCGGCCACCGGTGCCAACCTCGCCGAGGCGACGGCGCTCATGGACGACGTCATCGGCGCCGGGCTCGGCACAGTCTGGGTCAGCCACCTCACCACTGCGGAGCTGGCCACCCTGCGCGGACGGTACGCCGACGTCGCCATCCGCCCGCGGGTCGGCACCCGGCTGTGGCTGGGCGACCGCGGCGCGCTGAGCGTGACGGCGACGGTGCAGGACGTCCATCCGATCGGCCGCGGGGATCGGTTCGGCTATCGCGGTCGCAGCGCGCTGCGGGCCGGTCACCTGGTGATCGCGGCCGGCGGCACCGCGCACGGACTGGGTCTGACCGCGCCGACCGGCGACACCTCGCTGCGTGCTCGCGCCGCCACGGCCGCCCGGGGTGGCCTCGATGCGGTGGGCGTGGTCAGGTCGCCGTACTTCTGGCGGGGTCAGCAGCTCGTCTTCGCCGAGCCGCCGCACATGCAGGCCTCGATGCTGCTGCTCCCGCGCGGCAGCGAGCCGCCGCAGGTGGGGGACCGGCTGGAGCTGCGGGTGCGCTACACCACCACGACGTTCGACGAGATCGCCGTCGACTGAGGCTCCTCGTCGAGCCGGACCGGGTCGTGCTCGGGCCGGAGCAGGTCGCGCACCACGATGCCCACCAGGTAGAGCTCCCCGAGCACCCGGATCGCGATGACGAACCAGTAGAACGGCTGCTGCTGCCCAGCGCCGGGGGC
>NZ_DASZUF010000168.1:0-8041 GCF_035547795.1 Nocardioides sp.
TCCCCGAACTACCCACTGGTCGCCCTGCCTGTGGATGACCGGACGCACTCTCGGTGGATCTGCGCCACGCTGTCGGGGTGGCACCGCGACGTAAGCACTTCGCGCCGCCGGCCTTCTCGACCGCGCGGCCCGGACTGGTGCGCCCGGTGACGCTGGATCGATCGGGGGTAGGCGGCCCGACCCCTCGGCAGGCGCGTGGTCGGCGCTGGCGCCGCGTCGCGCACGGGCGCTACGTGCCGAGCTGGGTCGACGCCACCGATGTCGACCAGCGGATCGTGGAGGCCGCCTCCGTGTTGCCGGCACACGGCGCCATCACGGGGTGGGCGGCGCTCCGATGGTCCGGTGTCGGCTGGTACGACGACGCGACCAGGCCGATCCCCGTGGTGGTGCCAGACCATTGTCTCGCTCCTCGGGCCGGATTGCTGATCTCGGAGGAGCAGCTTGCGCCGAAGGACCTGACGGTCGTGGAGGAGCTCCCCTGCACGACGCTCCCCAGGGCGGTGTGCTTCGAGATGCGCTTCGCCCCGGACCTGCGCTCCGCGGTACGGCATCTGGATCTGGCCGCGGCGGCCGACCTGGTGTCGATCGAGGAGGCATGGGCCTACGCGATGCCCTATCTGTGCGGTTGGACCGGCATCGACCAGTGCCGACGCGCGATCCAGCTCGCCGACGAGAACGTCTGGTCGCCGATGGAGACAGAGATGCGTCTGCTGTGGCTGATCGACCTCGGGATGACTCGGGTTCGCTGCAACCAGCCGGTGTTCGACCTGGACGGCAACTTCGTCGGCACGCCCGATCTGATCGACCTCGAAGGCGGCATCGCGGGGGAGTACGACGGCGCGCTTCATCTTCTCCGACGACGGCGCGACCGTGACATCGCGCGTGAGGCGGCGTTCCGTCGTATCGGACTCGAGTACGTGACCATGACCGCGGCAGATCGACCGGATCCGACCGCCTTCCTGCAGCGGACGCTGGATGCGCGTCAGCGTGCGCGCCGGAACCCTCGCCGCTGGACCGCCGAGCCGCCGGCCTGGTGGGTCCCCACCATGACGGTCGCCCAGCGCCGCGCACTCACCGAGGAGCAGCGTCGTCGCTGGCTTCCCGGGCGTGCCGCCTGAGCAGTCATCCTCAGCCCGATTGCCGAAGCGATCAGGCGTGAAGTCGGGGTAGTTCGGGGAGAAACGGTCCATTACTGGCCAGTAAACCGACCGCTTCTCCCCGAACTACCGGGCCCCGGCACTACCGGGCCCCGGCCGAAGCCACCTGCCACGCCGGGCGAAGCCCGCGGCATCACACCCCGAAGAGCACCCGCAGGACCTCGTACGACGCGGCGGCGGCGAGGCCCGCGGCCGGGAAGGTGAGCACCCAACCGGCGACGATGTTGCCCGCCACGCCCCAACGCACCGCGTTGAAGCGCTGGGTGGCGCCGGCCCCCATGATCGCGGAGGTGATCGTGTGAGTGGTCGAGATCGGCGCCTTGAACGCGAACGCGGTGGTGTAGAGCACCGCCGCGCCGACCGCCTCGGCGGAGAAGCCGCGGGCGGGGTCGAGATGGATGATCCGGCGACCCAGGGTGCGCATCACCCGCCAGCCGCCGGAGTAGGTGCCCAATGAGATCGCCGAGGCGGCACACAGCACGACCCACAGCGGCAGCTTGTCGCCGCTGTACGTCGCCGGGTAGGCCACGCCCAGCGCCATGAAGATCACGCCCATCGTCTTCTGCGCGTCCTGCAGGCCGTGGCCGAGGGCCAGTGCCGCGGCCGAGACCGTCTGGATCATCCGGAAGCCGCGGTAGACGCGGTGCGGGTTGCGCCGACGGAAGATCCACAGGATCGCCATCATCACGACGAAGGCGAGGATGAAGCCGACGACCGGCGAGACCACCATCGGGATGATCACCTTGTCCCAGATGGTGCTCCAGTGCACGGACGCGTACGCCGATCCCGACGCCAGCGCCGCGCCGACCAGCGCGCCGATCAGCGCATGCGAGGACGAGGAGGGCAGCCCGAAGTACCAGGTGATGAGGTTCCACACGATCGCGCCGACCAGCGAGGCCAGCACGATCACCAGGGCGTGCCGGGTGTGGCCGGCCGAGAGCGCGAGCGTGTCGGAGACGGTGTGCGCGACCTCCTGGCCGAGCAGCGCGCCGACGAAGTTCATCACCGCCGCCAGCACCAGCGCCACGCGCGGGGTCAGCGCCCGGGTGGAGACCGAGGTGGCGATCGCGTTGGCGGCGTCGTGGAACCCGTTGGTGAAGTCGAAGGCCAGCGCGATGACGACGACCGCGAGCAGGATCGCGAGTGTCACTCAGGATTCCTTGACGGCGATCTGCTCGACGATGTTGGCGACCTTCTCGAAGGCGTCGATCGCGTCCTCGAGGGACTCCACGATGTCCTTGAGCTTGAGCACTTCCATTGCCTTGAACTCACCCGAGAAGAGCTTGGCGAGGATGCGGCGGTGGTTCTTGTCGCCCTGGTTCTCCAGCCGGTTGATCTCGATCCAGTACTCCTCCAGCGACTGCATGGACTGCAGCTTCGGCATCGCCTCGGCGGTCAGCTCGGCGCATCGCTGGAGTACGGCGACCTGGTCGGACAGCTCCGGCGGCAGCACCTTGACCTCGTAGACGAGGATCTGGTCGACCACCTCGTCCATCGCGTCCATGATGTCGTCGAGCTGCGACCCGAGCGCGTAGATGTCCTCGCGGTCGAACGGCGTGACGAACGTCGAGTTCACCCGGCGCACGATCGCGTGGGTGGTCTCGTCGGCGGCGTGCTCGGCCTCACGCATCCGCTTGGCGACATCGGGATGGTCGGCGTCGTCACCGAGCATCTCGGCGAGCAGGTCCGCCCCGACCACCAGGTGCTGGGCGGACTCGGTGAACAGGTCGTAGAACGAGGTGTCGACCGGACGGAGGCGCAAACGCACGGAGAACTCCTGGCGTGTAGGAGAAGAACGCCCCACATGCTAGGCGAGGGCGCAGCGACGGGCGCAAGTGCCGCCGTACGGGTGGAGCGTCACGCCGGGCCCCGGCGCTGCCGGCGCTGGCGTGCGATCAGCTCCTCTTGGAGGTGGACGGTGCCGCTGTTGCGGCTCCACTCGCCGTCCGCGCCGAGGATCCAGGCGGAGGTGTTCTCGTCGAAGCAGAGGGTCAGCAGGTTGTCGATCCGCTCGACCAGGTCCGGCGTGGGCATCCGCACCAGCGCCTCCACCCGGCGGTCGAGGTTGCGGTGCATCATGTCCGCCGACCCGATCCAGGCGGTCGGGTCGCCGCCGTTCTCGAACCAGAACACCCGGGAGTGCTCCAGGAACCGGCCGAGGATGGAGCGGGCCTCGATCGTCTCCGACAGGCCCGGTACGCCGGGGCGCAGCGCGCAGATCCCCCGCACCAGCAGCTGCACCGGCACGCCGGCCTGGGAGGCGAGATAGAGGGCGTCGATGACGGCCTCGTCGACCAGCGAGTTGACCTTGATCCGGATCCGCGCCGGGCGACCGGCCTGGTGGTGCGCGATCTCGGCGTGGATCCGCTCGATCAGCCCGCTGCGCACGGTGAGCGGTGCGACCAACAGCTCCTCGTAGGTGGGGCTGGAGGACCAGCCGGAGAGGTTGTTGAACAGGTGCGCGACGTCCTCGCCGATCGCTTCGTCGGTGGTGATCAGGCCGAGGTCCTCGTACATCCGGGCGGTCTTGGAGTTGTAGTTGCCGGTGCCGATGTGGGTGTAGCGCCGGATGCCGTCCGGCTCGTCGCGGACCACCAGCGCCAGCTTGCAGTGCGTCTTGAGCCCGATCAGGCCGTAGACCACGTGGCAGCCGGCCTGCTCCAGCTTCCGCGCCCAGCGGATGTTGGCCTGCTCGTCGAAACGGGCCTTGATCTCGACCAGCACCAACACCTGCTTGCCGGCTTCGGCGGCGTCGATGAGGGCGTCGATGATGGGCGAGTCGCCCGATGTGCGGTAGAGCGTCTGCTTGATGGCCAGCACGTGCGGGTCGGCGGCGGCCTGCTCCAGGAAGCGCTGCACGCTGGTGGCGAAGCTGTCGTAGGGATGGTGCAGGAGTACGTCGCCCCGCCGGGCCGCCTTGAACACGTCCACCGGTGCCGCCGACTCGACCTCGGCCAGACGGCGGTGGGTGGTCGGCACGAAGGCCGGGAACTTCAGCTCCTCGCGGTTGATGTCGGCGATGCCGTGCAGTCCGCGCAGGTCGAGCGGACCGGGCAGCCGGAACACCTCCTGCTCGGAGATGCCGAGCTCGGAGATGAGCAGGTCGAGCACCGAGTCGCTGATCGACTCCTCGACCTCGAGCCGCACCGGCGGGCCGAAGCGGCGGCGCAGCAGCTCCTTCTCCAGCGCGGTGAGGAGGTTCTCGGCGTCGTCCTCCTCGACCTCCAAGTCCTCGTTGCGGGTGACCCGGAAGGTGTGCACCTCGAGGATCTCCATGCCCGGGAACAGCTTGGAGAGCCGCTCCTTCATGATGTCCTCGAGCGGCACGAACCGGTTCTGCCCCAGTGGCACGAAGCGGGTGAAGATCGGCGGCACCTTCACCCGGGCGAAGTGCTCCTTACCCGACTTCGGGTCCCGGATCAGGACGGCGAGGTTGAGGGAGAGGCCGCTGATGTACGGGAACGGGTGCGCCGGGTCGACGGCCAGCGGCGTCAGCACCGGGAAGACCCGCTCCTTGAACATCTTCTTGCAGTACTTGACCTCCTCGTCGGTGAGGTCGGTCCAGCGCACCAGCGCGATCCCCTCCGACTCCAGTGCGGGGACGATCTCGTTGCGGAAGACCGAGGCGTGCCGCTCGGAGAGCTGCCGGGTGGTGCGCCAGATCAGCTCCAGCACCTCGCGCGGCATCAGCCCACTGGCCGCGCGCACCGCCAGCCCGGCGGCGATGCGGCGCTTGAGACCGGCCACCCGGACCATGAAGAACTCGTCCAGGTTGCTGGTGAAGATCGCCAGGAAACGGACCCGCTCCAGCAGCGGCAGCGAGGGGTCCTCGGCCAGCTCGAGCACCCGCTGGTTGAACCGCAGCCAGGACAGCTCACGGTCCAGGAACCGGTCCTCGTACTTCTCCACCGCCGCCAGTGCGTCGTGGTCGGGCAGGTAGACCGGGTCGCAGTCGTACTCCCGGTCCGGCACCGTCTCCAGGGTCGCGGTGTCGGTGCTCCGATCGGTGCGCTCGAGCGTCATTCGGCCAGTGTGGCACCGGCTGGTGAACGGCAGGTGTCGTGCGACCTCTTCGGGACAGCGGGTGCTACTACGGGGTAGGTTCGTGCGATGTGAGTCGCAAGCCCGCAGTGAACCCGGTGCAGAAGCTCGGCTTCGTCGCCGCCATGAACCTCCCGCCCGCGCTGCAGCGCCGTCTGGCCGGACGGCCGGTGGTGCTCGACGGCCAGACCCTCGCTGTCGACACGCAGCTGATGCTGCGTCTCAGCGAGCTGATGGGGGAGCCGGACCCGTCCACGCTGCCGATTCCGAAGGGCCGTGCGGCGCTGCTGCACCAGACGCTGCTCGTCGGCGGCACCCAGCGGATCGGCTCGGTGCGCACCCTCGACGTGGCCGGCATGCCGGCCCGGCTCTACATCCCGACCGGCGCGCCGGCGGTCGGTCCGCTGCTGGTCTACCTGCACGGCGGCGGGTTCATCTACGGCGACATCGTCGGCTACGACGCCGCCTGCCGCCACCTGGCCGAGAGGTCGGGCGCGCGGGTGCTGTCGGTGGAGTACCGGCTCGCGCCCGAGGCACCCTTCCCGGCGGCGTACGACGACGCGGTGGCCGCCTTCGACTGGGCGGTCGGCCACGCCGCCGAGCTGGGCGCCGACCCGGCCCGCATCGGCGTGGGCGGCGACTCGGCGGGCGGCAACCTCGCCGCCGGTGTCGCGCTGCACGCGCGCGAGCGGTGTGCCTTCCAGCTGCTGATCTACCCGGTCACCGACATGGACGCCGAGACCGAGAGCCGGCGGATGTTCGCCGAGGGGTTCTACCTGACCAGCGGCTTCATCCGTCTGGCCGAGCAGAACTACGTGCCGGCCGGCACCGACCACCGCGACCCCCGGCTCTCGCCGGCGTATGCGGAGATCCCCGAGGACGTGGCGCCGGCGTACGTCGCCACCGCGGGCTTCGACCCGCTGCGCGACGAGGGCGAGGCCTACGCGCGCCGGCTGGAGGACGCCGGCGTGAAGGTGGAGAAGCGGCGCTTCTCCGACCAGATCCACGGGTTCTTCAACGTCGTCGGGGCGGGCCGGACCGCGAAGGCGGCGGCGAGCGAGATCGCCGCCGTGCTCAAGGCCAATCTCTGAGCTAGATCGCCGCTGGATCGCCGCTAGATCGCCTCGGGACGCCAGCGCTGCAGCTCGCGGGTGAACGCCTCGGCGTCGACCATCTTGGCGTCGACGGCCACGGCGTGCTCGGCGTTGCGGAACTCCACCCGCCACCGCCGGCTGGTCGGCTTGCCGTGCACCGCCACCTCCGTGGCCGTGTCGTAGAGGTCGAAGCGGAACGTCCTGCTGCCCTTGCGCACGTCGAGCACGCCATCGTCGCTGACCGTCACCTCCCCGGCGGTGAGCAGACCCAGCCGGTTCTCCGGGGTGAAGCTGCGGACGTCGGTCTCGGGCTGCTCGTCCGGGGCGGCCGCGTCGAGGGCGGCGCGGCCGCCGTTCTCGTCCATCGCACGCAGTACGTCGGGCGTCAGCTTGGGGATCTGACCGGTCTGAGCCAACTCGGCGGCCAGCGCCCATGCGCTCTTGGTCTCCACCCGCGGCTCGGGTGCGCGCGTCTGCGGCTCGGGCGGAGCGGCCGGCTGGGCCGGCGTCGGGGCGGCAGCGACCGCCAGCTCCAGCGCCTGCAGGCTGCGCTTGGAACCCTTGTCCCGGATGGTGGCGACGACCTTCTCGCGCAGGTCGGCCAGCTCGCTGGCCAGCTCGGCGACCCGGCGCTCGGCGGCCAGGCGCTCCTGGAGGGCCTGCTCGACCAACTCGGTGTGGTGGCGGATCGACGCCTCGACCGCCTGCCGGTCGATGGTCAGCTGCTCGACCCGCGCCTCGGCCTCGGCGCGCAGCCGCGCGGCCTCGGCGGCCGCCTCCTCGGCGGCGACGCGGGCGGCGTGGGCCTCCTCGACCTTCTGCTGCGACTCCTCGGCGGCGGCCGCGGTCGCGGCCAGGGTGGCGGCGGTGCGCTCCTCGGCCTCGGCCCGCTGGCTCGCCGAGGCCTCGGCCCGCTGGTGCGCCTCGGCTGCGCTGGCCTCGGCCTCCGCACGGGCGGTGTGAGCCTGCTCGGCGGCCTGCTCCGCTGTCGTACGCGCCTGGTGGGCGGTGCTGGCTGCCTCGGCGTGCTCGGCCGCCCGGGCGTGTGCCTCCTCCGCCTCGCGGGCACGCTCCTGCGCGGCCTGGTGGGCGGCCTGGGCGTCGGCCGCGGCCTGCTCGGCGCGCGCGATCGCGGCCTGCTCGGCAGCGGCGGCCTGGCCGGCGGCGAGCGCCTGTTGGTGGGCGGCCGCTTCGGCCTCGGCGCGCTGGCCGTGCGCCTCGGCGGTCGCGGCGTGGGCCTGCTCGATCGCCTCCTGGGCATGCGACTCGGCGGCGAGCCGGGCGGCGTGCGCCTCCTCGGCCTCGCGGGCGCGCTCGGCGGCGGCCTGCTCGGCCTCGATGCGGGCGAGATGCGCCTGGTCGGCCAGCTCGGCGTGCTCCTGGGCGGCCAGGTCGGCCGCCCGCCGGGCGGTGTGCGCCTCCTCGGCGTTGTGCTCGGCGTCCGTGCGCAGGTCGTGGGCCCGCGCGGCGGTGGCGGCGTGCTCGGCGGCCGCCTCTTCGGCGGCCTGGCGGTCGGCGTGTGCCTGGGCGGCGTTCTGCTCGGCGGCGATCCGGTCGGCATGGGCCTGCTCGGTCTCATCGGCCCGGGCCTGCGCCGCCTCCTCGGCCCGCTGCCGGGCGCCGTGCGCCTCCGCGGCGCGCAGCGCGGCCTCGGCGGCCGCCTTCTCCGCCTCGCCACGGGCCACGGAGTGCGCCGCGGCGGCCTGCTCGGCTGCCTCGCGTAGCGCGGCCGCCTCGGCCGCCTTGGCC
>NZ_DASZUF010000169.1:0-59532 GCF_035547795.1 Nocardioides sp.
GCTCCCCTAGGCTTGAGCCATGGCACTGCGCATCGTCGCCAGTCGCCCCGATCCCGCGATCGTGACGCTGCCCTGGTCGACGCCGCTCGAGGAGTGGCCCGACGACGTCGTCGTACCCCTGGCGCGGGGCCTGTCTCGCCACGTCGTGCGGATCGTCCGGCTCGGCGACCGGATCTACGCGGTCAAGGAGACCCAGGAGCCGATCGCGTTCCGCGAGTACCGCACCCTGCGCGACCTACAGCGGCTGGGCGTGCCCGCGGTGGTGCCGCAGGCGGTGGTGACCGGCCGCGAGGACGAGCAGGGCAACGAGCTGCCCAGCGCGCTGCTCACCGAGCACCTGCGCTTCTCGCTGCCCTACCGCAGCCTCTTCGAGCACGGCCTGACCGCCGACGACCTGCCCCGGATCATCGACGCGCTGGTCGTGCTGCTGGTCCGGCTGCACCTGACCGACTTCTACTGGGGCGACGTGTCGCTCTCCAACGTGCTCTTCCGCCGCGACGCCGGCGGCTTCGCCGCCTACCTGGTCGACGCCGAGACCGGCGAGCTGCGCGCCTCGATCTCGGATCGCATGCGTGCCTACGACCTGGAGGTCGCCGCGGAGAACGTGTACGCCGAGATCCTCGACCTGGAGGCCAGCGGCGCCCTGCCGGCCGACTTCCCGGTGGAGGGCGTGGTGGCCCAGCTGCGCGACCGCTACGAGGCGCTGTGGGATGAGCTGACCGCCGAGACCCGCTTCCCCGTCGGCGAGATGTGGCAGATCGAGCGCCGCATCGAGCGGCTCAACGACCTCGGCTTCGACGTCGAGGAGCTCGACATCGTCACCGACTACGACGGCGACACCGTGATGCTGCGGCCCCGGGTCGTCGAGCTCGGCCACCACCAGCGCACGCTGCGCGGCCTGACCGGCATCCAGGCCGAGGATGAGCAGGCCCGCCGGATGCTCAACGACATCGCGGCGTACACCGCCTCACGCGATCTGGGCGGACTCTCCCGCGAGGTCGTCGCCCAGCGCTGGCTGAAGGAGATCTACGAGCCGATCGTGGCGATGATCCCCGAGACCGCCCGCGGCAAGCTGGAGCCGGCGGAGATCTTCCACGAGATCCTGGTGCACCGTTGGTACCTCTCCGAACGAGCGGGCCACAGCGTCAAGCTCCTCGACGCCGCCCGCGACTACATGGACTCGGTCCTGCTGAGCCGGCCCGACGAGGCGCTCGCCACGCCCGCCGACGCAGGAGTCTAGGCGCGCGCCTGCGCGACCGCGTAGAGGGTCACCGAGGCGGCGACGCCGGCGTTGAGCGACTCGACGGCGTTCGCCATCGGGATCGACACGATCCGGTCGCAGGTCTCGGCGACCAGGCGGGACAGGCCGCCGCCCTCGGCGCCGACCACGATCACCAGCGGCCCGTCGGCCACCTCGGCGATGTCGGTCAGCGACAGGTCGCCGTTCATGTCGAGGCCGATCACCTGGCAGCCCGCGTCCTGGTACTCCTTGAGCACCCGCGTCACGTTCACCGCCTGCGCGACCGGAATCCGCGCGGCCGCTCCGGCCGAGGTCTTCCACGCGGCGGCGGTCATGCCGGCCGCGCGCCGCTCGGGGATGACCACGCCGTGCGCGCCGAACGCCGCGGCACTGCGCACCACTGCCCCCAGATTGCGGGGGTCGGTGACATGGTCGAGTACGACGATGAGCGCGTCCTCGCCCTCGTCGGAGGCCCGGTCGAGCAGGTCGCCGGGGTGTGCGTACTCGTACGCCGGCACCCGCGCCGCCAGCCCCTGGTGCCCGTTGAACCCGGTCAGCCTGTCCAGCTCGGGCTTGGCCACCTCGAGCAGCCCGATGCCGAGCTCGGCGGCGAGCTGGAACGCCTCCCGCAGCCGGCCGTCCCGCTCGGCGCCCTCGGCGACGTAGACCGCGTTGGCCGGGACGCCCTCGCGCAGCGCCTCGACGACCGGGTTGCGGCCGATGATCCACTCGGCGTCGCCGGTGCCGCGCTTACGTTGCCCGCCGGCACCGCCCTGCCGCTTGGAGGCGCTGCGCTCGGCGAGCTGCTTGCTGCGGTAGGCCTTGTGATACGGCCGGTCCTCCGCCTTCGGCGTGGGGCCCTTGCCCTCCAGCCCGCGTCGGCGCTGACCGCCGGAGCCGACGGTCGCGCCCTTCTTGTTCGACTTCTGGATCGCGCCGCGGCGCTGGCTGTTGCCCGCCATCAGGGCCTCCTGGCTCGTGTTGGTTCGTCGAGGTACGCAGGGCAACCGACACTTCCCTGGTGGAACTCCGCACGGGATGTGCTGGTTCGGCTGCCTACCTCGACGAGCATGCAGCGGCCGCTCACGCCAGGCTCCACTTCGGTCCGTCGGGGGTGTCCTCGAGCTCGATCCCGGCCGCCTTGAGCTGGTCGCGGATCTCGTCGGCGCGGGCCCAGTCCTTCGCCGCCCGGGCGGCCGCGCGCTGCTCCAGCAGACCGGCGACCAGGGCGCCGACGGCCGCCGCCGCCTTCCCGTCGCCGTCGCCCGAGCCGCCCCAGGCGGGATCGGCCGGGTCCAGGCCGAGTACGTCGAGCATCGCCGTCACGGCCGCCGCCTCCGCCGCCGCGGACTCGCCCGCGGCGAGCTTGCGGTTGCCTTCGCGGACGGTCTCGTGCAGGACGGCGACGGCCGCCGGCGTACCGAGGTCGTCGTCCATCGCCGCGGCGAACTCGTCCGGGACGACGCCCGCGCCGGCCGCGCCCGCGCGCTCCAGGAAGCCCTCGATCCGGGCGAAGCCGACCGCCGCCTCCTCGAGTGCGTCGAAGCTGAACTCCACGTGCGAGCGGTAGTGCGTCGAGACCAGGTAGTAGCGCAGCTCGATGCCGCGGAAGCGCTCCAGCACCGCCGGGATGGTCAGCGAGTTGCCCAGCGACTTGCTCATCTTCTCGCCGGCGGTGGTGATCCACGCATTGTGCATCCAGTACGACGCGAAGTCGCGCCCGGCCGCGCGGGACTGGGCCTGCTCGTTCTCGTGGTGCGGGAAGCGCAGGTCGAGCCCGCCACCGTGGATGTCGAACGCCGGGCCGAGGTACTTGCCGGCCATCGCGGAGCACTCGATGTGCCACCCCGGCCGCCCGCGGCCCCACGGCGAGGGCCACGACGCGGTCGCCGGCTCGGAGTCCTTGCGGCCCTTCCAGAGGGCGAAGTCGCGCGGGTCCCGCTTGCCGCGCGGGTCCGCGTCAGCGGCGGCCTCCATGTCCTCGACGGCCTGCCCGGTGAGCTCGCCGTACGGCTTCCAGCTGCGCACGTCGAAGTAGACGTCGCCCGAGCCGTCGGGTGCCTGGTAGGCGTGACCACGCTCGACCAGCTCGGCGATCAGCTCCACCATCTCGGGGATGTGACCGGTGGCCAGCGGCTCGTAGGTCGGCGGGGCGACGTTGAGCAGCTCGTAGGCGTGCGTCACCGAGCGCTGCACGTCGTAGGCGAGGTTGTACCAGGGCCTGCGCTGCTCGGCCGACTTCGCCAGGATCTTGTCGTCGATGTCGGTGATGTTGCGGATGAACGTCACCTGGTAGCCGCTGTGCCGCAGCCAGCGCTGCAGCACGTCGAAGTTGACCCCCGAGCGCAGGTGGCCCACATGGGGCTCCGACTGCGGGGTCAGGCCGCAGACGTAGAGCGACGCCTTGCCCTCGACAAGGGGCACGAAGTCACGCACCTCGTGGGTCGCTGAGTCATAGAGCCGGAACGTCACCCCGAGAGTCTAATGAAAGGAGACGTCCGGCTACGAAGCCTCGAAGTCGACCCGGTGCCAGCCGGTGGCGCCGTCGGGCGCCTCGCTCGTCCGGACGGCGGTCTGCACCTCTCCGGCGCGGTTCACCGCTCGCACCTGTGCGGAGTGGTGCCCGGACTTCAGCGATACGACGGCCTTCCACTGCACCCAGGTCTCGGTGTCGGGCGCCGTGCCCAGGTCGCACTCCACCCAGGGACCGCCGTCGACCGACACCTCGACCTTCGCGATCCCGGTCTCCTGCTGCCAGGCGACGCCCGCCAGCGTGTAGTCGCCAGCCGGCACCACGTCGCCCGAGCCGGGCCGGTCGATCCTGCTGGCCAGCTTCACCGGCCCCTGCGCCGCCCAGCCGAGCGGGATCCAGTAGCCGACCGCCTTGTCCATGGTGGTGACCTCGAGGTCCACCACCCACTTGCAGGCGCTGACGTAGCCGTAGAGACCCGGCACGATGGTGCGCACCGGGAAGCCGTGGTCGATGGGCAGGGCCTTGCCGTTCATCGCCACCGCCAGCAGCGCGTTGCGCTCGTCGGTCAGCGCCGTCAGCGGCGTCCCGCAGGTCCAGCCGTCGGCGCTGGTCTGCAGCACCGCGTCGGCGCCCTCGCGCACCCCCGCCTCGGCCAGCAGCGAGCGGACCAGCACGCCGCTCCACCAGGCATTGCCGATCAGGTCGCCGCCGACCGGGTTCGAGACGCAGTTGAGGGTGATCCATGCCTCGGTGCGCTGCCGTGCCAGCAGGTCGGCGAAGGTGAGCGTGAGCGGCTTGTCGACCATGCCGTGGATCCGCAGTCGCCAGCCGTCGGGATCGACCGAGGGCGGCGAGATGGTGGTGTCGACCCGGTAGAACGAGCCCGCCGGGGTGAGCCAGGGCTGCGCGAGCCCGAGGTCCGCACCGGCGGGTACGACGGGAGGCGTCACCTCGGTCAGCCGCAGCGCTTCCCGGGCGGCCTCCACGGCCCGCCGACCGCGCCCGGCGTACGGTGCCACCACGGCGACGATAACCCCCGCGGCTGCGACCAGGCCCAGTCGCAGCACCGCGCGCCGGTCGCCCGCCGGCTCCATCCGCAGCGGCTCGGTGACGATGCCGAACGCGCCGACCCAGGTCAGCAGACCGACCACCACGGCGATCTGGGCGCCGCTGCCCTCGGCCTTCTCCGCCCCGACGGCGAACCCACCGATCGCGGCGAGGACCAGGAAGCCCAGCACCGGCGGCCACCAGCGCCGTCGGCCGAGCAGGCCCAGCACCGCGAAGACGATCGCCAGCACCACCAGGATCACGCCGACCAGCACCGGCTTGTCGCGATGGCCCAGGTGCTGGATCGCCGACTCGGCCAGCCCACCGGGAACGTGTCGGATCACCCACTCGGCCACCGCCACCACGGGCGAGGCGCGCACATGCAGGGCGTCGGCGGCCAGCCAGCTGGTGGCGAGGCCCGAGCCACCCGCGACCACCCCGGCCGCGGCCCACTGCCAGCGAGGCTCGGTCACTCCCCCAGTGTGCCGCAGCGCCCCTCGGGCATGATCAGCATCGTGAACCCACCTCGGATCGGCATCGGCACCGACGTGCACCGGCTCGCCCCCGGCGTACCCCTGCATCTGGCCGGCCTAGCCTGGCCGGACTCCCCGGTCGGCCTCGAGGGCCACTCCGACGGCGACGTCGCCGCTCATGCCGCCTGCGACGCGCTGCTGTCCGCCGCCGGGCTGGGCGACCTCGGCTCGAACTTCGGTACGGCGCGGCCGGAGTCGGCCGGTGCGGCCGGCGCCACGCTGCTCGCCGAGACCGCCCGCCGGGTGCGTGCCGCGGGCTTCGAGATCGGCAACGTCGCGATCCAGGTGATCGGGAACGAGCCCAAGCTCGGCCCGCGCCGTGCCGAGGCGCAGCGCGCCCTCTCCGACGCGGCCGGTGCCCCGGTCACGGTGAGCGCCACCACGACCGACGGGCTGGGCCTGACCGGACGCGGCGAGGGCGTCGCCGCGATCGCGACGGCGGTCCTGCTCAGCTGACCGTCCGGCGGCGGCCGACCTGGACGACACCGGCCACGATCCTGACCTCGTACGCCGGCACCGACACGTGGTCGTCCTCCAGGCACCGCCCGGTGCGCAAGTCGAAGCCGTGCCGGTGGGCCGCCGAGGCCACGAACGGCACCCCGTCGCGCTGGCCGACGATGCCACGGGCGATCACCGACGCCTTGGCGAACGGGTCGTGGTTGCCCAGCGCGTAGACGCGGTCGTCGGCGGTGCGGAACAGCGCGACGGACTGGCCGTGCACCAGCGCCGTCGCGCCACGGTCCACCGCGAGGTCCTCCAGCCGGCACACCGGCTGCCAGTCCTCGGCTGTGTGTCCGGCGCCCCGTCGCGGTGTCATAGCGCCCCGAACGTAGGCGGCGGGAGTGCGCTGCGGTGTTACGCCGTGTAACAGCCGTGCTAACACCTCAGTAGGGTTCCGCGCATGCCCGCTGCTCTGGTCGTCCTCGCCGCCGGCTCCGGCTCTCGGGTGGGGGCCGACCGCAACAAGGTGTTGCTGCCCCTGGGCGACACCACCGTGCTCGGCCGCTCGGTCACCGCCGCACTGGCGGTCCCGGACGTGGCCCGGATCGTGGTCGTCGCCCGCCCCGGCGAGGAGGAGGCGGTTGGCGAGGCGCTGGTCCCGATACTCGGGGACCGCGAAGTGCTGCTCGTGGCCGGCGGCGCGACGCGGCACGCCTCGGAGGCCCGCGCACTGGCGGTGCTGCGCCGCGACATCGAGGCGGGCATGGTCGACGTGGTGGCGATCCACGACGGCGCCCGGCCGCTGGCCTCCCCCGAGCTCTACGCCGCCGTCATCGAGGCCGCCCGGGTCCACGGCGGCGCCCTGCCCGCGGCCCCGCTGGGCCACCTGCTGACCCGCGCCCTTGCGCCGGTCGAGGGGGAGCTGGTCGGGGTGCAGACGCCGCAGGCCTTCCGCGCCGCGGACCTGCTGCGCGCCTACGACGCCGCCGCCGAGGCCGGCGAGGAGTTCACCGACACCGCCGGCTGCCTGGAGCGGCACTCCGAGGTGCGCATCGCCGCCGTACCGTCGACGGCGCTCAACCTCAAGGTCACCTTCCCCGAGGACGTGGCGCTGGCCGGCACCCTGCAGGGGTAGTTCGGGGAGAAACGGTCGGTTACTCACCAGTAGAGCGACCGTTTCTCCCCGAACTACCTCCGTGCTGCAGTCAGCCCCTCCAGCAGGCGTACGTCGTCCAGGTCCGCGACCCGACGCCCCTCCGGAGGGGCCTGCAGGGTCGTGACCGGGAAGCGGGCGGCCAGGGCGGTGGTCAGGGTGGCGAAGTCGCCGGCGGGCTGGTCATCGAGGGCCGCCACCACGGCCGGCGGCAGCACGATCGGCGAGGTGACGGCGAGCAGGTCGTCGCGGTCGAGGGTGCGGCCGACCAGGCCGTCCTCGACCGTCTTGACGGTGTCGGTGACCGGCCGAACGCCGACCACGACCGCCTCCCGCGCCACCGCCGCCTCCACACACGCGGCGATGAAGCCGGCCGGGGTCATCGGGCACAGCGGGTCGTGCAGCACGAACGGCTCACCGGACTGGACCACGGCCTCCCAGCTGGTGGCGAGGTCGATCGGCGTCACACCCGCCTCGCCGAGCGCCCACGCGGCACAGGCGACCAGCGCCTCACCGTGGATGAGCGCAAACGGCAGGGATCCGCGGTCGGTCTCGACCACGGATCCCAGAGCCGGTGTTGCGTCCTCGGCGATCAGGACGCGAGGACCTCGTCGAGGAGTGCCTCCGCCTTGTCCTCGTTGGTGTGCTCGCACAGCGCGAGCTCCGAGACCAGGATCTGGCGCGCCTTGGCCAGCATCCGCTTCTCGCCGGCCGACAGCCCACGGTCGCGCTCACGGCGCCACAGGTCGCGGACGACCTCGGCCACCTTGTTCACGTCGCCGCTGTGCAGCTTCTCCAGGTTGGCCTTGTAGCGGCGCGACCAGTTGGTCGGCTCCTCCACATGAGCAGCACGAAGGATCTCGAAGACCCGGTCGAGGCCATCACGGTCGACGACGTCGCGGACACCGACGAGATCGAGATTGGAGGCAGGAACCCGAACGACGAGGTCCTGCTGCGCGATGATCCTCAGCACGAGATACTGCCGTTCCTCGCCCTTGATCGTCCGCATCTCGATGTCCTCGATGACGGCTGCCCCATGGTTCGGATAGACGACGGTCTCGCCGACAGTGAAAGTCATATGTCAGGTACCCCTTCCTAGACACCCGAGTCTACCACGGTTTCGAGTCGACGAATTTCGCGTTTATGCAGGTCAGGGCCCCTATCCGGGCTTGACATATGGCCCGGTGGTGTGATCCGGGCCTGTGGCGTGGGCCACGTCCTCCCCGTGGTTCCTGGCCCTGACCTGCATACTTCGCACATGTCGAAGTCGCCCTCGCAGGCCCTTGCGCCGGCAGTACGACGACGGCGGCTGCGCGACTGGACGCCCCTCCTGCTGGCGCGCGCCGCACACCCGCGACATGCCCTGATCACGGCCCTCGTGCTGGCCGCCGCGGCCGCGCTCGACGGCCGGCCCGCCCGCGAGATCGCGCTGGTCGGCGGCACGGTGCTGGTCGGGCAGGTAGTCCTCGGCTGGCACAACGACCTGGTCGACGAGCAAGCCGACCTGGCCCACGACCGGCCGGGCAAGCCGATCGCCGACGGGCGCCTGGACGCGGGCACGGTGTGGTTCGCGCTGTGCTGCGCGGTGCTGCTCGTCGTACCCCTCGCGATCTCGAACGGGGTCGCCTCCGGGCTGTGCTATCTGGCCTCGGTCGCGGTCGGCATGATCGGCAACGTGGTCCTGCGCCGCGGCCTGCTCTCCTGGCTGACCTGGGCACTGGCCTTCGCGCTCTACCCGGCGTTCCTCTCCTACGGCGGCTGGGGCGGCGGCAGCCACGGCGGCCCGCCGCAGCCGGCCCTCGTCGGGCTGGCTGCGCTGCTCGGCATCGGCGTCCACGTGCTCTGCGCGCTGTGGGGCCTGGTCGCGGACAACGCCGACGGCTGGACCTACCTGCCGCTCAAGCTCGGCCTGCGGATGGGCGCCACCCGGCTGCTCGTCCTGGCCGGCCTCTACACCGCGGTGGTGGCGGCGGCGCTGCTCTACGTCGCCGATGACGTCGGTCTGCGGCGCTGACCGGCCCAACGGGCAACCTGGAGAACACCGGTCCGGCAGCGGCCGCTAGCATGTCGCCCGTGACGACGCCTCTTCGCCGCAAGCTCGCCCTGGCCGCCGGCCTCCTCTGCCTGGCCGTGCCGGTGCTGAGCTCGTGCGGGTTCGACTACGCGACCGACCGTCCCAACGTCATCGCCAACGGCGGCTACGACATCGGCAAGACCGGTCTGCGCGTGCTCGCCGCCCGGATCGTCGCCTCCCAGGACGGCCAGGGCGTCTTCGTCGCCACCATCGCGCTCAACCCGACCGCCGACCCGGTCACCGACGCCTCCGACGCCCCCAAGCTGGACCAGATCAGCGCCGGCCCGGACAGCAAGTACGACCTCACGGCGAAGAACTTCACGCCCGTCGCCGTCGGCGACACCGGGGCGGTGAACATGGCCGACCCGTCGGTCGGCGGCATCACCGTCACCGGCGACTTCAAGGCCGGCAGCATCGTGCCGGTGAAGCTGACCTTCAGCGACGGCAGCTCGGCGGTCGTCCAGACCCCGGTCGTCACCAAGTGCGGCGACTACGCCTCGGTCGCGCCGCAGAGCGGCTCGGGCAAGAACGCGAACGCCGGGTCGCAGGAGTCGAGCAGCGCCAGCGGCTCGGGCGCCTACGACTGCTCCTACCCGACCCTGCCCGCGATCCCCGGCGCCTGATGCCGACACTGATCCTGCTCCGCCACGGCGAGAGCGAGTGGAACGCACTCAACCTCTCCACCGGTTGGGTGGACGTCGCCCTCACCGAGAAGGGCCGTGAGGAGGCGGTCAACGGTGGCCGGCTCCTCGCGGAGGCCGGGCTGCTGCCCGACGTCGTCCACACCTCGCTGCTGCGCCGCGCGATCAACACCGCCGCGATCGCACTCGACGTCGCCGACCGGCACTGGATCCCGGTCCGGCGCGACTGGCGGCTCAACGAGCGGCACTACGGCGCGCTGCAGGGCAAGAACAAGTCCGAGACGCTGCGCAAGTTCGGCGAGGAGCAGTTCCAGCTCTGGCGCCGCTCGTACGACGTACCGCCTCCGCCGCTGGCCGACGACGACCAGTACTCACAGGTGGACGACGTGCGCTATGCCGGCATCGAGGTGCCGCGTACGGAGTGCCTCAAGGACGTCGTCGAGCGGTTGGTGCCCTACTGGGAGCAGGCGATCGTGCCGGACCTCCGGGCCGGCCACACCGTGCTGGTCACGGCGCACGGCAACAGCCTTCGCGCGCTGGTCAAGCACCTCGACGGCATCTCCGACACCGACATCGCCGGGCTCAACATCCCGACCGGGCAGCCGCTGGTCTACCGGCTCGACGACGAGTTCCGGCCGACCGTGGCCGGAGGCGAGTACCTCGACCCCGAGGCGGCTGCCGCCGCCGCGGCTGCGGTCGCCAACCAGGGCCGCTGAGCGCCGACTTGCTCGGGAGGCCCGTCAGGAGGCCATGGTCTCCCCGGTGACGACGAAGACCACTCGGCCGGCCACCGAGACGGCGTGGTCGGCGATGCGCTCGTAGTAGCGACCCAGCAAAGCCACATCGACGGCCGCCTCCACCCCCGCGGTCCAGTCGTCGCCGAGCAGCTCGGCGAAGCTGGCCCGGCGCAGGCCGTCCATCTCCTCGTCGTCGCGGCGCAGCTCGGCAGCCTGGTCCACATCGCGCTCGGCGATGATCGCCGCCGTGCGGGACACCATGTCCTCGGCCACCTCGGCCATCCGGGCGATGATCGGGCGAGCCTGCTCGGGCACCGCGATGTTCGGCGTACGCAGTCGGGCGATCTTGGCCACGTGCACCGACAGGTCGCCCATCCGCTCCAGCTCGCTGACCATCCGCAGCGCCGCCACCACCACCCGCAGGTCGCCGGCCACCGGGGCCTGCAGCGAGAGCAGCGAGAACGCGGTGTCCTCGACCCGCTCGCGGGCCTGGTCGATCTCGACGTCCCCGCTGATCACCCGCTCGGCGACGTCCGCCGTACCGGTCAGGAGAGCCTCGGTGGCGAGCCGGACCGCCTCCTCCACCCGGCGGCAGATCGCCGCGAGGTCGGTGAAGACTCCGTCGAGCTGGTCATGGAAGGCGTAGCGCATGGTGCGAAGCGTACGGAGGATAGATGACCACTCGGGGTTGATGGGTGAACCATGGGTGAACGTTGTCTGATCCGGGGTCCGGATGGCGAACCCCAGGTGAATCGGAGCCTTACGCTGGGACCGTGGATGCGACGACGCAGGCGTTCCTCGCCGCGCTGCTCGGCGCCGTCGTCGCTGGCTCGGCCGCGCTCGCGTGGCACATCAGCGAGCGACAGCAGAGCCGGATGCCGGCGGTGGAGCAGCCGGTGGTGCCGCCCGAGGTGGCGACGGTGCTCTCGGTCCTGCGCAGCAGCGCCGTCATCGTCGACGACGACGACACCGTCCTGAAGGCGTCCGCGCCCGCCTACGCCCTCGGCCTGGTCCGCGGTACGTCGCTGCTCTCCACCGACCTGGCCGACCTGGTCCACCAGGTCCGCCGCGACGGCCAGATCCGGGAGACCGAGCTGGTGATGAGCCGGGCCGGCGTACCTGCCCGGCACGTCACCGCCCGGGTCGCTCCGCTCGGCTCGCGGCTCGTGCTCGCCCTCGTCGAGGACCGCACCCGCGAGCGCCGTGTCGAGGCGGTACGCCGCGACTTCGTGGCCAACGTGTCCCACGAGCTGAAGACCCCGGTCGGCGCGATCCGGGTGCTGGCGGACGCGGTCAGCGACGCGGCCGAGGATCCCGAGGCGGTACGCCGCTTCGCCGGGCGGATGCTGACCGAGAGCGAGCGCCTGACCCAGCTGGTCCAGCAGATCATCGAGCTCTCCCGGTTGCAGGGCGACGAGCCGCTCGAGGCGCCCGTCGCCGTCGACGTGGACAAGGTGATCGCCACCGCCGTGGACACCAGCGCGATCGACGCCGACGAGAAGCACATCACCGTGATCTCCGGTGGCACCAAGGGGCTGCAGGTCTTCGGCAACGAGGAGCAGGTGCTGGCGGCGGTGGCCAATCTGGTCTCCAACGCCGTCGCCTACTCCGACCCCGGCTCCAGCGTCTCCGTCAGCACCCGCGCCGACCAGGGCGCCGTCGAGATCTCGGTGGTCGACCAGGGCATCGGCATCCCGCAGGAGGAGATCGACCGGATCTTCGAGCGGTTCTACCGCGTCGACCCGGCCCGGCACCGCTCCACCGGCGGGACCGGCCTGGGACTGTCCATCGTCAAGCACGTCGCCGCCACCCACGGCGGCGAGGTCAGGGTCTGGTCCGTGGAGGGCCAGGGCTCGACCTTCACCCTCACCCTGCCGGAGCACCTGCCGGCCAGGGCCGACCAGGCGGTCGCCACGGCCGCCGGGTCCGACAAGACCAGCTCCGACAAGACAAGGGAGGAACGCCCGTGACCCGGGTACTCGTCGTCGAGGACGAGGAGAGCTACAGCGAGGCGCTCTCCTACATGCTGCGCAAGGAGGGCTTCGAGGTGGCGATCGCCGCGGACGGCGACACCGCGCTGAAGGAGTTCGACCGCAACGGCGCCGACATCGTGCTGCTCGACCTCATGCTGCCGGGCATCCCCGGCACCGAGGTGTGCCGCCAGATCCGCACCACCTCGACCGTGCCGGTGATCATGGTCAGCGCCAAGGACGACGAGGTCGACAAGGTCGTCGGGCTCGAGTTGGGCGCCGACGACTACGTCACCAAGCCGTACAGCCCGCGCGAACTGGTCGCGCGCATCCGCGCCGTGCTGCGCCGCGGCCAGGAACCCGACCTCGCGCCGGCGACCCTCGAGGCCGGACCGGTCCGGATGGACGTCGAGCGGCACGTCGTGACCGTCGACGGCAACGAGCAGCGGCTGCCGCTCAAGGAGTTCGAGCTGCTCGAGATGTTCCTGCGCAACCCGGGCCGGGTGCTGACCCGCGGCCAGCTCATCGACCGGGTCTGGGGTAGCGACTACGTCGGCGACACGAAGACCCTCGACGTCCACGTCAAGCGGCTGCGGGCCAAGCTCGAGCCCGACCCGAGCGAGCCCAAGTTCCTCGTCACCGTGCGCGGGCTGGGCTACAAGCTCGACCTCTAGCCGAAACTGACCTTTGAACGGGCCGACGCCGGCGCGTACGTCGTACGCGCCGGCGTCGTCGCGTTCCGTGCCGCCTTGTTGACGCACGTCACACTCTTGGTATATTGGTTAGGCCATTAGCCGATCTAAGGAGTTGTCAGTGCCCAAGGTGGTCTACGTCAGCGTCAACAACGACCAGTGGATCGTCGACGCGACCGTCGGCGAGTCGGTGATGTCGGCCGCGGTGCGCAACGGCGTCCCCGGCATCGTCGGCGAGTGCGGCGGCAACAACTCCTGCGCCACCTGCCACGTCTGGGTGCGGGACGACTTCAGCGAACTCGTCGGCGGCCCCGGAGAACTCGAGGACGACCTGCTCGACCTGGGCGTCGAGGAGCGGCGCGAGACCAGCCGGCTCAGCTGCCAGATCGCCATCACCGACGAGCTTGACGGCCTGGTCGTCGACGTACCGCCGACGCAGCCATAGCCCCTTCGGACCCCAGCGCCCACCGCAGCGCCCACCTCACCCCCACCTCGATCCACTCAGACCCATTGTCGCCAGGCTAATGGTCTGATAGTTATTCCCTTAAAGGCGAAAGGACCCCAGATGCTGCGCACCGAGATCAACGAGCTGCTGACCCAGACCGGACCGGGCACCCCGATGGGTGAGCTGTTCCGTCGTTACTGGCAGCCGGTGCTGCTGGCCGAGGAGCTGCCCGCCAACGACTGCCCGCCGGTGCGGGTCAAGATCCTCTCCGAACGGCTGATCGCGTTCCGCGACTCCGAGGGCCGCTACGGGCTGATGGACGAGTTCTGCGCACACCGCGGCATCTCGCTGTGGTTCGGCCGCAACGAGCAGGGTGGCCTGCGCTGCCCCTACCACGGCTGGAAGTACGACGTCACCGGCCAGTGCATCGAGGTCCCCAGCGAGCCGGAGACCAGCAACTTCTGCGCCAACGTGAAGCTGCGCTCCTACCCGCTGGTCAAGCGCGGCGACGTGCTCTGGGCCTACCTCGGCGACCCGGCGAAGCAGCCGGAGCTGCCGGAGTGGGAGTTCGTCACCGTGCCCGAGGGTCAGGCGTTCACCTCCAAGCGACTGCAGGAGTGCAACTGGCTGCAGGCGCTCGAGGGCGGCATCGACTCCAGCCACGTCACCTTCCTGCACTCGGGCAACCTGGACAGCGACCCGCTCTTCAAGGGCTCGAAGGGCAACGCCTACAACAAGGGCGACCTCAAGCCGTTCTTCGAGGTCGTCGACTACGAGGGCGGCCTGCTCATCGGGGCCCGCCGCAACGCCGAGGAGGGCCACTACTACTGGCGAGTGACGCCGTGGGTGCTGCCCAACTTCACCATGGTCCCGCCGCGCGGCGACCACCCGGTGCACGGCCACTTCTGGGTCCCGATCGACGACGAGAACTGCTGGGCCTACAGCTTCGACTACCACCCGACCCGGCAGCTGACCGAGGACGAGGTCGCCGCGATGCGCGCCGGCAAGGGCGTGCACAGCGCGAACGACGCCAGCTACCGCCCCCTGGCCAACAAGGACAACGACTACCTGATGGACCGCGAGGCCCAGCGTCGCGGCGAGACCTATTCCGGCATCCACGGCATCGCGCTGCAAGACGCCTCGCTGCAGGAGTCGATGGGCCCGATCGTCGACCGGACCAAGGAGCGCCTGGTCGCCACCGACGCCGGCATCATCAAAGCCCGGCAGAAGCTCCGCAAGGCCGCGCTGGCCCTGGCCGAGAACGGCACGGAGCCGGTCGGCAACCGCCCCCAGGACCAGCACGTCCGGTCGGTTGCCGTCGTACTGCCGGCGGACCAGTCCTTCGTCGAGGGCATCGGCGAGGCCATGATCGCCAAGCCAGGCGTTCCGCAGACCACCGTCTGAGAGAGGGGTACGCCGTGTCAGTCCTCGCTGGTGTCAGCGCCTGCTCCCGTGCCGCGACGGCCGAGGAGGCCGCGTTCCGCATCGACTACCCGCTCGCCGCGGCACGCAACACTCGCGTCATCGCCCTCGACCCGGAGGCGGAGCGGATCGTGCGGTCCGCCTCGGAGCTGACCTGGGGCCAGGCGAGGTTCTACACCGCCGTCGACCCGGGACTCGACCTGGTCACCATGGCCGGCGAGCGGGTCCCGCTGGCCGGAGAGATCGCGGAGAGCAACACCGTGGTGCTGGTCGCCACCGAGGGTTCGAACGCCGAGGCGGTCGCCACCATCGGGGCGGCGTGCAAGGTCCGCGGCATCATGACCGCCGGGCTGGTCGTGACCGACGCGCAGCACATCCACGACGCCCTGGCGGTGCTGCGTCCCTACGCCCGCATCCTGCTGGTGCCGGCCGAGGAGGACGACCTGGTCGAGCTGCTCCGGGCGACCCGCGCATGACCGCCCCGACGGGTGGCGCGGACCGGGTCACCATTCCCGCGCTGCAGGCCATGAAGGCGGCCGGCGAGAAGAGCGTGTGCCTGGTGGCCTGGGACTACCAGATGGCGCGGATCGCCGACCGGGTCGGCGTCGAGATCGTCTCGGTCGGCGACACGGTCGGCGTGAACCTGTGGGGACAGCCGCACCCGCTGGAGATCACGATGGCCGAGATGCTCGTCGTGGCCAAGGCGGTACGGCGCGGCGTCACCCGGGCGCTGGTCAGCTGCGACTTCCCCTTCGGGCCGCTCCAGGAGGGCCCGGCCCGCGCGGTGCAGGCGGCGATCCGGCTGGTGAAGGAGGCCGGCGTCGACCTGGTCAAGCTCGACGGCGCGGCCGACTTCCCCGAGGCGGTCGAGGCGGTGACCCGGGCCGGGATCCCGGTGTTCGCCCAGTTCGGCATCACCCCGCAGACCGCGCTGAAGTACGGGATCGAGTACTCGGCCGCCAGCGCCGTCCAGGTGCCGGACGCCATGCTCGAGGAGCTCGTCACCGAGGCGAAGCGGCTCGAGTCGGCCGGAGCCGTCGCGCTCAACTTCACCAACTCCGGCCCGGTCGTCGGGCCGGCGGTGGTGGCGGCCGTCTCGATCCCGGTGCTCGGCGGCTTCGGCGGTGGGCCGTGGCTGGACGGGCGGATCAGGATGGCCACGGCGGCCATCGGGTACAACGCGGCCAACGTCGACCGCGAGCCTGACACCTATCTCAACGTGGGCCGGCTCGCCTACGACGCCCTGAGCGCGTGCGCCGCCGACATCCGCGCCGGCCGGCAGATCCGCGGCGGCATCACGATCTAGGAGCAGCCATGCCCATCGCCACCATCGACGGCATCGAGACCCGCTACGAGACCGTCGGGCAGGGTCCGGCACTGCTGATGTTCAGCCCCGGCGGCTTCGACTCCAGCCTGGAGAACTGGACGAGCTTCGGCCGCTACCGCGACCTCGGGTTCGTCGACGCGCTCTCCCCGCACTACACCTGCATCGTGTTCGACAGGCGTGAGGCCGGCCGCTCGGGCGGTCGGGTCGAGCGACTCACCTGGGAGCGGTACGTCGTCCAGGCACGCGGGCTGCTCGATCAGCTCGGTATCGACTCCGCCCACACCATGGGCGGCTGCGTGGGCTGCTCCACCGCCGCGGCACTCGCGGTGGCCGCGCCGGAGCGGGTGCGCAGCATGGTGCTCTTCTCCCCCGCCGGCGGGCCGCGCTACCGGATGGCGCAGCATCGCCGCTTCGCCCTCCATCTGGCCTTCGTCGCCGAGCACGGCCTGCCCGCGGTAGTGGAGCTGGCCCGTGGCACCAGCGCCGGCTTCAGCAAGGACCCGCGAGTGGGGCCGTGGGCCGCGCCGCTGCGCACCGACGAGGCGTTCGCGGCGTCGTACGCCGCCCTCGACCGCGCCCGCTACGAGGCGATCGCGACCGGCAGCGCGCGCGCTCTCTTCGACCGCGACACGGTGCCTGGGGTGGAGCCGGAGGACCTGATGACCCTCGACGTACCCGCCCTGATCGTGCCCGGTCAGGACGCCTCCCACGCCCCCTCGGCGGCCCGCTACCTGCAGGAGTGTCTGCCGGCCCACGAGTACTGGGACGTCCCGGTTGCCGAGCAGACCCCGCAGACCGCGCCGGCACGGATCCTGGCCTTCCTGGGTCAGCACTGATGGGACCGCTCGTCCTGCTCCGCCACGGCGAGAGCACCGCCAACGTCGACGAGCGGTTCGCCGGCTGGCTCGACGTGCCCCTGACCCGGCGCGGCATCCGCGAGGCTCACGGCGCCGGCCGCGGCCTCGCCGGGTTCCGGCCGACGGAGGTCCACACCTCCGTGCTGGGCAGGGCGATCAACACCGCCCATCTGGTCGCCGAGACGGCCGGGTGGGAGGTGCCACTGCGCCGCTCCTGGCGGCTGAACGAGCGTCACTACGGCGCGCTCCAGGGCCTCGACAAGGACCTCGCCCGGGCCCGGTACGGCGCCGAGGACGTCGAGCGCTGGCGTCGTTCGGTCGACGTGCCACCGCCGCCGGCCGGCACCGACGCGCTGGCTGCCCAGCTCGCCGACGGTCGCTACGCCGACACGCCGGAGGCGCGGCTGGTGCGGGCCGAGAGCCTGGCCGACGTCGCCGTCCGGATGCGGCCCTACTGGGACGACGTGCTGTGCCCGCTGCTGGCCGAGGGCCGCCGCGCGCTGGTCGTCTCGCACGGCAACGCGCTGCGGGTGCTCCTCCACCTGGCGACCGGCACCCCGCTGGCGGAGACCGCGCTGACGCAGATTCCCACCGGGATGCCGATCATTCCCGCGGTACGCCTGGACGAGCCGCTTCGATCGCACTGATCTGGTCGATCCGGCGCTGGTGGTCGCCGCCCTTGAACGGCGTGGCCAGCCACAGCCCGACCAGCTCGAGCGCCTCCTCGTCGGAGACCACCTTGGTGCCGATCACCATCACGTTCGCGTCGTTGTTGCCGCGCGAGATCTCGACCGCGAACCGGCTGTATGCGAGCCCGGCCCGGACGCCGTGGACCTTGTTCGCCGCGATGACCTCGCCCTGACCGCTGCCTCCCAGGATGATCGCCAGGTCGGCACTCCCGCCGGCGACCATCCGGCTCACCGCCGCGCACAGCGGCGGGTAGTCGACGACCGCCTCGGCGTCGTTACCGCCGATGTCGGTGACCTCGTGGCCGCGCTCGACCAGCCAGGCACCGAGCCGGGTCTTGAGCGCGACGCCGTGGTGGTCGCCACAGAGTGCGACCCGCATCAGCCCACCAGCCCGAGGGTCTCGGGGACGAAGACGTCCTCGACGGCGGCCGGCCGGGTGAGGATGCCCTGGGCGATGGCGTTCTCCATCAGCTTCTCCAGCGCGACGCGGTTGACCTCGACGCCGTACGGCAGCGGATCGGTGGCCCCGGTGATCTCCATGGCCTTGCGCAGCAGCCGGTCCTGCCCGGCGTCGCCCTCGCCGTTGCGGAGTCGATCGAGGTAGGGCCGCTTGGCCTCGGCGAAGGCGCGGAAGACGGCCGCGGCCAGGCCAGGGTTGGCGTCGAGGAGCTCGTCGCGGATCACCACCAGGTGGTTGATCGGGACGAAGCCGGTCTCGCGCAGCGAGTCCCAGCTGGCGTTCTCGGGCAGCAGCGAGACGACGGCGTCGTTCTCGATGCCGGCGTTGACGACGGCGTCGAGCTCGCCGGCGAGGAGGAGCTCCTCCAGCGACCGGCCCTCGGGCGCGGAGACGACGTTCGACGGCGGCACGTAGGTCGCGACGTGCTCGTCACCGGAGAGGACCCACGTCACCGACGAGAGGTCGAGGCCGGCGTCGGCAAGCGCCGCGCGCGCCCAGACGCCCGCGGTCACGGTGTAGCCGCGGTTGACGCCGACACGCTTGCCGGCCAGGTCGGCGGCCGTCTTGATCGGCCCGTCCGCGAGGACCTGGGTCTTGCCGTGGTGGAAGTCGCGGACGATGAAGACCGGCAGCGCGGTGAACGCCGCGCCGTGCTCCTTGGCGGTCAGGTACGTCGTGACGGCCAGCTCGGCCACGTCGTACTCGTTGTTGCGCACCATCTTCCGGAAGCCTTTGACCAGGACCGGCTCGTCGGCGAAGCGGAGGGTCCAGCCCTCGGGCGCGATCGCGTGGTCGACCAACGCCTGGTTGGCGCCCTGGGCGCGGGTGAGGGTGAACAACTCGGGCATCGCAGCTCCTGGCTCGTGGTCATGGGCTCGTGGTCGTGGGCTCGCCGTCGTAACGGAGTTCCGCCGTCGGGGTGGTGACCCACCTCACGTCGCCATAGTATGTTTGGTTAGACCATTCTGCCAATGAAGGAGCGTCGATGACTCAGAAGGTGCTGGCGGCCGTCCGGACCGCCCCGGGGACGACGGAGATGCGCGAGTTCGATCGGCCCGAGATCGACGAGGACTCCGCGCTCCTCCAGGTCGAGGTGGCCGGCATCTGCGGCACCGACGTGAAGCTCTACAGCAACCCGCCGACCAGCCCCGCGACGCGGGGCCCGGTGATCATGGGCCACGAGAACGTCGGCGTCATCGCCGAGGCGGGCGCGAAGTTCAAGGCCCGCCACGGCCTCCGCGAGGGCGACCGGGTCTTCGTCGAGCACTACGTCGGCTGCTTCAACTGCGAGTGGTGCCGCATCGGCGAGTACCGCCACTGCGAGGCCACCGACTGGCGCACCAACCCCCACGCCCGCCGCTTCGGCTACACCTCCGCCGACAACCCCGGCACGCTGTGGGGCGGCTTCAGCCAGTACATGTACCTGCCGTGGAACGCCGTCCTCCACAAGATCCCCGACACCATCACCGCCGAGCAGGCCGGCCTGGTGATGCCGCTCTCCAACGGCATCGAGTGGGCGCTGCTCACCGCCGGCGTGGGTTACAACGACACCGTCCTCATCCAGGGCCCCGGCCAGCAGGGGCTCTCCCAGCTGGTGGCCGCCAAGCAGGCCGGCGCGTCGAAGATCATCGTCTCGGGCACCACCCGGGACAAGCGCCGCTTCGACCTCGCCAAGGAGCTCGGCGCCGACGAGGTGATCGACGTACTGCAGGAGGATCCGCGGGAGAAGGTCATGGACCTGACCGACGGCCGGGGCGTCGACTTCGTGCTCGACTGCACCTCCCGCGCCGGCACCGCGCCGGTGCTGCTCGGCATCGACGTGCTCAAGCGCCGCGAGGGCACGCTGCTGATCCAGGGCGAGCTGGCGGCATTCCCCGACTTCCCGGTCAAGCAGGTCACCGAGAAGGCGATCACCATCAAGTCCGCTCGCGGACACTCCTTCAACGCCTGCGAGCTGGCCGTCGCGCAGCTCGCCTCGGGCCGCTTCCCGCTGGAGAAGCTCGCCACCCACCGCTACGGCATCGACCAGGTCGACCACGCCATCCGAGTGCTCGCCGGCGAGACCGAGGAGGACGCAATCCACATCTCGCTCATGCCCGAGCTGGTTGGCCAGGCCGGCGGGGCCGTTCGATGAGCATCGTCGTCACCCACCCCCCGCGCGCCGAGCGTGCGGTGGTCGACGCCCTCGGCGAGTACGGCGTGGCCACCATCCACGAGGCCCAGGGCCGCACCGGTCTGCTCGGCTCGCACATCAACCCGATCCAGTCCGGCACCCGGATCTCCGGCAGTGCCGTCACCGTCACGGTGGCGCCCGGCGACAACACCACGATCGGCGTCGCGGTGGAGCAGTGCGGCGAGGGGGACGTCCTCGTCGTCTCCCCGACCGCCCCCTGCGACATGGGCTACTTCGGCGACCTGCTCGCCACCTCCCTGCAGGCCCGCGGCGTCCGGGGCCTGGTGATCGAGGCCGGCGTGCGCGACGTCGCCGACCTCCTCGCGATGGGCTTCCCGGTGTGGTCGAAGTGCATCTCCGCCGAGGGCACCGGCAAGGGCGTGATCGGCGACGTCAACGTCCCGATCAGCATCGCCGGCCGGATCGTGCGCCCCGGCGACGTGATCGTGGCCGACGACGACGGGGTGGTCGTCGTACCCCGTCTCGCGGCTCCCGAGGTGCTCGCCGCGGCCAAGTCGCGCGAGGAGAAGGAGGCCCGCTCCCGGGCGCGCTACTCCGCCGGCGAGATCGCGCTCGACGTGAACGACATGCGCCCGCTCGTCGAGAAGGCTGGCACCCGCTACGTCGACTACGCCGACTGGGCGAAGGAGAACGACGCATGATCATCGACGTCCACGGCCACTACACCACCGCCCCGGGGCAACTGCAGGCGTTCCGCGATGCCCAGCTCGCCGGCCAGACCGCCGAGCTCGCGCCCGTCAGCGACGACGAGCTGCGGGAGAGTGTCGAACCGAACCAGCTGCGCATCCTGCGCGAGCGCGGTGGCGACGTGATGCTGTTCTCCCCCAAGGCGTCCGGCATGGAGCACCACGTGCCGGACACCGCGGTCGCCGCCGCGTGGGCGCGCGCGTCCAACGACCTGGTCCACCGGGTCTGCGCGCTGTATCCGGAGCACTTCGCGCCGGTCGCGCAGCTGCCGCAGACGCCCTCGGGCGAGCTGGCCGGGGTGATCGCCGAGGTCCGGCGCACCGTTACCGAGCTCGGCTTCGTCGGCGTGAACGTCAACCCCGACCCCTCCGGCACCTGGGCCGGCAGACCGGTCACCGACCCGTCGTGGAACCCGCTGTGGGAGGTCATCGAGGAGCTCGACGTCCCCGCCATGGTGCACGTGTCGACCGCCTGCAACCCCAACTTCCACACCCTCGGCGCGCACTATCTCAACGCCGACACCAGTGTCTTCATGCAGTTGCTGCAGGGCGACCTCTTCCAGCGCTTCCCCGGCCTGCGGCTGGTCATCCCGCACGGCGGCGGCGCCGTTCCCTACCACTGGGGCCGCTATCGCGGGCTGGCCATGCGCAACGGCTGGCCGGACCCCGCCGAGCTGCTCGGGAACGTCTTCTTCGACACCGCCGTCTACCACCAGCCCGGCATCGACCTGCTCACCCGGGTGGTGCCGAGCACCAACATCCTCTTCTCCTCCGAGATGCTCGGCGCGGTGCGCGGCGCCGACCCGGCGACCGGGATCCCCTGGGACGACACCTTGCGGTACGTCGAGGCCGCCGGCCTCTCCCCCGACGACCTGGCCGCCGTCTGTGAGACCAACGCCCGGCGGGTCTACCCGGCGCTCGACCGGCGACTCAAGGCACAGGGGCGCTGACATGGGCCGGATCCAGCTGACCTTCGCGTGCGGTGACTACGACCGCACCCGCGGCCTCGAGGACGGCAGCGTCCCCGTCGACGGCGTCGACCTGACCTACCTGCGGCTGCCGGTGGAGGAGACGTTCTTCCGGATGCTGCGGCATCGGGAGTTCGACGTGGCCGAGATGTCGCTGTCGACGTACACCGCGACGCTCAACGCCCTCGACGCCGGCGAGGAGCCGCCGTTCGTGGCCCTGCCGGTCTACACCTCACGGCAGTTCCGGCACGGCGGCATCTTCGTCAATGCCGCCGCCGGCATCGAGAAGCCCGCCGACCTCGCCGGCCGACGGATCGGCATGCCGGAGGTACAGCTGACCGCCTGCGTGTGGCAGCGCGGCATCCTCGCCGACGAGCACGGCCTCCCGATCGACGCCGCCACCTTCCACACCGGCGGCCAGGAGCGGCCGGGGCGCATCGAGAAGGGGAAGGTCGACGTCCCGTACTCCGTCTCCCCGATCGGCCCGGAGCAGACCCTGTCGGAGATGCTGTACGACGGCGAGATCGACGCGCTCCTCTCGCCCCGCATCCCGAGCTCGTTCGGGCGCGGTGACGGCCGGGTGGTGCGACTCTTCCCAGACACGGTCGCGGCCGAGAAGGCCTACTACGCGGCGACCGGCATCTTTCCGATCATGCACGTGGTGGCGATCAGGCGCGAGGTCTATCAGCGCCACCGCTGGATCGCCCAGTCGCTGACCAAGGCGCTCATCGAGGCGAAGGCACAGGCCTATGCCCGGATCTACGACTCCTCCGCGCTGCGCTTCATGGAGCCCTGGCTGATGGTGCACCTGGAGGAGGCACGCGCGCTGATGGGCGACGACTTCTGGTCCTACGGCCTGGGCGCATCCGACCGGCGCACGCTGGAGACGTTCCTGCGCTACCACCACGAGCAGGGCCTCTCCCGTTCACCGCGTACGCCGGAGGAGCTCTTCGCGCCCGAGTCGCTCGAGGCGTTCGTGATCTGATGGCCGACGACCTCGACGACCTCGACGACCTGCGCCGTACCGTCGCGCTCGGCTGCCGGATCCTGGCCGCCACCGACACCACCACGCCGCTGCTCGGCCACATCAGCGTGCGACTCGACGACGGCCGCGTGCTAGTCCGCTGCCGCGGGCCACACGAGGCCGGGCTGCTGTTCACCGAGGCCGCCGACATCCGCGTGGTGGGGCTCGACGACAGCGGCGAGGTGGGCGACGGCTACCGGCTGCCGAACGAGTACTCGATCCACGCCGAGATCCTGCGCGCCCGGCCGGAGGTGACCTCGGTGGTGCACGCGCACCCGCGCAACGCCGTCCTCGCCGACCTGGCCGGCGTCGAACTGCGGCCGGTCTTCGGCGCGTTCGACATCCCCGCCTACCGCCTCGCCGACCAGGGCGTCCCGGTCTACCCGCATCGGGGCCTGGTGCGCACGGCCGCGTCCGGCCGCGCCCTGGCGGACACGCTCGGCGTTGCCTCCGTCGCCCTCCTGCGCGGCCACGGCGTGGTCACCACCGGCGACGACGTCGCCGAGGCGGTCGCACACGTGCTCGCCCTCGACGAGCTCGCCGGCATCTCGTTGCGGCTCGCCGGGCTCGGCGCGCACCCCGACGTCGTATCCACCGAGGACCGCGCCGACCTGCCCGACCTCGGCGCCAGCTTCAACGTGCAGGCGCTGTGGCGCCACCATCTGCGCCGGCTCGAGCGGCAGGGGCTGGCCGACCTCGGCTGACGCCAGCGATCCGCACCCACGACCGAGGCCGGACCGGCACCGGCTCGGCCTCGCCTGTCTCAGATGAGCCGGTCTCAGATGAGATCGGCGAGCCTGTTCATCAGCGGGATCGCCGAGACGAGGCGCTTGATCTCGCCGGAGGAGAAGTACTCGTCCAGCACCTCCACCATGGCGTGAGCCGCGGCCTGGTCGTGGCTCGCGAGCGCGGCTCGACCGGTCTTGGTCAGCTCGATGACCGTACGCCGGCCATCGGTGGAGTGCGCGTCGCGGGTGACCAGCCCCCGAGCCTCCAGGTCACGCACGATCGCCGCGATGGCCTGCGAGGTGACCTGCTCGTGTCGCGCGATGTCGCTCGGCGAGAGCGCCCCCTCGTGCGAGAGCCGGAGGAGCACCAGGAGCTCGTTGAACTTCACCGCGCCCTCGGCATCGCCCTCGGCCGAGAGGCGGCGCAGCCGGCGGGCGACGCGTCCGACGGCCACACGAAGCTCCTGGGACACCTGCATCAGATCGTCGGACATGGGGTGAGGGTAGCGGCTTCCGTAGGGACCGCAGGCAGCCGCCCCGCGCGGTAGATCACTCATCCAGGTTACGTAAGTGGAATTTACGAGTCAACGATCCTGGGGAATTTGGAATCAATATCGAGAAATTCTCAAATTTGTCGGTCCAATGGATTGACCACTGTGACGAGGGCCACTAGCGTCCGACGACGTGGGCGGCACGGAAGCCCACGTGAACGAAGCGATCAGACGCTCTCCCAGGGGGTTATCCCATGTCGCTCCACCGCCGTGGCCGCCGTTGTGTGGCGGCTGCGTTCTCATCCGTCCTGCTGCTGGCAGCCGCCGGTCTCACGGCCTGCGGCGGAGGGTCCTCCACCGCCGCGGCCGGGGGCGGCGTGCCGACAGTCACGATCGGCAAGGCCGTCGACACCATCGGCTTCTCCGCGGTCGATGTGGCCCAGCAGATGGGCTACTTCAAGGACGCCGGGGTCAACGTCAAGACCACCCTGCTCCAGGGCAGCAGCCAGGCGACCGCTGCCCTCCAGGGCGGCAGCATCCAGTTCGCCACCCTCTCTTCCACCGCGTTGCTCCTTGCCGCCAGCCAGGGGGTGAAGCTCCAGGCCGTCATGAGCCTCGACCATGGCGTCTCGGTCCAGATCGTCGCCACGAAGGACTGGGCTAGTAAGCACGGCATCACCCCGACCGCGCCGCTCGGCCAGCGGATGAAGGGTCTCGAGGGCGCCAAGGACGCGGCGATCTCCTCCACCGGGACCTCGGTGCTGAAGCTGATGATGGATCAGAACGGCGCCGACTCCGGCAAGGTCGACTTCGTCACCGTCGGCTCGGACGCCGCCGGCTCGGCCGCACTCGGCCACGGCACGCTGCAGGTCTTCGTCGGCTCCCCGCCCTCGACGTACTACATGGCGGACAACGCCAACAGCGAGATCGTCGCCAACGCCACCGAGGTGCCGGCGATGAAGGACATGGCCTACGACATCCTCATCACCAACCCGTCCTGGGCCGGGAGCAACCCCAAGACGGCGACCGCCGTGGCGACCGCGCTGAGCCGGGCCGAGAACCTGATGGCGACCGACCCGGGCAAGGTCATCGCCCTGGAGCAGAAGCACTTCCCGTCCTACTCCAAGGACGAGCTGATGCAGAGCCTCAAGCAGGTGCAGTGGACGACCAACGGCACCTTCACGCAGCCCATGTGGGACGACGCGGTCAAGGTCTCGCAGCAGATGGGACAGCTCAAGGGCGCGGTCGACACCCAAGAGAACGGGCTGTGGACCAACAAGTACATCGACACCGCGAAGACCGCCCCCGGGAGCAACTGATGTCGTTCGCCCAGCCCACCAACGCCCCCGACACCGCCTCCGCGCGGCGCCGGGAGAGCATGGAGGCCTCGATCCGCATCGTCGACGTCGAGCAGCGCTTCGCCCCGACCAATCGGCCCGCGTTCAACGCCCTGGAGGCGGTGAACTTCGAGATCGGTCCGACCGAGTTCTGCTCGATCGTCGGACCGAGCGGCTGCGGGAAGTCCACCGTGCTCAACATGGTGGCCGGCTTCCTGCAGCCCACCGCGGGCCGGATCGAGGCTCTCGGCAAGCCGGTCACGAAGGTCAACACCGAGCTCGGGTACGTCACCCAGGACTCCAACCTGCTGCCCTGGCTCACCACGGCCAAGAACATCGAGCTGCCGCTCAAGATCCGCGGATACGCCAAGCCGGAGCGCGAGAGACTGGTCGCGGAGTGGATCGAGCTGGTCGGCCTGGAGGGCTTCGAGAACTCCTACCCCCACCAGCTGTCCGGCGGCATGCAGAAGCGGTGCGCGATCGCCCGGACGCTGGTCTACGACCCCGAGGTGCTGCTCCTCGACGAGCCGTTCGGCGCCCTCGACGCGATCACCAAGACGGTGCTCCAGGGCGTGCTGCTCGACCTGTGGTCCACCAAGCCACGCAGCGTCTTGTTCGTGACCCACGACCTGAACGAGGCGATCACGCTCTCGGACAAGGTCGTCGTGATGACCAAGCGCCCGGGCACCGTCAAGGCGATCGTCCCGATCGATCTGCCCCGGCCGAGAAACGTCTACGAGATCGGCTCCGACCCCCGCTTCGCCGAGCTGCACCACGGGCTGTGGTCGCTGTTCAAGAGCGAGATCTGAGAGGAGACGCCATGAGTGTCATGCAACGTAGCCGCCAGGCCCCCGCCGAGTCCGCCGACATCGAGGCCGGCGCCCGCGCCAGGTCGCTCCGGGTGCCCGCGACGGCGTGGATCGCCGCCGGACGCCTCGCCATCGTCCTGGTCCTGCTCGTGGCCTGGCAGCTGGCCTCGGGACGGCTGGTCCCGGCGTACCTCATCAGCAGCCCCACGGCGGTGGCGCATCGGCTCTACGACCTGTTCGCGAGCGGCACCGCATGGGCCGACATCTGGATCACCACCGAGGAACTCGTCCTCGGCTATGCCATCGGCGTGGTCGGTGGCATAGCGGTCGGCGTCGCGCTGGGCACCTCGCGGATCGCGGCCGCCCTGATCGAGCCGCTGCTGGCCGCGCTGAACAGCATCCCGAAGATCGCCCTCGCCCCGCTCTTCCTGCTGTGGTTCGGCATCGGGCTCAGCTCCAAGGTCGCGATCGCGGCGATGACGGTCTTCTTCGTGATGTTCTACAACGTCTACATGGGCATGGGCACCATCCCCAACGGCCTGGTCAACACGCTGCAGATCATGGGCGCCAGCCGCCGCGTGATGATCCGCCAGCTAGTCCTGCCTCAGCTCACCGTGCCGATCCTGGCCGGCCTCAAGGCCGGCGTGTCGTTCGCGATGATCGGTGTCGTCGTCGGCGAGTTCGTCGCCGCCGACAAGGGGCTGGGCTACTCGGTCCGCAACTCGACCGATCTGTTCGACTCACCGGGCGTGTACGCCGGGATCATCCTGCTGATGCTGCTCGTGCTCATCGGGATCGGCCTGGTCACCCTGCTCGAGCGACGCCTGCTGCGCTGGCGCCGCTGAAAGTCCACTGCCACCCGTGACCGCCTGCCGGCGGCGTCGTCCGTCGGCGGTCGGCGGCAGCCGATGCGCGCGCACCGCCGCAGTCTGCCCGCGCTGTCGGCCCCACCCCTACCCCACAAGCCCTGGAGGATGCATGGCGCGCTATCGCCTGACCGTCGACACCGGAGGCACGTTCTCCGACTTCGTACTGCTCGACGAAGAGACCGGTGAGCACCGGGTCCTGAAGGTCCCGTCCACCCCCGATGATCCCGGACGGGCCATCCTCGACGGCCTCGACGTCTTGGCGAAGGACGGAGTCTCGCCCGCCGACATCGTCTTCTTCTGCCACGGCACCACCGTCGCCACCAACGCTCTTCTCGAGGAGAAGGGCGCTCGCGTCGGCCTGGTCGTCACCCGTGGGTTCACGGGCATCTACGAGACCCAGGAGCAGAGCCGCCCCTACGGCCCCAGCGTCTTCGACCTGACCTACACCAAGCCGCCACTGCTGGTCCCGGGCCGGCGTACCGCCGAGGTCACCGAGCGGATCGGGGCGAACGGCGAGGTGCGGATCGACCTGGACGAGTCCTCGATCGAGGAGGTCGTCGCCAGGTTCGAGCGCGAGAACGTCGAGTCGGTCGCCGTCTGTCTGCTCTTCTCCTTCATGAACGACGACCACGAGCGTCGCGTCAAGAAGCGACTCAAGGAGGCTCATCCACAGTGGTGGGTGTCGACCTCCTCGGAGCTGCTGCCACAGATCCGTGAATACTTCCGCCTCTCGACGGTCGTCATCAACGCCTACGTCTCGCCGGTGCTGGGTCGCTACGTCGAGAGGCTCGAGAGCGAGCTCGATGCGCTGAAGGTCGCGCCACAGGCGCGATTCACGATGCAGTCCAATGGCGGCTCCTCCCCGTTCACCAGCACCTCGGGGCGCGCCGTGGGCACGATCTTGTCGGGTCCCGCCGGTGGCGTGACCGCCGGCTCCGCGCTCTCGAAGGCGACCGGGAACGACAACATCATCACCTTCGACATGGGCGGTACCAGCTGCGATGTCGCCCTCATCCAGCACGGCGAGCCGGTCATCACCGACCGGTCCAAGATCGACGGTCGCGACATCGCGATCCCGATGCTCGACATCACCACCGTCGCTGCCGGTGGCGGCACGATCTCGCGAGTCGACGAGTACGGCGCGCTGCACGTCGGTCCCGCCTCGGCCGGTGCCGTCCCGGGCCCCGCCTGCTATCTCCGTGGCGGCACCCAGCCGACCACCACCGACTGCAACGTCGTACTCGGCTACCTCAACTCCGGCTCGCTGCTCGGCGGGGCCATGACGATCGACCGGTCCCTGGCCGAGAAGGCCGTGCGGACCGAGTTGGCGGACAAGCTGGGCATGGACGTGCTCAAGGCTGCTGAGGGCCATGTCAGGATCATCGACGTCCAGATGGGCGAGGCGGTCAAGTCGATCTCCACCGAGCGCGGATTCGACCTGCGCGAGTTCGCCCTGGTCCCGTTCGGTGGTGCTGGCCCGCTGCACGCCTGCCGTATCGCGAAGGACCTCGGCCTGGCGCGCGTGGTCATCCCGACCTACCCGGGCGCGTTCTCCGCGCTGGGCCTGCTCATGTCCGACGTCAAGCACGACTACCTGCGCAGCCGCCTGTCGAACATCGAGGACTGCGACCCCGCCGAGATGACCGCGCTGTTCACCGAGCTCGCCTCGCAGGGCAAGGAACAGCTTGCGGCCGAGGGCTTCACCGAGGACCAGATGACGTTCCGCTACTACGCGGACCTGCGCTACGCCGGCCAGGGCTATGAGAACCCGGTGCCGCTCACCGCGCTGCCGACGTCGCCGAGTGACATCGCGGCCGTTCGCTCCGACTTCGACCGGATCCACGAGCAGTGCCACGGCCACGCGGCCCCCGGGCAGCCGGTCGAGATCGTCAACTACCGCGTCGAGGCCTTCGGCGTCGTACCGCAGATCCGGCTCGCCGATCTCGACAAGGCCACCGGTCCGGTCGAGGACGCGATTGTCGGCACCCGCGACGCCTACTTCTCGGACGTCGCCGCCACGCCGTTCGCCGTCAACGTCTACCAACGCGAGAGGCTGCGCGCCGGCCACACCTTCGACGGTCCGGCCCTGATCGACCAGTACGACTCCACCACCGTCGTGTGCGCGGGTCAGACCGTCACCGTCGACGACCACGGCAACCTGATTGTGGAGAACAACCGATGACCGAGACCACACCCAGCGTCGACCCGATCACCGTCGAGGTGATCAGTCAGTCCCTCGGCGGCATCGTCCAGGAGATGCAGAACTCGCTGTTCTGCACCGGCTACTCGACGATCGTGCGGGAATCGCGCGACGCGAGCTGCGCCATCCTCGACTCCGAGGGTCGCGTGCTCTCCCAGTTCACCGTGCTCCCCCTTCACCTGGGCGCGTTCCCCGCATGCGTCCAAAGCCTGCTCGCGTTCTACCCGGCCGACACCTTGAAGCCGGGCGACGCGTTCATCGTGAACCATCCCTACTACGGCGGCAGTCCGCATGCCCCGGACATGGCGCTGATCGCACCGATCATCGTCGACGGTCGGCTGTTCGGCTTCAGCGCGAGCATCGCCCACAAGTCCGACATCGGTGGCATGGTGCCGGGCTCGAGCTCGGGCCTGGCTCGCGAGATCTTCCACGAGGGCATCCTGCTGCCGCCGGTGAAGTTCGTGGACGAGGGTCGCACCGTGCCGGAGGTCGACACCATCCTGCGCGCCAACAGCCGTACGCCGGAGCTGGTGCTGGGCGACCTCGGCGGCCAGGTCGGCTGCACCGCCCTGGGCGCCACCCGGGTCGCCGATCTGTGCCACAAGTACGGCGCCGACGTGGTCGCCGCCGCGGCGGAACGGCTCTACCTGCTCACCGAGCAGCGCATCCGGGCCGCCGTCGCCCAGTGGCCCGACGGGGTCTACTCGGGCAGCGCCGCGCTCCACAGCGACGGGCTCGAGGACAACCAGCCGATCACCATCCGCGTGACGGTCACCGTCAAGGGCGACCAGGCGAGCTTCGACTGGTCCCGGACCGATGACCAGGTCGCCGGCCCGTACAACATCCGCCCACCACTGGTGCGGGCCGTGTGCTCGTACGTGCTCAAGTGCCTCGTCGATCCCGACCTGCCCTCCAACGAGGGCCTGACGCTGGCCGTCGAGAGCACGACACGGCCGGGCTCCGTCGTCGATCCGCACTTCCCGGCACCGGTCAACACGTACATGCCGATCGCCAACGTCGCCGTCGAGGCAGCCCTGGACGCGTTCGCGGAGATCCTGCCGCTGGCCCGGATCGCGGAGAGCAGCCGCGGCATCAGCGGCACGATCTCCCACTTCGAGGACGGCGGCCGGTTCCCGCGGGTGCAGTACGAGCTGCCGGCCGGCGCCATCGGGGCTCGCGCCGACGGCGACGGCGTCTCGGCGTCGAAGGCGCACGTCGCCAACGGCACGATCACACCGATCGAGATCATCGAATCCGAGTTCCCCGTCGAGCTGGTCAGCTTCGAGCTGGTCCCCGACTCGGGCGGCGCCGGCCGCTATCGCGGCGGACTCGCCTACGTCCGCGAATATCGCATGCTCGGCGACGGCCAGTTCAGCAGCCGCGTCGGCCAGATGCTGTCCTCGCCGGTGGGCCGCAACGGCGGCCGGCCGGGCTCGCCGGGTGCCACCGTCGTCAACCCCGGTACGCCGCAAGAGCACGTCATCTTGTCCCGGGACGGCAACTACCGCCTGTACCCCGGCGACGTCATCCGACGCGAGATGACCGGTGCCGGTGGCTACGGCGATCCGCTCGACCGCCCCGCCGAGGAGGTCCTCGACGACGTCCTCGACGGATACGTGACCCCCCGGGGCGCCCGCGAGAGCTACGGCGTGGTCGTCGTTCCCGACGGTCCGGGCTGGGTGATCGACCATGCCGCAACCAAGAAGGAGAGACAGCGTGCAGCAGCGTTTCGAAGGTAAGACCGCCATCGTCACCGGGGCCGGCCGCAACGTCGGTGCGGCGATCGCCCGCCGCCTCGCCGACGAGGGTGCCAGCATCGCCGTCGTCGATCTCGACCAGGGCCGCGGCACCGCGGTCGCCGAGGAGATCAACGCCAGGCACCCCGGCTCCGCCCGGTGGTTCGGCTGCGACGTGTCCGACTCCGAGCAGGTCCAAAAGCTCGTCACCGATGTCGTGGCGGCGTTCGGGACCGTGGACGTCCTGGTCAACAACGTGGCCATCACCGACCGTGGCGCGACCGTCCTCGACCTCGAGGAGGACACGTGGCACCGGGTGCTGAAGGTCTGCATGGACAGCGTCTTCCTCTGCAGCAAGTACGCCGGCCGGCAGATGGTTGCGGCCGGCAACGGCGGCGCCATCGTCAACATCGGATCGACCTCGGGCTACCGCGCTCGGGTCAACGCCACCGCGTACGCCGCCGCCAAGGCGGCCGTCCTCAGCCTCACCCGGTCCATGGCCGCGCAACTCGGCGAGCACGGCATCCGGGTCAACACCGTCGTCCCCAACAAGGTCGGCTCGCCGGTCGGTCAGGACGTCGAGCCCGAGGGCCGCAAGCGCGACAACGTCCTCAATCGTGGGGCCGTCCCGGCGGACATCGCCAACGCCGTCGCCTTCGTCGCCTCCGACGAGGCCGCCTTCATGACCGCGGCCGACATCCTCGTCGACGGTGGCTCCCTCTACGCCGGGTCCTGACAGCTATCAGACAAGGAGATCCATGATGACCTCGACCACCCCGCTCAGCGTTGGCGTGATCGGCCTCGGCGCGATGGGCCGCCCGATGGCCGAACACCTACTCAAAGCCGGCCATCCGACCACCGTTCTCGACCTGGATGCCGACGTGGTCGCCGCCGTCGTCGGGCAGGGCGCCTCGGCGACGGACGAGCTCGCCGAGATCGCCGAGAACGACCTCGTCCTGATCGTCGTCCCCACCGACGCCGACGTCCGCGAGGTCTGCCTCGGCGAGAACGGCCTGATCTCGAACCCGCGCAAGGGCTCGGTCTGGATGATCAACGCCTCGGTCACTCCGCAGACCTGCGCGGACATCGCCGCGGCCTGCGCCCAGGTCGGCGTCGACGTACTCGACGGCGCGCTCACCGGCGGCGTACGCGGCGCCGACGCCGGCGAGATCAACCTCCTCGTCGGCGGCGACGGCGCTGTCCTCGAGCGGATCCGCCCCGGGCTGGACCCGTGGTGCAAGGCCGTCCACCACCTCGGCGACCTCGGCGCCGGCCAGGTCGGCAAGACGGTGAACAACATCTGCCACTGGATCCAGATCGCCGGCGTGCACGAGGCGCTGTTGCTCGGCCAACGCCTCGGCGTCGCACCGTCGAAGTTGCGCGCGGCCCTGGCCGACAGCCCGGCGCAGAGCCGCACCATCGCCGAGATCGACCAGATGAGGTTCACCTGGTGGAAGAAGGACATCGACAACGCCCACCTGATGGCGGAGCCGATCGGCTACCAGATGCCCGTCACCGACCTCGTCTACTCCCTGATGCCTGGCATCACCGTCGACCGCATCGCCAAGCTGGTGAAGGACGAGGATCCCGACGCCTGAGGTCGTTGGCTGTCGCCGGCTGCTGTCGTCGACAGCCACCCCGCCATCCTCGCCGGAGCGTCTTGCCCCGCTTCGGCGAGGAGGATCAGGTGGCGGAGATGAGCTCCTTCAGCGGGCGCCCGGCATCGACGGACAACTCCGCCGGGATCGAGCGGCCCTCCCCGAGCAGCTTGCGGATGGCCATGTAGTCACGGGGCGTGTTCACCGCGTCGACGGCGATCAGTCGGCCAGCGGCGTAGTAGAGCACCGAGAACTGCTCGGTGTCGGGCTCGCCTCGGACGACGACCTGGTCGTAGCCGTTGGACAGGCCCGCGATCTGAAGCTTGATGTCGCCCTGGTCGGACCAGAACCACGGCACGGCCCGGACCTCGGCCTCCCGGCCGAGCAGCGAGGCCGCGGCCACCTGGGCCTGCGCGATCGCGTTCTGCACCGACTCGATCCGGACCCGGCCCTCGCCGGTGAGCGGATGCGGCAGCGTGGTGCAGTCACCGGCGGCGACGATGGCCCGGTTGCTGGTCCGGGCGGCCGCATCGACCACGATGCCGTGATCGATCTCGAGGCCGAGCTGCCCAGCGAGCTCGGTCCGGGGCTCGAGGCCGATGCCGACCAGCACCAGGTCGGCGGCCAGCAGCCGCCCGTCGGCCAGCCGTACGCCGCTGACGGCGCTCGCCCCCTCGATCCGCTCCAGGGCCGTCTGCAGGAGGATGCGGGTGCCGCGTCGCTCGTGGGCCCGGCGGTAGAACTCCGAGACCACCGGCGCCACCGCTCGGCCGAGCAGCCGGTCCGCGACGTCGACGACGGTGACGTCCTTGCCGGCGGCCCGCGCTGCCGCGGCAGCCTCGAGGCCGATGAATCCCCCTCCGACGACGACGACCTGCTCGGCCGTCGCCAGCCGATCGCGCAGTTCGTGGGCGTTGCGCAGGTGGCGCAGGTAGCAGACGCCCTCGAGGTCGGCACCTGGCAGCCGCAACCGGCGCGCCCGCCCACCGACGGTGAGCGCGAGCCGCGCGAAGCCGATCTTCTCTCCCGCGTGGGTCACGGCAACGCCGGCCCCACCCTGGGGGTCGTCGAGCTCGATCCGCTCGATCTTGGTGCTCAGTCGCAGGTCGATGCGGTTCTCGGCGTACCACTCCGGCTGGCGGAAGGCGAGCGAGTCGGCGGTCGCCTTGCCGGACAGGTATGCCTTCGAGAGCGGAGGACGCTGGTACGGCGCGCGCTTCTCGCTGCCCACCAGCACGATCGGCTCGTCGTCGCCCAGGTCGCGCAGCGAGGTCGCGATCTGCAGACCGGCCTGGCTGGCTCCGACGATGAGCGTTCCGGAGCGATCCATCGGACCTCCTAATGGTAGATTGGTTATACCATACTTGCCGGCGCGGTCGGAGCGCAATCCGTTTCCGGTTCCGCGATGTGACGGCCCTCATAGCCACCACTAGATTGGTCATACAGTTAGCCCTATACTTCAGCACGTTCCCGCGACGCTGAGAAAGCGAGAGACCATGGCCAAGAAGACCCGCACCTTCGTACGGGGGATGAACTCCGAGACCTACACCCTCAACCAGTTCCGCCGGGCGCAGCTCGCGGCCCCGCGCGTGCGGGACAACACGATCGTCACCGACACCGGTGACAGCGTGGCCCACTCGGGGGACTCGGCGAAGACGCGGACGTGGTGGCGGATCGGACCGGGCGACGAGCCGTTCCTCACCCAGACCATCCAGGTCCACTTCAACGAGTTCCCGGGCGAGAGCGCCAACAACGGTCACGGGCACCAGAACGAGGCGGCCTTCTACATCCTCGAGGGTCGCGGCTACGAGATCCACGACGGCTTGCGCTACGACTGGGAGAAGGGCGACCTCTGCTTCGTCCACACCGACTCCCATCACCAGCACTTCAACCCGTACCCGGAGGTGGCGCGCGCGCTGGTGTTCAAGTCCAAGAGCCTGTGGATGTTCATGGGCCTCATCCAGCAGGGCCGCAAGGGCCCGATCGACCGCCCCGACGAGTTCGGCGAGCGCGAGGAATGGTCCCGGATCTGGACCCCGGGCGCCGTCGACATGAACAAGGTCGTCAAGCCGACCGACGGTCAGTGGGAGTACACCCCGCTGGGCTACATGCGGTGGATGAACCACAAGGACAAGACGCCGAACAACCGTCAGTTCTCGATGGACTTCTATGAGGTCACCACGCCGGCGGGCGGGCGCACCGGCAAGTACTGGAAGATGGCGGACCAGGTCTTCTACGCCCTCCAGGGCGACGGCTACTCCCTGATGTGGGAGGTCGAGGCGGAGATCGCGGAGAAGTACTACGCCCGCATCGCCAAGGAGCCGACCCGTCACGAGTTCCGCGAGGGCGACACGATCTACGTCCCGCAGAACACGGTCGTGCAGCACTTCGCCGCCGACGGCACGCCGTTGCACCTGCTCGGCGCGGAGAACCGGATCTTCCAGTACCTCGGCTACGACAACATCTACTTCTTCGAGGACGCCCCGGAGTACACCGAGCACCAGGACAGCTGAGCCCCCGCTCCGCGGTTCCTACCGAGCCAGCGCCCCGCCACCCGATCGGGTGGCGGGGCGCTGTGCGTCTCCCCGCCACCAGTCGGGCGGACGTGGCTCAACCCGTCGTCGCCTCCTGGCGGACGGCGAGGTACAGGTCGGCCAGCGCCTGCGGCAGCTCCGAGGTCTCCCCGATGACGTGGTACGTGCGCGGATCGCAGGCCCGGGACAGGTAGTCCTCACCCTCGGGGTCGACCGTGACGAGATACGGGTGCACGCCCCCGGCCCGGGCCTCCTCGAGCGCCTTGGCGGTGTCGGCGACGGTGTAGTCGAGGATCGCCTCGTCGCCGTACTGCTGACCGTAGTCGATGTCGAACGGCCGGCCGTCGGAGATCACGACCAGGATCTTCGTCACCGCGTCCACGCTCGCCAGCCGCTCGGCCAGGTGACGGATCGCCGGCGCCATCCGGGTGGTGTGGTCGGGAACGAGGCCGCCGAGTCGGCGCCACACGGTCGGCGTGAGCCGCTCCTCGACGTCCTTGACCACCGTGAGACGGACCTCGTCACGGCCGCTGCCGCTGAAGCCGTAGATGCCGAAGTCGTCTCCGACGCGGCTCAGCGCCTCGGCGACCAGGCTCACCGCGTCGCGCTGCAGATCCAGAACACGGCGGACGGTGCCCGGCGCATCCGGCTCGGGCGGCAGCACGATCGCGGTCGAGGCGGACAGGTCGATGGCGAAGGCCACCACGACCTCGCGGCGGCGCTGCCGCAGGTCGGTGAAGACCCGCTCGCTCGGCTCGACCCCGGTGCGGAGGTCGATCATCGCATCGATGCACGCGTCCAGGTCCAGGTCGTCGCCGGTGATCGCGCGGCGCGTGATCGTGCGCCCCTGCGCGGAGACCCGCTCGAGGCTGCGGACCAGCGCCGAGACCAGGTGTCCGTAGCGGGCCAGCGCACGGAAGTGCCCGTGGTCGGAGCGGTCCGAGGGCGCCGGCCGGACGCGGACCAGGGCGTGATCCGGCAGCAGCCGTCCGGCGTACACGTCCCACTCGGGGTAGGTGAACTCGTGCGGCCCCCCGGCCTGGAGCGGCCCCGACGACGCCAGTACGCCGTCGGTCGGCCCCGGCAGCGGCACGGCCGGACGGAGATCGGGGGTGAGATCGGAACGGTCCGACTGGCTCGGCGTGGCCCCCTCCGCCGGCGGGGCGGCGCCGGTCGCGTCCTCGGTGTCCTCGTCGTCCGAGTCGGTGCCGTGCGCGGGCCGGGTGGACCGCTGAGCGACCTGCGGGAGGAGCTCCGCCAGGGAGAGGTCGGCGGCCCGCTCCCCCACGTACCTCGGGCCGGGCCAGTCGCGATAGGCGACCGGGACATACCACCCGGCGAAGCCCTCGGCGCCGGCCAACCGCTCCGGGAGCGAGGCGATGTCGTCGGGACGGAAGTCCTCGGGGTCGCCGTCGAGCTCGGCGAAGCGGATCTCGTGGGTGGCACGATGCGCACCCGCGGTGGGGAGGTCGGCGAGGACGTGACAGATCCGCAGCGCGGCCTCGACGCTCGACTCGACGGTGGCGCGGGGGTCGCGCAGAACGCGGGCGACGGCCGCGATGCGGCCGATCGGCTCCTCCATCACGGTGGCCGCCCACACCAGTGAGCCGCCGAGGCTGAGCCGCACCAGCGCCTCGATCGCAGCGGCCCGCGGGAAGAGCGAGGCCGGCTGCGGCCGCTCGTGCAGCGCACCGTGGCGCACGCCCTTCGCCGCCCGGGCCATACCCGGGTAGAGCCGGTCGGTGGCCGCGTCGATGCGCAGGTCCTCGCACGTCGCGAAGATGTGCACGCCGAGCAGAGAGTGGCCGAAGAGCGCGGCCAGCCGCTCCAGCTGCGGTACGCCGGGATCGCCCGTGTCGACCGGGCGCAGCCGCTCGAAGAGCGGCTCGTCCTCATCGAGGTCGAGCGCGAAGGTCCCGAGCGTCTGGTGCATCGCCCGGTGGGTCATCGCCACCTGGTACCACTCGTCGGCGGTGAACTCGGCGTGGTCGTCCAGCGGCGCCCGGGAGGGCAGCCACACCGTGGTCTCGGTGTCGGCGTGCTCCCACGGGCTCGACCCGTCGTCGTAGGGAACCAGCGAGCAGATCTCCCCGCACAGCGCCCGGTCGTAGAGCGCGAGCGAGTGCCGGGTGCGCTCGCGGCCGGCCGCCTCCTCGAGCGCATCGAGGACGCTCGCATCGTCGAGATCTGCCGACTGACGAGGGACGGAGCGGCCGGTGGCGGCGGTCGTCATCGGGATCAGGCCGGGAAGACGGCGGTGACCACCTGAGTGATCGCCTCCTGCACGTCGGGGTCGTCGGTGAGCGCCTGCACCAACCCGACGTCGCAGGCGCGCCGCGGCGTGATGCCACGCGCGATGAGAGCGCCCACGTGGACGAGCAGCCGGGTGCCCGGACCCTCGATGACGCCGGCCTCACCGAGCCGGCGGAGCTGCTCGCCGAGGAACGCCAGCTGTGTCGCCGTATTCTCCTCGACTGCCGCCTCGTGGGCGATGATCCGGGTCTCGAGCGCACGGTCGGGGTAGTCGAACTCGATCGCCATGAAGCGCTGCCGAGTGCTCGGCTTCAGGTCCTTTGCGGACGCCTGGTAGCCCGGGTTGTAGGAGACGACGAGCAGGAAGTCGGGGTGCGCCTCCAGCGTCGTGCCCAACCGCTCGATCGGCAACATCCGCCGGTGATCGGTGAGGGCATGCAGGATCACCGTGGTGTCCTTGCGTGCCTCCACCACCTCGTCGAGATAGCAGATCGCGCCGCCGCGCACCGCCTGCGTCAGCGGGCCGTCCAGCCAGGTGGTGCCCTCGGCCGAGAGCAGGTAGCGGCCGACCAGGTCGGCCGAGGTCAGGTCGTCGTGACAGCTGACGGTGACCAGCGGCTGCTCGGGCGCGTCGGCGCGCTGCCCGAACAGGCGCCACGCCATGTGCTCGACGAAGCGCGTCTTGCCACAGCCGGTCGGCCCCTTGAGCAGGACCGGGATGCGCTGCTCGTACGCCGCGGCGAAGAGCTCGACCTCGTCATGGACCGGGAGATAGAAGGGCGCCTCGGTCGCGGTGGGCGCGGGACTGGTCGTGGTCACGCGGTGGTCCTCTCCGGGGTCTGGATCATGGTGCCGATCTCCTTGACGGTACGCACGCGCACCATCCGCGGGAAGATCGTGTCGCAGAAGTAGTCGCGCTGCTCCCGGTGGCCGGTGCACGCGTCCTTGACGACGATCATCTGGTAGTCGAGGTCACGGCCGGCATAGACCGTGCTCGCCACGCCGACATGGGTCGAGCCGCCACAGATCAGCACCGTGTCGATGCCCTGCACCCGCAGGGTGAGATCGAGCGCCGTGCCGTGGAAGGCGCTCCACCGGTGCTTGCGGATGTCGATGTCGGCCGGCCCTTGGCCCAGCTCGGCCAAGGAGCGGTAGTCGCTGCCCGCGCTCGGCCGGGTCGGCTGCGGGTGCTCGTCGGTCCACGGCTCGAACCGGCGGTCGACGTCGGCGACGACCCGGGTGAAGTCAGCGCCGTCCTCCCGGTGGTCGGCACGGGCGAAACAGATCAGGATCCCGTTGTCGCGGGCGACCTGCACCAGCTCCTGGGCGTACGGGAGCGCGCCCGACGCCTCGATCTCGCTGCGGTAGCACTCGAGCATGTCGAAGACGATCAGCGCGGTTCGGGTGGGGTCGATGACGTGGGGCTCGGGACGGGTCCACATGGGAGTTCCTCTCGAAGACGGGACCGGACGGTCTAGTCGTGACGCTCGTTCTTGCTGAAGTCGTGGTCCGTGCCGACCGTGGCGCGGAACTCCCACGTGATCTCGCCGGGACGGCGGAGAGGCACGTCGTCGCGCACAGGCGCTCCCTTCCAGCCGAAATGGTCTATCCATTGACCATCAGCAACATAACATCACCGGAGGTCTGCGGCGAGAGGCCCGAACACGGCTGGCACCCGGCCGGGAGGCGAGAGTCCAGCATGGCGACTGTCGCGGCGTGACCGGAGTGCGGCCCGGGGCCTCGGGGCCGCCATCGCCGAGTCCCTGGTCGGCAGCATGGGCCATGCCTGGGCACGGAGCCTGAACCCCGACCCCGCGGCTCTCCGGCCGCGTTGATCGACCGGACCGGGCCCGCCCGCTCAGTCGGTCGTGGACCCGACCCGCTGGGCGGTCCGGTCGAGGTGGGTGCCCATGACGTCGCGGGCCGCCTCGAGGTCGCGCTGCTTGACCGCCTCGGCGAGGCGCCGGTGCTCCTCCACCCCTTGACGGCTCATCGGCGCAGCGAGGTGGGACTCCTCGATGGACATCCGCATCGGCCCATGGAAACTCTGCATCAGCATCTCGATGGCCGGGTTGTGGGTGCACTCGGCGAGCCGGATGTGGAAGGCGGCCGACATCTCGATGTTGTAGGTGCCGCCCTCGAGGGCCTGCTCGGCCTCGGCCACCATGGCGAACAGCGCCTCGACGTCCTCGTCCGTGGCACGCTCGACCGCCAGGGGGAGTACGCCGAGCTCGACGATGAAGCGGGCCTCGGTGACGTTGGCGGCCGTCATCCGGGCCAGCGAGATCAGATCCGCGAGCCCCTCACCGAGCCGCTCGGCGGATGGCGTCGTCAGGAACGCGCCACCATGGGCGCCGACCCGGATGGTGAGCAGGCCGCTCGCCTCGAGCACGCGCAGTGCCTCGCGGACGGTCACCCGGCTGACGCCGAACCGCTGGCACAGCTCGCGCTCGCTGGGCAGGCGGTCGCCCGGCTGGAGCTTGCCGTCCCGGATCAGGACCTTGATCTGGTCCACGATCACCTGCGACACCCGATCGACATTGACCGGACTGAACAAGTCCGGAGCGTTCAGCGCCTTGTCCGAGCTTGCCGCCATCGTCCTGCCTTCCGGGCATGTCGCGTTGCATCACCTGCGTTCGCGAACCCTAGTGCTTCGACGGCCGCCTGTGATAGGACCCTGTATCGGCCTGATGGTATGACATATCGCGTGAGCGACCCAAGGAGGCGCGGGTGCCGATCGCCCCCATCCTGCGAAATCGAGACTTCGATCTCTACTGGTCAGGCGTCATCCTGTCGCAGGTCGGGAGTCGCGGAACGATCGCCGCCAATCTCTTCCAGGTCTATGAGCTGTCCGGCTCGCTGGGGACCACCGGACTGGTGGGCGCCGCCCAGGCCGTCGCGCTGCTCGTCCTCAGCCCGCTGGGTGGGGCGTACGCCGACCGGCTCGACCGGCGGCGTCTCCTGCAGTGGTCACAGGGGCTGGCGATGGTCGTGGCCGCACTGCTGGCCGTGCTGACGATGGCCGGCCACGTGACGACATGGGAGGTGCTCGCCTCGGTCATCCTCACCACGGCCGCGGGCACCTTCGACCAGCCGGCCCGCCAGGCACTCATCCCGGCACTGGTGCCGGCCGAGCAGCTGCCGCAGGCGTTCGCGCTGATCAATCCCTCACGCGAGCTCGCCGTGCTGATCGGCCCGGCGCTCGCGGGCATCCTGATCGCGGTGAACGGACCCGGCCTGATGTACCTCGTCGACGCGGTCACCTACGCCGTCCTCGTCCTCGACCTCGGCCTGATCAGGGTCGTCCATCTGCCCGGCGCGCCGCGCCACGAGTCGGTCTGGCGCCAGATCGGCGAGGGCTTCTCCTTCGTCCGACATCGCAGGATCGTGTGGATGATGATGTCCCTCGACCTCTCGGCGACGCTCTTCTCCTCCTATCGCGTCGTCCTGCCCGATCTCTCGGTGCACCGCCTCCACATCGGGGCGACCGGCTACGGCCTGCTCTCCTCGACGCCCTCGCTGGGCGCGCTGCTGGCGACGTACACCGTCTTCCGGGTGGTCGGGAGCAGTCGCAGACTGGGCCGGGTGCTGCTGATCTCGACGGTGGCCTACGGGCTCAGCGCGATTCTGCTGGCCCGCGCCGGCATGGTCCCGCTCGCGGTCCTCGCCCTCCTGCTGCTGGGCGCGTGCGACGCGATGGCGACGACGATCCGACAGGCCGCCGTCCAGCTCGAGACGCCGCACGAGTTACGCGGTCGCGTCTCGGCGACGTACCAGATGGCCTCCAAGGGCGGCCCGGCGCTCGGCGACACCTTGATGGGCGCGGCGGCCGGCGCGATGGGGCCGGGCACCTCGCTGCTCCTCGGCGGCATGCTCACCATCGGATACGTCGGCGCCTTCCTCGGCAGCAGCAATCCGGTCCGCCGCTACACCGGCGCCCGGGCCGCGGAGGCCGAGCCGGCCGGAGCGACAACGGCGGGCTGATCCGGTGTGACTCTTGACATATCCGGCATTGGTAATACCATTGCACCAAATCGAGAGGATGGAGGAGACGTGACCAAGGACGCGCTCGTATCGGAGAAGATGGCGAAGAACTTCGTCAACGAGAAGGACTCGCCCTACGTCCGGTGGGTGGCCGACGAGGGTCTCGACATCATCGCCGCGCACTACATCCCCGACCTCAACACGGTCGAGCTGAAGCCCTGGGAGCGTCGCGGCGGCCGCGGTGTCTTCATCAACCACGAGGCGTCCCGCACCTCGAACGACTGCTACGTCTGCGAGATCCCGGCCGGCGGCAAGCTCGCCCCCCAGCGCCAGCTCTTCGAGGAGATGATCATGGTGCTGTCGGGCCACGGCTCGACCTCGGTCTGGAACGACAAGGGCGACAAGGTCACCTTCGAGTGGGGCCCCGGCTCCCTGTTCGCGATCCCGCTCAATACCTGGCACCAGCACTTCAACGGCTCGGGTACGACGGCGGCGCGCTTCGTCTCCTCGACGAACATGCCGCCGATCATCAACCTCTACGACGAGCCCGAGTTCGTCTTCAACACCTCGCACGACTTCCTCGGCCGGTTCAACGGCGAGCCCGACTACTTCTCCGACAAGGACGACCGAGAGGGCCTGCTGCTCAAGACGAACTTCGTCTACGACGCGATCAACCTCCGCCTCAACGAGGCCAAGGAGCGCGGCGCCGGCGGTGGCCACGTCCGCTTCATGATGGCCAAGGGCTCGATGAACAGCCACATCTCGCAGTTCCCGATCGCGACGTACAAGAAGGGCCACCGGCACGGACCCGGCGCTCACGTCATCATCATGAGCGGCGAGGGCTACTCGCTGATGTGGCCCGAGGGCGAGGAGCCGCGGCGGTACGAGTGGAAGGCCGGCTCGATGATCGTGCCTCCGAACATGTGGTATCACCAGCACTTCAACACCGGTGACACGCCCGCCCGCTACCTCGCCTTCAAGCATGAGGTCGTCTCCATCCGCAACGCACAGGGCGTGCCGAAGGCCTGGATCAGCCAGCGCATCGGCGGCGACCAGATCGATTACGCCGACGAGTCGCCGCTGGTCCGCGACACCTTCGCCAAGGCGCTCGCCGACAAGGGACTCACCCCGCAGATGGACGCCGCGTACGCCGCGGAGCTCGAGGACCTCCCGCCGCTGCCGACCGCATGAGCATCGGGGCGGGCCACCACGATCACGGCCACGGGCACGGGCACGCGCACGGCGTCGACGACGACCACGACGACGGCGTCGAGATGCCGCTGGAGGAGAACCCGATCTGGCAGCAGGACAACGTCGTGCTGCACAGCGTGGGCGTCGACATCGGCTCCTCGGGCACCCAGGTGGCCTTCTCCCGACTGCACCTGCGCCGCCTGAGCGAGGACCTCACCAGCCGCTATGTCGTCGTGCGCCGCGAGACCCACTACGAGTCCGAGGTGCACCTGACGCCGTTCGTCGACCACGACGGCGACCTCTTCATCGACTCGGTCGCCCTCGGCACCATGCTCGACACCGCGTACAACGAGGCGCGGGTGACGCCCGAGCAGATCGACACCGGCGTCGTGATCCTCACCGGCGAGGCGTTGCGGCGCCGCAACGCCGAGCTGATCGCCTCGGTGGTCAGCCAGCGCGCCGGCGACCTGGTCTGCGCCACCGCCGGCCACCACATGGAGGCCATGCTCGCGGCGTACGGCTCCGGCGCCGTGGCGGCGTCTCACCATGGCCGCAGCCGGCTGCTCAACATCGACATCGGGGGCGGCACGACCAAGCTGACCCTGGTGGACGGCGGCCGGATCCTCGCCACGGCCGCCTTCCACGTCGGCGGCCGGCTGGTGGCGGTCGGTCCCGACGGCACCGTCATCCGGCTCGAGCCGGGCGGCGCGCGTCACGCGGCTCGGGCCGGCGTCCCCGTCGGCCTGGGCAGCACAGTGGGTGACCGGGACCTTGCCGCCATCGCCGAGCGGATGGCCGAGGAGCTCCTCGCCGCCCTCCACGGAGAGTCCTCCACCGCCCCTGAGCTGTGGTTGACCAGCCCGCTGCCGGAGTTCACCGACGTCGATGGCGTCGTGTTCTCCGGTGGGGTCTCGGAGTACGTCTACGGCACCGAGTCGCGCACCTTCGGCGACCTGGGACCGGCGCTTGGCGCCGCCCTTGCCGCCGCCGGCGCCGAGGGGCGCCTGCCCGGACCGATCCTGCCCGCCGACGCTCGCATCCGGGCCACCGTGCTCGGCGCGTCGGAGTACACCGTGCAGCTCAGCGGCATCACCAGCTTCATCAGCGATGCCGAACGGACCCTGCCGCGACGGAACCTCCCGGTGGCCCAGCCGCACTACGAGCTCGGCGAGGTCGTCGACACCGCCGCGGTGGAGGAGGAGATCCGTCGCCACGTGGAGCGCTTCGGCGTCCCCGACGCCGAAGACCTGGCGCTGGCACTGCGGTGGGACGGGCCACCGGAGTACGCCCGCATCCGGTCGCTGGCCGAGGCACTGGTGAAGGCCCTCGACGCCCGCATCGCCGCGGGCGTGCCGCTCTACCTGATCCTGGACGCGGACGTGGCCCGCACCCTCGGACTGCTGCTGCACGACGAGCTCGGCGTGACCAACGACCTGGTGGTGCTCGACGGCGTGCTGCTGCGCGACTTCGATTACGTCGATCTCGGTCGAGTACGCCAGCCCTCCGGGACGGTCCCGGTGACGATCAAGTCCCTGGTCTTCTCGGCCATGGAGAGCGCTCCGACCGAGTCGATGGGCTGACGTGGACCCGACGACCCTCTCCTGGGCTACGGCCGCCACCCACTGTCCGTCCTACGCCGAGGCGGCCGTGGTCCGCTCCTGGGCGTCGATCGCGGCGGCATAGCCCGCCTCGAGCGTGGGTCGTGTCCGGATCAGGGCGATCGCCGCGACACCGGCGACCAGGGAGACGATCCCGCCACAGAGCACCGAGGACCTGGCGCCGACGGCGCCACCGAGCCAGCCGACGATCGGCGCGCCCACCGGCGTCGTGCCCTGCCGAATGGCGACATAGAGCGCCAGCACCCGGCTGCGCATGTGTGGCAGCGTCGACATCTGCACCGAGCCGTTGGCGCTGTTGAGGAACGTGATCGAGGCGAAGCCGGTCGGGACCAGGAGGACGGCGAAGAGCAGGTACGACGGTGCCAGCGCCGAGACCGTGACGATGATCCCGAAGCCGATCGCCGACGCGATGAGCAGCGAGAGCCGCGGTCGCCTTCGGCTCGCTCCGCGCAGCGTTCCGGAGAGCGAGCCCACCGCGATCATGGAGCCGAGCAGTCCGTAGGCCTCCGGTCCACGATGGAAGGCTCCGGTCGCCATCAGCGCGTTGGTGAGCTGGTAGTTCAGGCCGAACGTGGCGACTACCGCGGTCAGTCCGAAGACGAGCAGCAGATCCGGTCGGCCGATGACATAGACCAGACCCTCTCGGACCTGTCCCCTGGCTCGCGGCAGCCTCGGCACCGGCCGCATCCGGACCGGGTTCATCAGGGCCAGCGCCACCAGGGCGGCGATGAAGCTCGCGGCGTTGACCAGGAATGCCGGCCCGGTGCCCCAAGCCGCGATGATCAGACCGGTGACGCCGGGTCCGACGAGGCGAGCGAGGTTGGTGCTGGTGCTGTTCATGCTCACCGCGCTGAGCACGTCCTCGAGCGGGACCAGCTCGCTGATCAGCGCCTGCCGCGTCGGCTGGTCGAACGCGCTGCCGAAGCCCAGCACGGTCGCACACAGGAAGACGTCCCACAGTCGGGCGGTGTGCGTGACCACGAGCAGCCCCATCGCCAACGCCGCCAGCCCCATCGCCGTCTGGGTGACCACCAGCACGCGCCGCTTCGGCCACCGGTCGGCGAGGACACCGGCATGCGCCGAGAGCAGGAGCATCGGGAGGTACTGCAGCGCGCTGGTGACGCCGACGGCGAGTCCGGAGTGGTCGGTCAGATCGACCAGGACCAGCCAGTCCTGCGCCACCCGCTGCATCCAGGTCCCGAGATCGGAGACCACCTTGCCGGCGATCCAGCAACGGAAGTTCGGCTCGCGCAAGGACCGAAAGGCCGACGCGGACGTCCCCGCCGTAGGAGAAGAGGTCATCCGCAAGTCACCTCATGAAGTTCATTGACAAATGGTCAGACCATCGTGCCATACTCGACCCCAAGACGTGACGTACGCCACGCTAGGCGTTCGTCCTTGCCGGTCCCGAGCAGACGTGGCCGGCGGGCAAGAAGGGAAACGTGGAATGAGGACGAGGCGATCTCTCCAGCGGGCAGCCGTTCCGCTGGTCGCGCTCGGGCTGGCTCTCACCGTGGCGGCCTGTGGCTCGAGCTCCTCGGATAGTGGCAGCTCCTCGGGAACCAACTACAACACGATGTCCGACGCGGACCTTGCGAAGGCGGCCAACGCCGAGGGCAAGGTGACGTGGTACACGACGTTCAGCTCCGATGACGTCGACCCGATGATCAAGGCCTTCAACAAGACCTACCCGAAGATCAAGGTCGACGCGCTTCGGCTGAGCGCCGACCAGATCCCGCCGAAGATCATCACCGAGCAGAAGGGCCACCAGTACACCGCCGACGTGGTGAGCGGCGACTCCCCGCAGGTCGCTCAGCTCATCCAGGCGAAGGCACTGCAGCCCTACACGCCGCCGGACCAGACCGCGCTGCCGAAGGGCCTGTCCCTGCCGAAGGGCTACGAGGGCGTCGTCTACACGAACACGACCCCGATCGCGTGGAACCCGACGGTGGTGGCGCAGAAGCACCTCCCCGTCCCGACCGGGATCGAGACGTTCACCCAGCCGGCCTGGAAGGGCCAGTTCTCGATCGACCCGTCGGCGATCAACTGGTACGACTCCCTGATCAAGTCGATGGGCCACGACAAGGCGCTCGACCTGGTCAAGCGTCTGGGCGACAATGACCCGGTCTTCGTGGAGAGCCACACCGAGGCGCTCACCGATGTCCAGTCGGGTGAGCCGGCCGGAGCGGCCACGATCTACGGCTACAAGGCGGCGTCGATGAAGAAGGACACTCCGAACCAGGTGGAATTCCTCAACATCAACCCGCTCCCGTCGTCGCTCAACCTGACCGACGTGGTCGCGAACGCGCCGCACCCCGCGGCCGCCCGCCTCTTCGACGACTGGCTGGTCTCGCAGGAGGGCCAGCAGGCGATCGTCGACGAGACCAACCACACCTCGATCCGCCCCGACGTGAAGAACGACCCGACCGTCTGGGACGAGTCGAAGTGGCCCGCCGCTTGGGGAGACCCGATGCTGAGCCCCTCGGCGTACAACTCCGAGCTCGCGGAATACCAGCAGGCGCTGCACGCGCCGCAGTGATGCCCCGCCGCGGAGGTCGGCTCGGCCGGCCTCCGCGGTCATCCCTTTCCTGACAGCGAACCTGTCACTCACTCTCCGCCCGGCCGCCGTCCCGATCCGATTCGGAGGAACACCGCTCGTCATGGCCATCCTGCTCGACACCCCGCCCCGCCTCGAGGCGACACCGCCCCCGCAGAGCCCCCGCCTGGGCTGGCGCCGCTTCGTCAACGGCCGCTACATCACCCTGACGCTGGCCTCGATCCTGGTCGCCTACCTCGCCCTCGTGCCGGTCTGCACGATGGTCTACGCAAGCCTCCAGTCGAACTTCCTCGGCGTCGGCGGCAGCCATTGGACCCTGGGCAACTACGGGCGGACCTTCACCCAGCACGGGTTCTGGCCACTGGTCGCCAACTCGTTCGGGTACGCCGTCTCCACCTCGGTCGTCTGCATCGCCATCGGCTTCGGGCTGGCCTGGCTGGTCACCCGCACGAACGCGCCGTTCAAGGCGTTCGCCCGCGCCGCGGCGCTGGTGCCGATGATCATCCCCGGCATCCTGAACACCATCGCGTGGAGTCTGCTGCTCTCACCCGAGCAGGGTCCGGTCAACCAGCTTCTGCGCAAGATCGGCCTGCCGTCGTTCGACGTGTACTCCCTGCACGGCATGATCTTCGTGCAGTCGATGCATGTCGTCCCGATCGCCTTCCTGATGGGCACGGCGGCGTTCTCCGCGATGGATTCCTCCCTGGAGGAGGCGGCGATGGCGTCGGGGGCCTCGCCGCTGCGGACGTTCTTCACGATCACGCTCCGCATGGTGCGCCCGGCGATCTTGTCCGCGGCGCTGCTGATGTTCATCCAGTCGATCTCGACCTTCGACGTACCCCAGCTGATCGGCGTGCCCGGGCACACCTACGTCTTCGTCAGCAAGATCTACGCCGCGCTGCAGCAGTTCCCCGCGGACTACGGCACCGTCGGCACGATCGGCGTCTTCATCCTGGTCATCGCGGTCATCGGCCTGCTGCTCTCCAGGCGCGCCAGCAAGGGCGCGGCCGTCCAGACGATCACCGGCAAGGGGTTCAAGGCCACCGTGCAGGACATCGGCAGGTGGCGCTGGGTGGGCTTCGCCTGCTTCGTCCTCTTCTTCCTCGTCGCGGTGGTGATGCCGCTCGCGATGCTGCTGTGGTCCTCGCTGCTGCCCGGATACGAGCCGCCGAGCATCAGCGCTCTGCACGACCTGTCCTTCAAGAACTACTCCAACGTCTTCCACCGTCCGGTGCTGATGAAGTCGCTGAAGAACAGCATCATCATCTCCTTCAGCGCCGCGCTCATCGTGACGATCCTCAGCGCGGTGGTCGCCTACATCACCGTCAAGACGAAGATCATCGGCCGCGGCATCCTGGACAGCCTGGCGACCATCCCGATCGCGGTGCCGAGCATCCTGATGGGCGTCGGCATCCTCTACTTCTACCTGTCCGCACCGCTCCCCGTGCACCTCTACGGCACGTTCACGATCATGATCATCGCGTTCGTCACGATCACGATGCCGTACGGCATGCGGTACGTCGTACCCGGCATGTCGGCGATCAAGGACGAGCTCGAGGAGGCCGCGACGAGCAGTGGGGCGTCCTGGCTGGAGAGCTTCCGCCGGGTCTTCATCCCGCTGCTGATGCCGTCGCTGCTGGCTGCCTTCCTCTACGCGATGATCGTCTCCTTCCGCGAGATCTCGGCGGCGATCTTCCTCTACACCTCCGGCACCGAAGTCGTGTCGGTGCAGATCTACGACCTCTTCCGCAACGGCACCTACCCCGTCGTGGCCGCGCTCGGCATCGTGATGGTCCTCTTCCTGGTCATCCTCGTCGCCGTGATGCAGGGCCTGTCCCGCATCTTCGGCGTCAAGCAGCGCCACTGAGGCGTCCGTTCACCCCAGACCGACCGACTACCGACCAAAGGAATCCAACCCGATGATCAAGCTGACCGGACTGATCAAGCGCTACCCCGGCCGGACGGTGACCGCCAACGCCGTCGACGGCCTCGACCTGGAGATCCCCGAGGGCAAGCTCGTCTCGCTGCTCGGTCCCAGTGGCTGCGGCAAGACCACCACCCTGCGCATGATCGCGGGCCTGGAGCGCAACGACGGCGGCACCATCGAGATCGACGGAACCGTCGTCTCCGACCCCGCTCGCCGGATCTTCCAGGGGGCCGACCGCCGACCCATCGGCATCGTCTTCCAGTCCTACGCGATCTGGCCGCACATGACGGTGGAGCAGAACGTCATGTTCCCGCTCCGCGTCGGCAAGGGGAAGGTCGCCCGGGAGGTAGCGCGCCAGCGGGCGCGCACCGCGCTCGACATGGTCGGCCTGGCCGACTTCGCGACGCGCCCCGCGCCCGACCTGTCGGGTGGACAGCAGCAGCGGGTGGCGCTGGCGCGTGCGCTGGTTCGCCAGCCGAAGGTGCTGCTGCTCGACGAGCCGCTGAGCAACCTCGACAAGGGCCTGCGCGACCGGATGCGCGACGAGATCCGCGCCGTCCAGCAGCGGTTGGGCATCACGACCGTCTTCGTCACCCACGACCAGGACGAGGCGCTCGCCGTCTCCGACGACGTGATCGTGATGAACCACGGCCGGATCGTCGAGCGTGGCATGCCCCAGGAGATCTACACCTTCCCCCGCGAGGAGTTCACCGCGCGCTTCCTCGGTGTCTCCAACAGCGTGGACGGCGTCGTGGCCTCGGTCGAGGAAGGTGGCTCCGTCACGGTGACCACCGGCTCCGGCCCGCTGACCTGCGTGAACGCACCGCAACTGCGTGAGGGCGAGGCCGTCAGTGTCTTCATGCGACCCGAGAGCCTGCGGCTCTCCCGCAAGGACGGCCCGTGGAAGGGAACGGTGGAGTTCAGCATCTACCACGGCGACTGCTGGGACTACCACGTCCGCGTCGGCGACGACCTGCTCCGGGTGCGGGTCTATCGGGAGAAGGTCGGCATCGCGCACGGCCAGTCGGTGTTCCTCTCCCCCGACCCGGAGAGCGCCATCGTCGTGCCGAAGAGCGGCGCCGACGCCGGTGCGACCGGCGACGCCGCCGGCGTGGACGACGCTGCCGCCGCACCGACGGCGGCCAAGTCGGCCACCGTCTCGGGCTCTCGCTGAGTCGCCAGCGCCCTCCTCACGCGGTACGCCCCTGGCTGCTCGAGCGGCCGGGGGCGTACCGCGTTCAGTGTTCCGACCAACTCAGGCCGTCCCCAGCGCCCTGAGCTCGGAGACGACCTCCTCGGCGAAGGAGCGCAGGAAGTCGGCCTGGTCGTGGCCGGGCGGGTGGAAGACGAGGTGGTTGAAGCCCTGGTCGACGTACGGCTTGACGCCGGCGACCACCTCGTCGGGGCTGGTCGCGACGATCCAGCGCTTGGCGACCTGCTCGATCGGCAGCTCGTCCGCGAGCCGCTGCATCTCCGACGGGTCGTGCACACTGTGCTTCTGCTCGGGGGTGAGGGCGAGCGCGCCCCAGAAGCGGGTGTTCTCCAGCGCTTCCTCGCGGGTGTGCGCGTAGGAGAGCTTGACCTCGATCATCTTGTCGATGCCATCCACGTCGCGACCCGCCGCCTCCGCGCCCTCGCCCAGCGCCGCGATCAGCGAGGCGTACAGCTCCTCGCCCTTCCCGGAGGTGCAGATGAACCCGTCCGCGTGGCGACCCACGCTCTTGGCCATCTGGGGGCCGCCGGCGGCCATGTAGACCGGGATCGGCTGGCCGGGCTTGTCGTAGATCGTGGCGTCCTTGGTGTGGTAGTAGCTGCCCTCGAACGTCACGCGGTCCTCGGTCCAGAGCCGGCGCATCAGCGCGATCGACTCGCGCAAGCGGGCCGAGCGCTCCTTGAACTCCGGCCACTCACCCTCGTTCGGGACCGACCCGACCGCGATCTCGTTGAGCGCCTCGCCACTGCCGACCCCGAGGGCGATCCGGCCAGGGTAGAGCGAACCGAGGGTCGCGAAGACCTGGGCGAGTACGGCGGGGTTGTAGCGGAATGTCGGCGTCAGCACGCTGGTGCCGAGCAGCACCCGCTCGGTCCGCTCTCCGACCGCCGCCAGCCATGGCAGCGCCTGCGGCGCGTGGCCGCCGATGTGGCGCCAGGGCTGGAAGTGGTCGCTGACCCAGACGCTGTCGAGGCCTACCTCCTCGGCCAGGACGGCGTACTCGACGAGGTCGCGGGGGCCGAACTGCTCGGCCGAGGCCTTGTATCCGATCTTCAGCACGTGGACGACGCTACTCGCCGGTCGGTCGTCGGGCAGGATGCTGCCCATGACTGGACCCCTCGCCGGCCTGCGCGTCATCGAGTTCGCGGGCATCGGACCCGGCCCCTACGCCTGCCTCCTGCTCGCCGAGCTCGGCGCGGAGGTGATCCGGGTCGACCGGCCGTCCGCGGGGGGGCTCTTCGACGCCGAGGTGCTCAACCGCAGTCGGCCCACCATCGCGGTCGACCTCAAGTCGCCGGCGGGCGTGGAGACCGTGCTGCGGCTGATCGAGGGCGCCGACGTGGTCGTGGAGGGGCTGCGGCCGGGCGTGATGGAGCGGCTCGGCCTCGGGCCCGAGGAGTGCCTGGGCCGCAACCCGCGGCTGATCTACGGCCGGATGACCGGCTGGGGCCAGACCGGTCCGCTGGCCTCGGCCGCCGGCCACGACATCACCTACGCCGCGCTCACCGGCGCGCTGCACGCCACCGGCTCGGCCGACAAGCCGCGCAACGCGGTCAACCTGGTCGCCGACTTCGGCGGCGGCACGCTCTTCCTGGTGATGGGCATCCTGGCGGCGGTCTTCGAGCGCGGCGTCTCCGGCAGGGGGCAGGTCGTCGACGCCGCGATGGTCGACGGCGCGGCGTCGCTGATGACGATGGTCTACGGCCTGCAGGCGGCCGGCCTGTGGCAGGACCGCCGCGAGGCCAACCTGTTGGACGGCGGTGCGCCGTTCTACGACACCTACGAGTGCGCCGACGGCAAGCACGTCGCCGTCGGGGCGCTGGAGCACCAGTTCTTCGCCGAGCTGATGAAGCACACCGGGCTGTCCTTCGAGCAGTGGGACGTCGCCCGCTGGCCGGAGATGCGCGCGGCGCTGACCGAGGTGTTCCGGTCGCGGACCCGCGACGAGTGGGCGGCGGTCTTCGAGGGCACCGACGCCTGCGTCGCACCGGTGCTCTCGCTGGTCGAGGCACCGGCGCATCCGCACAACGTCGCCCGAGGGGTCTTCGCGCCGTACCGCGACGGTGTGGCGCCCCGGGTGGCGCCGGTCTTCTCCCGCACACCGGCCCTGCCGCCGGGCGAGGTCCACGCCGCCGGCCAGGACACCCGCACCGTGCTGCTGGCAGCCGGCTTCGGCGAGGCCGAGGTGGACGCCCTGTTGGAGCAGGGCGTGGTCACCCAGGCCTGACCGGCTACTTGCTCGCTTTGCGCACCCGGCTCGCGATCTTCGCGCGCTCGTTCTGGTCGAGCACGACCTTGCGGATCCGGATCATCTCCGGGGTCACCTCGACGCACTCGTCGTCGCGGCAGAACTCCAGGCACTGCTCCAGCGAGAGCTTCCGCGGTGGGATGAGCTTCTCGAAGTTGTCCGAGGTGGCGGAGCGGATGTTGGTCTGCTGCTTCTCCCGGGTGATGTTGACGTCCATGTCGTCGGCGCGGGAGTTCTCCCCGACGATCATGCCCTCGTAGACCTCGGTGCCCGGCTCCACGAAAAGGGTGCCCCGCTCCTGGATCGAGGTCATCGCGTACGCCGTCGCCGCGCCCGCGCGGTCGGCCACCAGCGACCCGGACTGACGCGAGCGGATCTCGCCGGCCCACGGCATGTAGCCCTCCGAGATCGAGGAGGCCATGCCGGTGCCTCGAGTCTCGGTGAGGAAGTCGGTGCGGAAGCCGATCAGCCCACGCGCCGGCACCACGAACTCCATCCGCACCCAGCCGGTGCCGTGGTTGGTCATGTTCTCCATCCGGCCCTTGCGGTTGGCCAGCAGCTCGGTGATCGCGCCGAGGAACTCCTCGGGAGCGTCGATGGTCAGGCGCTCGACCGGCTCGTGGACCTTGCCGTCGATCTCCTTGGTGACCACCTGCGGCTTGCCCACCGTCAGCTCGTAGCCCTCGCGCCGCATCTGCTCGACCAGGATGGCCAGCGCCAGCTCGCCGCGGCCCTGCACCTCCCAGGCGTCCGGGCGCTCGGTCGGCAGTACCTTGAGCGACACGTTGCCGACCAGCTCGGCGTCCAGCCGGTCCTTGACCATCCGGGCGGTGACCTTGGCGCCCTTGACCTTGCCGACCAGCGGGGAGGTGTTGGTGCCGATCGTCATCGAGATGGCCGGGTCGTCGACATGGATCAGCGGCAGGGCGATCGGGTTCTCCGGGTCGGCCAGGGTCTCGCCGATCATGATCTCCGGGATGCCGGCGACGGCGACGATATCGCCGGGACCGGCCTCCTCGCCGGGCTCACGGTGCAGGCCCTTGGTGATGAGCAGCTCGGTGATCTTGACGTTCTTGACCTCGCCGCTGCGCTGCATCCACGCGACGGTCTGGCCCTTGCGGATGGTGCCCTGATGGATGCGCAGCAGCGCCAGCCGGCCCAGGAACGGCGAGGCGTCCAGGTTGGTGACGTGCGCCTGCAGCGGCGCGCCCTCGGTGTAGGTCGGGGCCGGGATGGTGTCCAGGATCGTCTTGAACAGCGGCTCGAGGCTGTCGCCCGCGGGGAGGGTCCCGTCGGCCGGCTTCTCCAGCGACGCGATGCCGGCCTTGCCGGAGGCGTAGATGACCGGGAAGTCGAGCGCGTCGTGGCTGTGGCTGTCATCGAGCAGGTCCATGAACAGCTCGTAGACCTCGTCGACGACCTCGTCGATGCGGGCGTCGCCGCGGTCGACCTTGTTGACCACCAGCACCACCGGCATGTCGGCGTTGAGCGCCTTGCGCAGCACGAACCTGGTCTGCGGCAGCGGGCCCTCGCTGGCGTCGACCAGCAGCACGATGCCGTCGACCATCGACAGGCCGCGCTCGACCTCGCCACCGAAGTCGGCGTGCCCGGGCGTGTCGATGATATTGATCGTCAGCCCCTCCGGCGCGCTCGGGCCGGTGTAGTGCACCGCGGTGTTCTTCGCGAGGATCGTGATGCCCTTCTCGCGCTCGAGGTCACCGGAGTCCATCACGCGGTCGGCGACCGACTCGACCTCGTGCTCGGTGAACGCGCCCGCCTGCTTGAGCATGGCGTCGACCAGCGTGGTCTTGCCATGGTCGACGTGCGCCACGATGGCGACGTTGCGCAGGTTGGCCTTCTTTGTTTCGGACATGCGGGAGCGCTCGACTTTCGCGTTGGGATCGGCTCTCATGCTATCGGCGCGCGTCGATATGCCCCGCATCCACGAACGGCCCCGGGGATACGGTCACACCATGCCCAAGATCGCCACCAACACCCGAGTCGGCCTCGCCGAGCTGCTGGAGTTCGTCCGTCCCCGGCACCGAATGGTGCTGGTCACCGCCCGAGCCGACGGGCGCCCGCAGGCCTCCCCCGTCACCGGCGGCGTCGACGGGCAGGGGCGGATCGTCATCTCGACGTACCCGGAGCGGGCGAAGGCCGCCAACCTGCGCCGTACGCCGAGGGCCTCGGTGCTGGTCATCTCCGATGACTGGAACGACCCCTGGGTGCAGGTCGACGGCACCGCCGAGGTGCTCGGCCTGCCCGAGGCGCTGGAGCCGCTGGTGGACTACTACCGCTGCATCTCCGGCGAGCACCCGGACTGGGAGGAGTATCGCGCTGCGATGGTGCGCCAGGGCAAGTCCCTGATCCGGATCACGCCGACATCATGGGGACCGGTGGCCACCGGTGGGTTCCCGCCCCGACAGGCGTGATCCACAGGGCGGCCCACGACCCCTTGAGACTGTCGGTGGTGGCGTGTTGAGTGGCGGTATGACATCTCGGGTCTGCCACTTCATTCCGCCCTACCTCTTCGAGCGGCTGCAGCCGCACCTGGTCGAGGCCGACCGTGCGCTGCGCGCCCGCCGCGAGGCCGGGCCGCATCCCGTCCCCCAAGCCGCGGCCGGCGCTCCCGCCTGGGTGGTGCACACCTGCCACAACACCGCCACGCTGCCGGGTGACGTGGTCAGGTCCGCCGGGCAGCCGGCCTCCGGCGACGACGCCGTCGACGAGGCGGCCAGTGGCATCTCGGCCACCCTCGACCTCTACCGGTCGGTCTACGACCGCTCTTCCTACGACGGCGCCGGCGCCTCGGTGTCGCTGTCGGTGCACTACGAGCAGGGCTACGACAATGCCTACTGGGACGGCACCCAGCTGGTCTTCGGCGACGGCGACGGTCAGGTCTTCGACCGGTTCACCAAGCCGGTCGACGTGCTCGGCCACGAGTTCACCCACGCCGTCACCGAGCGGACCGCCGGGCTGACCTACTCCGGCCAGTCCGGTGCGCTCAACGAATCGGTCTCCGACGTCTTCGGCTCCTGCGTGAAGCAGCGCCTGCTCGGGCAGAGCGCCGACCAGGCCGACTGGCTGATCGGTCAGGGCCTGCTCCTGCCCGGTGTCCAGGGCCGCGCGCTGCGCGACATGGCGCATCCCGGCACCGCCTACGACGACCCGAAGCTCGGCAAGGACCCGCAGGTCGGCGACATGAGCGACTACGTCCAGACCGACGACGACAACGGCGGCGTGCACACCAACTCCGGCATCCCCAACCGGGCGTTCTACCTGGCGGCCATCGCGATCGGCGGCAACAGCTGGGAGGGCGCGGGCCGGATCTGGTATGACGCGCTCACCGGCAGCGACGTCGGTCCCGACACCGACTTCGCCGGGTTTGCAGCCGCGACGGTGGCGGCGGCAGGCGCCAGTCGTGACGAGGTCGCCGCGGCCTGGAAGACGGTCGGCGTGGACGCGGGATGAATGCCGCAAGGGGGTCCGGATGAGCACCGACGAGGGGCGTGTGGTCGCGGTCCGCCGCAGCGGCGGGTTCGCCGGGCTGGTGCACTCGGGGAAGGTCGACCTCGGCAGCGCCGACCCGCGTGCCGGCGAGCTGACCGACCTGGTGGCACATGTCGATCCGGCGGCTGTCGACGAGGGCGAGCCGCGCGCCGACGGGTTCGTCTACGACTTCGATCTGTGTGGGTCGACGTGCCGCGTCCAGGAGCAAGGCCTCACCGACGAGCTGCGCCGGATCGCCGAGCTCGTGCTCTCCTGACCGGCGGGCGGGGCCGGCGGCCTCAGCCGAGCGCGCGGTCGAGGGCGGCCTCGACGTGCACCGTGATCACGTCGAGGACGGGTACCTCGACGTCCTCCTGGCGGACCAGCAGGGACAGCTCGGAGGCCCCGAGGATGACACCCTGGGCGCCGCTGTCCCACAGCTCGTCGACGATCGATGCCACCCGCCGGCGCGAGCTCGGGTTGACGGTGCGGAAGACCAGCTCGTTGTAGATGATCGAGTCCAGGGTCTCCACGTGCACCGGGTCGGGCAGGTTGACGTCGAGCCCGTGGTCGGCGATCCGCTGGGCGAAGAACTCGTTCTCCATGGTGTAGGCGGTGCTGAGGAAGCCCACCGTGGTGATGCCGAGCGCCTGGCACTTCTCGGCCAGCACGTCGGCCAGGTGCACCACCGGGATCGACACCGCGGCGGCGACGGCGTCGTACACCTGGTGGAACGTCGTGGCGCACAGCAGCACGAAGTCGGCACCGGCCTTCTCCAGCCCGGCCGCCGCTCGGGCGAGGATCTCTCCGACGGCGTCCCAGTCGCCGCTCTCCTGCAGCGCGGTGACCTCGGCGAAGTCGATCGAAGCCAGCACGATCTTGGCCGAGTGCAGCCCGCCGAGGCGACGCTGCACGCCCTTGTTGATGCCCTCGTAGTAGGCGGCAGTGCTCTCCCAGCTCATGCCACCGAGGAGTCCGATCGTCTGCACGCCCGGCAGTCTGACACCCGCAGGTGGCGTGCGGAGAATCCTCAGCCGCGGTACACCTTGTGCTGCGCGGCCTGGGCACGCGGCTTGATCACCAGCGAGTCGACGTTGACGTGCGCGGGCCGGGTGACCATCCAGGTGATCGCGTCGGCGATGTCCTCGGCGACCAGCGGCTCCGCCACGCCCTCGTAGACCGCCTCCGCCCGCGCCTGGTCGCCCTCGAAGCGCACCAGCGAGAACTCCTCGGTCCGCACCATCCCGGGCGCGATCTCCATGACCCGCACCGGTTGGTCCCACAGCTCCAGCCGCAACGTCTCGGTGACGACCTTGGTGCCATGCTTGGCGGCGGTGTAGCCGGCACCGCCCTCGTAGGCGATCCGGCCGGCCGTCGAGCCGACGTTGACGATCGCACCTGCCCCCGAGGCGACCAGGGCGGGCAGCAGCGCCCGGGTGACCTGCATCAGCCCGATCACGTTGACGTCGTACATCCGGCGCCAGTCGTCGGTGTCGGCCTGGGCCACCGGAGCGAGGCCGAAGGCGCCGCCGGCGTTGTTCACGAGTACGTCGAGCCGCTCCCCGACCACCGCCGCGAGATCCTCGACCGACTGCTGCGAGGTGACGTCGGTGACCACCGCCGTCCCGCCGATCTCGGCCGCCAGCGCCTCGATCCGCTCGGCGCGCCGGGCGGCGCAGAAGACGTGGTAGCCGGCGCCGGCGAGGGCACGCGCGGTGGCGGCGCCGATTCCGCTGGAGGCTCCGGTGACGACGGCGGTCAGCTGCTGGGTCATGGCCCCAGTCTCGCCTACCGGCTCGCGTACCGACCAGGACGATCGGGAACATAGGGGAGACTGGTGAGGTTGTGGCTGCGCGGTAGTGCGTCCACGACGGCACAGGAAGGGGAGACGTGAGCAGCATCGGCCGGGTGGCGATGATCAGCCTGCACACCTCTCCCCTGGACCAGCCCGGCACCGGCGACGCCGGCGGGATGAACGTCTACGTCCTCGAGCTGGCTCGCCGCCTGGCGGCCCAGGGGGTCGAGGTCGACATCTTCACCCGCGCCACCTCCTCGCGGCTCGACCCGGTCGTCGAGGTCGAGGAAGGCGTGGTGGTCAGACACGTGCACGCCGGCCCGTTCGAGGGCCTGACCAAGGCCGAGCTGCCGGGCCAGCTGTGCGTCTTCGCCCGGGAGGTGCTGCGCACCGAGGCGGCCCACCCGGCCGGCTACTACGACGCCGTGCACTCCCACTACTGGCTCTCCGGCCAGGTCGGCGCGCTCGCCCGCGACCGGTGGGGCGTGCCGCTGATCCACTCCATGCACACCATGGCCAAGGTCAAGAACGAGGCGCTCGCCGATGGCGACTGCCCCGAGCCGACCGCCCGGATGATCGGTGAGGAGCAGGTGGTCGAGGCCGCCGACGTCCTCATCGCGAACACCGACCTCGAGGCCAAGCAGCTCATCAACTTCTACGACGCCGACCCCGGCCGGGTCGAGGTCGTCCACCCGGGCGTGGATCTGCGGGTGTTCCGCCGACAGCCCCAGGCGGACGTACGGCGCCGGCTCGGCCTGCCCGCCGAGGCGACCGTGCTGCTCTTCGCCGGCCGGATCCAGCCGCTCAAGGCCCCCGACGTACTCCTGCGGGCGGTCGCGGTGCTGCTCGCTCGCGACCCCGCCCTGCGCCGACGTCTGGTGGTTCCGGTGGTCGGCGGCCCCTCCGGGTCCGGCCTGGACCGGCCCGAGTCGCTGGCGCTGTTGGCCCGCCAGCTTGGCATCGACGACGTGGTGCGCTTCGTCCCGCCGGTGTCGCAAACCGAGCTCGCCCGCTGGTACGCCGCGGCCACCCTCGTGGCCGTCCCCTCCTACAACGAGAGCTTCGGCCTGGTCGCGATCGAGGCCCAGGCCTGCGGCACGCCGGTGGTGGCAGCCGCGGTCGGCGGCCTGACCACGGCGGTGCACGACGGCCGCAGCGGGCTGCTGGTCGAGGGGCACGGCCCGGCCCAGTGGGCCGACGCGCTGGCCCGGGTGGCCAGTGACCCGGTGCTGCGGTCGCGGCTGGCCGCTGGCGCGGAGAGGCACGCCCGGGAGTTCTCCTGGGAGGCGACCGCACGGCACACCCTGGAGGTCTACGAGCGTGCCCGGGAGAAGGTGACGGCATGAGCCCGCAGCAGGTGATCGAGGACTGGCTGCGCGCCAACGAGATCGAGTGGACCGGGGCCTACTCGTTCGCGCTACCCGGCGAGAAGAAGCTGCAGACGCCCGTCCGGCTCGACCTGGGCCCGCATGCCCTCGGCGTCCACGCCTTCGTGTGCCGACGCCCGGACGAGAACTTCGAGGGCGTCTACCGCTGGCTGCTCGAGCGCAACATGCGGATGTACGCCGTGGCGTTCGGGCTGGACCACCTCGGCGACATCTACCTCGACGCTCGGCTGCCGCTCGCCACCGTGACGCCCGACGAGCTTGATCGTGTGCTCGGCTCGGTGCTGACCTACGCCGACGAGTCGTTCAACACGATCCTCGAGCTCGGCTTCGCCTCCTCGATCCGCAAGGAGTGGGAGTGGCGCCTGCTGCGTGGCGAGTCCACCGCCAACCTGGAGGCCTTCCGCGGCTGGCTCGAGCGTTGACCCAAACGTTGACCCGAACGTTGAGAGGTCACCTTCGGCGCGTCGAGTGTCCAGCGCGTGGACACTCGACC
>NZ_DASZUF010000170.1:0-14297 GCF_035547795.1 Nocardioides sp.
GTGCCGTGCGGGTCGATGATCGAGGGCCTGACCTCGCCGTCGACCAGCCCGAAGAACACGAAGTCGGGGCACATCCGGCGCCACTCCCCCTGGCCGTCGCGGTAGGCGATCGCGAGCGAGTCGGCGGAGGCCCGGGCGGGGTTGCGGTACCACGCGACACAGCGCTCGATCTCCGACTCCAGGACGGTGCGCTCCCACTCGTTGAGCCGGCCGATCGGGAACAGCCCGGCCTCGTCGGCGAGCAGGTGCTTGGGGCAGGTGGCGAGCCGGATGCCGGCGGCGTCCTCGACCGGCTCGGTGCGCACGGTGGGCCGCTGGAGGTCGGCCAGCCGCGGCTCGCCGGCCAGCGCGCGCAGGTCCTGGTAGACCAGGCGACGCTCGTCGGGCAGCCCCTTGATCGCCACCCGGTGCTCGGTGTCCCAGCTCTGGAAGAGCGCCTCGGCGCGCGCCTCCAACGCCTCGAGGACGCCGGGCACGCGCGCGAGCGCGGCCGTGCGCAGGTGCGCCTCGACGTACCCGTCCTGGTAGGTCTCCTCCACGACATCGGCGTACGCCGTGGCCAGCTGCGGGCTCAGCAGCCGCTTCGCGACCCGGAACTCGGCCTCGATGGCCCGATCGTCGGCACGCAGCGCGAACGTCGTACTGCCGACGATGGCCTGTCCCCCGATGCCCGGGCCGACGCGGAGTGTCTCCCCACTCATCTCGAGCAGGTCGCGCAGCTGCTCCGCCAGCGCCGCGTCGTGCTCGACGGCCTGGCCGCGCAGGAACGCCACCAGCTCGCCGATCGCCCGGCGATGACCGTCCGGGACCAGGCCGTCGCGGGCCAGCGCGGCACCGAGCGCAGTGAACCGGCCCACCGGCCGGGCGCCACGCCGCGGCACGGTCTGCGACGGCAGCCGGTCGAAGGCCGCCCAGACGGCCGCCGGCACCGCCGGGTTGGGGCCGAAGTCGGCGGTCGCGAAGCTGACCCGCGGCCCGATCGGCTCGCCGCCCTCGCCCATGATCCGGCGGGCGACCTGCTCGGCGGCGGCACGGTCGAAGAACGGCAGCACGCACTCGACCGAGTTGAGCCGGTCGTCGCCCGGGATCCGGCGGGCCAGCGGCGTGCGGACCATCCGGCCGAGCAGCTGGGTGATGTGGGTGACATCCTGCGCGGAGCGGAAGGACACCAGCACCTCCGCGCGCGGGCAGTCCCAGCCGGTGGAGATGGCGTCCTTGGCCAGGAGCACCCGCACCCGCTGGCGCTCGGCGACGTCCTCGGGGGCGACGTAGGCGACCTCGTCGGCGCCGATGACCAGCGGCGTACGCTCCCCGAAGACGTGGGCGATGTTCTCCACGCCCAGCTCGGGCCACTCGTCGAGGACCGTGCGAACCGCATCGGCGAGCAGCTCGGTCGAGGGCCTGTTCGGCACCTGGACGACGAGCAGCGGCCGCACCGGGTCGCCGGCGCCGCCCTGGGCGGCGTGGTAGGCCGACCAGCGCTCGCTCGACTCCTTCGTCCGAGCGACCGCGTGCCGCAGGAGCACGGTGTCGAAGCGGCCGGTCTCGGCCGGGAAGGAGAGCAGGATGTCGTCCTTGAGCAGGCCCGACTCCTGCACCCGGGTCGCGTCGACGGTGACCTCCGGCATCGGGATGCGGTCGGTGGCCGCCGCCATCGCCACCTTGAACCGGTCGAGGGTCGCGCTGATGCCGAGCACGATCGGCACCGGCGGCGCTCCGGACTCGCCGTTGACCAACTGCCGCACGATCGTCGACTTCTCCCCCAGATCGCGCTTGGAGGTGTTCATCCCGACGTGGGCCTCGTCGAGGAAGACATAGAGCGTGGTGCCCTCGTGCGCGATGGTGGCGGCGAGCACCTCCCAGAACGTCCTCGCCCGCAGGTCCGGCGCCGCCAGCATGTCGCTCGGGTCGCCGGCGCCCGCGCCGCGGACGAGCAGGGAGTTGCGGCCCAGCTTCTGGGAGTTGAGGAAGTAGACGTGGCCCGGTCGCAGCCGCTCCTCGGCGAACGTCGACTCCACCACCCGCAGCCGGCCGCTGCCGATCCGGTCGGAGGCCTGCATGATCCGATGCCGGGTCTGCTCGTTGAGGGACGGGTCGGAGGTGAACCACAGCACCACCGCGGTGGGGTCGGGTGCGACGTCCAGGTCGGCGTTGCCGAACAGCAGCGACTCGATCACGGCCGCGGCCATCACCGTCTTGCCGGCGCCGGTCGGCGCGGTCAGCGCCACGGAGCTGGTCATGCCGAGGCCGAGCACCTGGCGCGCCTTGTCCAGCCGGTCGAGCACCTGCGCGACCGCGTCGGCCTGGTAGTCCTTCAGGTCGAACCTCACGCCTCGACCCCCATCGCGAACGTCGCCAGGTAGGACTCGTAGAGCCGCACCGGCGCGACATGCTCCGGCAGTTCGGCGCAGACCAGCTGGAACGCCCGCTCGTCGTCGGTGACGACGTAGCCGATCCGGACGTCGGGGGTCAACGCGGCGACGAAGCCGGCGACCGCGTCGACGGCGAAGAGCACGCCGTAGGCCTCGGCGACGTCGAAGGTGTCGTTCGGCTCGGCGATGCAGCGGCCACGCGCGCCCGCGCGCAGCCACAGCAGCGGCGCGATCTCCCCGAACGACCGGTGGTGCGCGACCGCGCGAGGCGCCTGATAGGTCAGGGTGAGGAACTCGAGGTTCTGATGGAGACCTGCGGAGTACGCCGAGCCGTCGGGCCGGGCGCCGGTGACGACGGTGCTCAGGCGCGGCCTGGCGACGTACTCGTAGACGCCCCGGGCCTCCCACGCGGGGTCGCCGGGCCGGTGTCCGGCCTGGCGCAGCCGCCTCGCGTCCTCGGCGGAGACCTCGTTGTTGGTCACCAGGATGCACTGCCGGGTGCCACCGTCCTGCTCGTTGAGCCGCATCACCGCCTCAGCGGTCGAGCCCGACCCGCCGAAGAAGTCGAGGATCACGCCGTCGGCGGGTGCGACCATCCGCAACCACCGCATCAGCACCTCGTGGTCCTTGGGGAACGGGAAGCGCTTGTCGCCGAGGATGTCGGCGAGGTGCTGCGACGCACCGGCACGGGCGCGGAAGAACGTCGGCAGCGGCATCTCGTGGAGGTAGTCGGTGAGCAGCTTCTTCTTGCGCGGCATCGAGCCGGCGAAGGAGATCAAGCCCTCCTCGATATAGGCCGCCATCAGCTCACGGCCGAGCGTCCAGCCGTTGGCCGGTGGTGCGAACACCCGGCCGGTCGCGGGGTCGACGACGTCGTACCTGAGGTTGGGTCGATGTAGCCGGTTGGTGATGTCCGCGGTGTCGAAGACGCGCCCCTGCTCATCGACGGAGTTGAACCCGGCGAGGCCTGGGGCGATCTCGCGCCGGTGGGCGCGGATGAACTCGCGCAGGCGCTCCTGGGCCTGGGCGGGGTTCGCGCCGCCGGCCAGGGCCTCCTCGACGACCCGGAGCATCTCAGGCGCCAGCGGCTTGGGGTCCTCGAAGCGCGGGACCAGCTCGGCGGCGTACCCGTAGACGAGCATGTAGTCCTGCCCGCCGGCGTGGTGGCGCGCGACCGAGGAGCCGCTCCCTTGCCAGGTCAGGTCGGCGATGAAGTTCTCCGCACCGAAGACCTGGTCCAGCAGCATTCGCAGCCGGTGGTGCTCGTCGTCGCCGATCGCCACGATGATTACGCCGGTCGGTTTGAGCAGCCGGCGGGCCAGGGTGAGCCGGCGTTCCATGAACGCCAACCACTTGCTGTGCCGGTAGGCGTCGTCGGCGACGACGTACCGATCGTTGTAGGTCCAGCTCTGGTTGCCGGTGTTGTACGGCGGGTCGATGTAGATCGCGTCGACGGCGCCCTCGTGGGTGTAGAGCAGCGCCTGCAGGGCGTGGACATTCTCGGCGTTGATGACGGTGTGGAACGGTCGATCGCCGCCGCGCTCGATGCGGCCGGTGGAGACCAGGCCGGGGAAGACCGGCTCGCGGAAGCCGGCGACGACGATCAGATCGGCAACCGGGTGGGTGCGGCGCTCGGGCTCGGCCGTCACGCCGACCTCGAGGAGCTCCGCCGTACCGTCGGCGACACGGAGCACGTGCCACTGCCGTTCGTCGGCGGCGTCGCCGTCCTTGCTCTGCTCCTGGCAGCGGACCCGGTCGCCGCGCCGGACCGGACGGCCGGGCAGCTCGACCGTCTCGGGCTGGTGGCGCTCGAAGTTGAGCCCGAACGCGCGCCGGCCGGTGAGGACCTTCACCTCCGCGCTCAGGTCCGCGGCCAGGCCGGCGTCGAGCCGATCGACCTGCGCCAGCAGGTCCGTCAGTCTCGACACGCGCGATCCACTCTTCAGACGACCGATGGGGTGCGCTCAATCTAGCGGATTTCCCATACACGTATGGCCATCCAGAGATGTCATGTCGATGGAGTCTTTCCACAGGTGCTGTTGGTGTGGTGGTCGGTGGCGCGGGGGGCGCCGTAAGGTTCCGATCAGGCGCCGCGGGTCCCGGCGTCAACCTCGGGAAGGACCACCATGGGCAAGCACACCCGCGGCACCGCCGCACCCGACGCCGCACCCGACGCCGCACCCGGCCTCAGACTCGGCCCGATCCACGGCCGAACAACCGACCGAACAACCGGCCGGACACGCGCCCGGATCTTCGGGCCCATCCTCGGGCCCACACTCGGGCTCGGCCTGATGCTCGGCCTGACGCTCGGCCTGGCCGCCTGCGGCGACTCCGACCCCACACCCTCCCCCACGACACCAGCCCCCACCAGCCCGACAAGCAACCCAACCACCAGCCCGACAACGACCAACCCGACCCCACCGGCCATCCCCGACACCGCCCGACACCACACCAAAGCCGGCGCCAAGGCATTCGTCATCTACTTCTGGCAGGTCGTCGACTACGCGACTGCGAAACTCGAGCCGGACGCCGTTGCACCGCTGGTGCGAGAGGACTGCACCGGATGTACCGCTGGCCTGGAGTTCATCAAGGACGCCAGGAGGCGAGGGGCCACGATCCGCGGCGGTGCGGAGCAGGTCGGTCCGATCACCGCGCGGCGAGTGAAACTCGGCAACGACGAGTACTACTCCGTCGAGGTGACGATCTCGAACACGAAGCAACGCGTGCGCTACTCAGACGGCACGTCGAAGACCTTCCCAGCCAGCACCGTCCGAGATCATCTGATGCTCCAGCCAACCTCGACCGGCTGGGTGGTGGCTTCGTTGGAGGCCGCCTGATGCGCGTACTGATGGCTCTGTGCCTCTTCGCCACGCTCCTCGCCGTCGGCTACGGCGGTGGAAGCCCGGCGCGTGCTGCCTGTTCTTCGTCGAACACATCGACCACCGTCGGAGCCGAGGGCGCGGCGTTCAACGCCAGCAGCCGAGAGCAAAACGCCACGGCCTGCCCGGCGGACCCCACCGGTCCATCGGTGCAGGGCACCTGGCAGCAGAAGGACGTCTGCACCATCGGCGGCGAGACCACCTGCGCGCCCATCGAACTGTGCCCGGACGGTCAGCCGAAGCAAGAGGGCTGGTATCAGCAAGCCGACGGCGGAACCTCGAACCTGACCCGGTTCTGCCCCACCGACGAACCACCCGGCCCCACCCCCACCGACATCTACACCGCCTTCAAAACCATCCCCCTCCCCACCCCACACCTCCACATCCAGCCACCCGGCGGCCACACCCTGGTCAACCTCCCCACCATCTACTACACCCGCCCCGCAACGATCGACACCACCCTCACCGTGCTCGACACAACCGTCGACTTCCACATCACCGCGGCCGCCTACACCTGGCACTACGGCGACCACACCACCGCCACCACCACAGGCCCCGGCGCCCCCTACCCACACCAAACGATCACACACCGATACCGCCGCCAGGCAACCATCCACCCCAGCCTGGACACCACCTACCAAGCCGACTACCGCATCCACACCGGCAACACCACCAGCCAATGGCAACACCTCACCCCCACCGTCACCATCACCGGCCCACCCCACACCCTCACCATCCACACCGCCACACCCCACCTCACCGGCGAGTAACAGCGGACCGAGGCGGACCGGCGGGATGCCGTCGGATCGACGGGCCGACACTCGTCGACGAGGGGAACTAGCGGACCGGGTGACCGGCCTCGGCGAGGGCCGACTTCACCTCACCGACGCGAAGCGTGCCGAAGTGGAAGACCGACGCCGCGAGTACGGCATCCGCGCCGGCGTCGACCGCCGGCGCGAAGTGCGAGGTGGCGCCGGCGCCACCGGAGGCGATCACCGGGACCGAGACCTCGGCGCGAACCGCCGCGATCATCTCCAGATCGAACCCGTCGCGGGTCCCGTCGGCGTCCATCGAGTTGAGCAGGATCTCGCCTGCCCCGAGCGCGGCCGCCCGCGCGGCCCACTCCACGGCATCGATCCCGGTCGACCGGCGCCCGCCATGGGTGGTCACCTCGAAGCCGGACGGGCTGTCGGGGGCCCGGCGCGCGTCGACCGAGAGCACCAGCACCTGGTTGCCGAACCGGTCGGCGATCTCGGCGACCAGTTCCGGCCGCGCGATCGCGGCGGTGTTGACGCCGACCTTGTCGGCGCCGGCCCGCAGCAGCCGGTCGACGTCCTCGACGGAGCGCACCCCGCCACCCACGGTGAGCGGAATGAAGACCTCCTCCGCCACCCGGGAGACGATCTCCATCGTGGTCGCCCGGCCGTCGGCCGAGGCCGAGATGTCGAGGAAGGTCAGCTCGTCGGCGCCTTCGGCGTCGTACACCCGCGCCAGCTCCACCGGGTCACCGGCGTCGCGCAGCGACTGGAAGTTGATCCCTTTAACCACCCGGCCGGCATCGACGTCCAGACACGGGATGACGCGTACGGCGAGGGTCACGAGGCACTCCCCCGCGTCACCGCCAGCGCCTCGGCGAGCGACAGCGTGCCGGTGTAGAGGGCGGTGCCGGCGATGGCGCCCTCGACACCGATCGGCACCAGCTCCATCAGCGCGCGGATGTCGTCGATGGTGGTCACGCCGCCCGAGGCCACCACGGGCGCCGGGGTCGCAGAGCAGACCGACCGCAGCAGCTCGAGGTTGGGCCCTTGCAGCATGCCGTCCTTGTTCACGTCGGTGACGACGTAGCGGGCACAGCCCTCGGAGTCGAGCCGCGCCAGCGTCTCGAACAGATCGCCGCCTTCGCTGGTCCAGCCCCGCGCCGCCAGGGTTCGGCCGCGGACATCCAGCCCGACCGCGACCCGGTCGCCGTACTCCGCGATCGCCCGCCGGCACCACTCCGGGTTCTCCAGTGCCGCGGTGCCGATGTTGACCCGGCGGCAGCCGGAGTCCATCGCCGCGCGCAGCGACTCGTCGTCGCGGATGCCGCCGCTGCGCTCGACCTTGATGTCGACCGCGGCGGTCACCTGGGCGAGCAGCTCGGCGTTGGAGCCGTGCCCGAATGCGGCGTCGAGATCGACCAGATGGATCCACTCGGCACCCATCTCCTGCCAGCGCAACGCGGCCTCGATCGGGTCGCCGAAGACCTTCTCGGAGCCGTCGACGCCCTGCACCAGCTGTACGGCGCGACCGTCCTTGACGTCGACGGCAGGGAGGAGCTCGAGGTAGGACACGTCAGGCCTTTCGGAACAGCACGGTGTACAGGACGGGTGCCACCAGCATGCTGGCGACCAGGGCGAACGCGCGCGCCGCCCACGACGGCTCGACGAACCACACGAGCACGTTCACGATCACGAGTAGGGCGACCAGCAGCCGGGTCTGCCGCCGGCGACGAGCCGCCAGCGTGCCGGTCTGCCGGCCCCGAGTGTTCGGCAGCCACCGGGTCAGGCGGTCGACCCGCGCACGCCGGCGCGCGACCGCCGCCGCGGCCTGCTGGCGCTCCGCCGCCGCGATCGCCGCCAGCCGCTGTCGTTCCGCCCGCGCCCTGGCCCGCACGCCGGACGGCATCAGGCCCCCTGCCGCTGGAACAACTGGCTAGTACACGCGGCGACACGCCGGGGCCCGGCGGCGCCCACTAGCCAGTTGTTTTCAACACCGGCACGCCGAGCCCGACCAGCCCCCACTAGCCAGTTTTTTCCAGCCGTCCGTGCCGACATCAGGCGGCCTTCAGCGACCGCACCCAGTTGCGCAGCAGCTGTGCGCCGGCGTCGCCGGACTTCTCGGGGTGGAACTGGGTGGCGGCGAGCGGGCCGTTCTCGACGGCGGCGACGAAGCGGTCGCCGCCGTGCGAGGCCCAGGTCACCAGCGGCGCGGTGGTGCGGTCGTTGGTGACCAGCTCCCAGCGGCGTACCCCGTAGGAGTGCACGAAGTAGAACCGCTCCTGGGCCACACCGGCGAACAGCGACGATCCCACCGGGACCTCGACGGTGTTCCAACCCATGTGCGGCACCACCGGCGCCTGCAGCCGCTCGACCACGCCCGGCCACTCGCCGCAGCCCTCGGTGTCCACGCCGTGCTCGACGCCGTGCTCGAAGAGGATCTGCATCCCGACGCAGATGCCGAGCACCGGCCGCCCGCCGGCAAGCCGGCGCCCGATGATCCGCTCGCCTCGGATCGCCCGCAGCCCGCGCATGCACGCCTCGAACGCCCCCACCCCCGGCACCAGCAGGCCGTCGGCCGCCATCGCGGCGTCCAGGTCGCCGGTCAGCTCGACCGACGCGCCGGCCCGCTCCACGGCACGCACGGCCGAGCGGAGGTTGCCGGAGCCGTAGTCGAGGACGACGACAGACGGTTGCGCCACGTCAGATGACGCCCTTGGTGGAGGGGATCCCGCTCTCCCGCGGGTCGATCGCGACCGCGTCGCGGAACGCCCGGGCGAAGGCCTTGAACTGCGTCTCGACCAGGTGGTGTGGATCGCGGCCGGCCAGCACCCGCACGTGCAGCGCCAGGTGGGCGTGGAACGCGATCGTCTCGAACACGTGCCGGGTCAGCGAGCCGACATAGCCGTCGTTGCCGATCTGGACGTAGATCTGGCCCTCCGGCTCGCCGGTGTGGACGCAGTAGGGCCGCCCCGACACGTCAACGACGGCCTGGACCAGCGCCTCATCGAGCGGCACGGTCGCGTCGCCGAAGCGGCGTACGCCGCGCTTGTCGCCCAGCGCCTCGCGCAGCGCCTGGCCGAGGACGATCGCGGTGTCCTCCACGGTGTGGTGCGCGTCGATGTGGGTGTCGCCGGAGGTCTGCACGGTCAGGTCGACCAACGCGTGTCGCGCGAACGCGGTCAGCATGTGGTCGTAGAACCCCACGCCGGTGGAGATGTCGTGCCGGCCGGTGCCGTCGAGGTCGACCTCGACCAGGACCTTCGACTCCGACGTCTGGCGCTCGATGCGGGCGGTGCGGCTCATCTGATGACCTCCAGGAGGGCCTTCTTGAATGCGTCCATCTCGGCGGGTGTGCCGATCGAGACCCGCAGCCAGCCGTCGGGGCCGGTCTCGCGGATGAGTACGCCGCGGTCGAGCAGACCCTGCCACACGGCGTGCCGGTCCTCGAACGTCCCGAACAGGGCGTAGTTGGCGTCGCTGTCGGCGACGACGAGCCCCTGCTCGCGCAGCCACGTCACGGTCACGTCGCGCTCCTCGCGCAGCGCCGCGACGTTACCGAGCAGCTCGTCGGTGTGCCGCAGCGCGGCCAGCGCGGCGGCCTGGGTGACGGCGGAGAGGTGGTAGGGCAACCGGACGACCCGGATCGCGTCGCAGATCGCGGGATCCGCGGCCAGGTAACCCAGCCGCAGGCCGGCCCCGGCGAACGCCTTCGACATCGTGCGGGTGACGACCAGGTTGCGGTGGTCCGCGAGCGACTCCAGCGCGGAGGGCACGCCGGCGCGGCGGAACTCGCCGTACGCCTCGTCGACGACGACGATGCCCGCCTCGCCGACCGCCTCGCACAGCGCCCCGATCGCCTCGGGCGGCAGGGCGGTGCCGGTCGGGTTGTTGGGGCTGGGCAGCAGCACGACGCTGGGCCGGACCTCCTCCACCAGCGCGCGGGCCTTCTCCAGGTCGAGGCTGAAGTCGCTCTCTCGCTGGCCGGCCACCCACTCGGTGTTGGTGTCGCGGGCGTACTCCGGATACATCGAGTACGTCGGGGCGAAGCTCAGCGCCGTCCGCCCCGGGCCGCCGAAGGCCTGGAGCAGCTGGAGCATGACCTCGTTGGAGCCGTTGGCCGCCCACACCATGTCCGGGACGATCGGCGCGTCCCGGGACAGGTAGTCGGCCAGCGCGGCACGCAGCGCCACGAACTCGCGGTCCGGATAGCGGTTGAGGCTCGCAGCCGCGGCCGCCACCGCCGCGGCGATGTCGGCGACGCACGACGGCGAGGGACCGTAGGGGTTCTCGTTGACGTTGAGCTGGACGGGTACGTCGAGCTGGGGCGCGCCGTAGGGCTCGATGCCGGCGAGCTCCTCGCGGATCGGGGGGAAGGTCATCCGTCGAACCTCACCGACACCGCCGCGCCGTGGCCGGGCAGGTCCTCGGCGTGCGCCAGCGTCACCACGTGGTCCTTGACCGCGGCCAGTCCCTCGCGGGAGTAGTCGATGACGTGCACCGACTTGGTGAACGCACGCACGGAGAGCCCGGAACTGTGGCAGGCGCAGCCGCCGGTGGGCAGCACGTGGTTGGAGCCGGCGCAGTAGTCGCCGAGCGAGACCGGCGCGAACGGGCCGATGAAGATCGCGCCCGCGTTGCGGATCCGGGACGCGACCACGTCGGCGTTGGCGGTCTGGATCTCCAGGTGCTCGGCGGCGTACGCGTTCACCACGTCGATGCCCTGCTTGACGTCGTCGACCAGCACGATGCCGGACTGTGAGCCCGCCAGCGCGGTACGGATGCGCTCGGCGTGCTTGGTCACCGAGACCTGCTTGTCCAGCTCGGCCTCCACCTCGTCGGCCAGCACCTCGGAGTCGGTGACGAGCACGGAGGCGGCCAGCGGGTCGTGCTCAGCCTGGGAGATCAGGTCGGCGGCGACGTACGCCGCCCGCGCGGTCTCGTCGGCGAGGATCGCGATCTCGGTCGGGCCCGCCTCGGAGTCGATCCCGACCTCGCCCTTGAGCAGCCGCTTGGCGGTGACGACGTAGATGTTGCCCGGCCCGGTGACCAGGTCGACCTTCTCGCACGGGCCGGCGCCGTAGGCGAACATGGCGATCGCCTGGGCCCCGCCGACGGCGTACACCTCGGTCACGCTGAGCAGCTCGCAGGCGGCCAGGATGCTGGGGTGCGGGAGGCCGCCGAACTCGCTTTGCGGGGGCGAGGCGAGCGCGATCGACTCCACGCCGGCGACCTGGGCCGGGACGGTGTTCATCAGCACGCTGCTCACCAGCGGCGCCAAGCCGCCGGGCACGTAGAGCCCCACCCGAGCGACCGGCACCTTGCGGTGGGTGACCCGGGCACCGGGACCGAGCGCGGTGACGGCGTCAGCCTCCAGCTCGTTGGTGCAGGTGGCGCGCAGCCGCGCGATCGACTCCTCCAGGCCGGCTCGGATCTCGGGGTCGAGCTCGGCCAGCGCCCGGGTCAGCGCCTCGCGCGGCACCCGGATGTCGTCGACCCGCACGCCGTCGAAGCGCTCGCCGTACTCCACGATCGCCTCGACCCCGCGCTCGCGGACCGCGTCCAGGATGGGCTGCACCGCATGCGTGGCCGCCTCGATGTCGAACTCGGCGCGCGGCACGGCGGCGCGGTAGTCGACGGAGCCCTCGGCTCCCCTCAGGTCGATGCGGCGGATCACGGGTCAAGTCTAGGCGTACGCCGCCGCCGGACCCGTCTCGAATACGGCAGGTGGAACGCGCAGCGGACTCGCTCGGCGCAATCGTGCGCTGGCGCGCCCGTCGACCTCGCTCGATCGTCGAGGCCCACTTCGCGTGCCTGACTCACTCGCTCGGCGCAATCGTGCGCTGGCGCGCCCGTTGACCTCGCTCGATCGTCTAGGTTGGACGCGTGGCCGAGACGCTGCCGATGTTCCCGCTCAACGCGGTGCTGTTCCCGGGCGTGACCCTGCCGCTGCACGTGTTCGAGGACCGCTACCGCGCGCTGGTGCACCACCTGATCCGGATCGAGGACCCTGCCGAGCGCGTGTTCGGGTCGGTGGCGATCCGGGAGGGCTACGAGGTCGGCGACCACGGCGCACAGTCGCTGTTCCGGGTCGGCTGCAGCCTGCAGCTGACCGAGGTGGAGGCCAATCCGGACGGCAGCTTCGAGATCGTGGCCGTCGGACTGGAGCGCATCCAGCTCGACCGGCTCGACTCCTCCGGGCCCTATCCGGTCGGGCAGGTCAGCCTGCGGCCCGAGCCCACCGTCGTCGTACCCGACCATGTGGTGGAGCGGGCGCGGGCGACGTTCACCGCCTACCGGGCCGCGCTCTCCCAGTTCCGCCCCGATCCGTATGAGGGCACCCTTCCGCGCGACGCGGAGTACCTGTCCTGGACCCTCGCGGCGTGCGCACCGCTGCCGATGTCGGAGCGGCAGAGTCTGCTCGAGGCCGACGACGCCGAGGAGCGGCTCATCCTGGTCACCGATCTGCTGCGAGCCGAGCTGCGCGCGATGAACGTCATCCCCTCGCTGCCTGCCACCGAGGTCGCACGCAACCGCTGGTCCCCCAACTGATGGCGAAGAGGAACGCCGGTGGCACACCGGCGACGGTCGCGCTGACGCGCGCCGGGGTGGCGTTCGCGCTGCATCCTTACGAGCACGACCCGCGGGCGTCGTCGTACGGGCTCGAGGCGGCCGAGGCGCTGCGACTCGATCCCGCGCGGGTGTTCAAGACGCTGATGGCCGCCGTGGACGACCGGCTGTGCGTCGGCATCGTGCCGGTCTCGCGGCAGCTCGACCTCAAGGCGCTGGCCCGCGCCCTGGGCGGGTCGAAGGCGGCGATGGCCGAGGTCGGGGCGGCCGAGCGCGCCACCGGGTACGTCGCCGGCGGTATCTCGCCGGTCGGGCAGCGGAGGTCCCATCCCACGGCCCTGGACCAGAGCGCACTGACGCACCCGACCATCTTCGTCTCGGCCGGTCGGCGTGGCCTGGACCTGGAGATCGCACCCGCCGACCTGGTCCGGGTGACCGGCGCGGTGACCGCGCCGATCGCCCGGTGATCCCTACTTGGTGCTGAGTCGGAGCAAGCCGTAGGTGGTGTCGCCGTCGACCCACTGACTCGAGCCGAGCGCCCGCAGATGCGCCAGGTTGTCCAGCACCTGCTGGTCGCCGTCGGCCATGTCCTTGAACATGGGCTGCAGCTGCGCGAAGTCGAGGTAGAACGCCGCCCGGGCCTGGTCGGCGTGCGGCACCACGTCGCGGAAGTCCTTGGTGCCGCCCAGGTCGCCCTTCTTGAGCACCTGCGCGCGGTAGTCGCCGTCGGGGCCGATCACCACGCTGGTGCCGCTGGCGTCGTACTTCACCTGGTCGGCCGCCTGCGCAGGCAGCTTCGCCAGCAGCTTGTCCAGCACCGGCTTGATCTTCGCCGGATCGCCGCTGAGCCGGATGGCGACCGGCAGCTGCGAGGCGTCGGTGGAGTTCTCCAGGACCTCGGGGTCGAGGCCACCGCCGAGCGAGACGGTGACGCCGTTGCCACCGAGCGTCTTCAGGTCGCCGGGCAGGTCCAGGCCGGTGAGCTGGCTGAGCGCGCCGGTGATCTGCGCCGGCTCGGCGCCGCATCCGGCGGCGAAGCCGGCGAGGTAGCCCTGGAACAGGTTGGTCAGGTAGTCCGAGCCGTAGCCGAACGCCACCGCGGTGTCGGCCGGCAGGCTGGTGATGTCGGGGCCGCCGGCGGTCTTCTGGCCGGTCTTCGCGGCGACCTCCATCTCGAACCCGCCGTGTGCGAAGCGCAGCGTCGCCGCCCCGCCGCCGAACTTCGCCAGCTGCGACTTCTCCTGGCTCATCATCGGGCCGAGCGGATCTGCAGGACCGGAGGAGCCCGACGAGCCGGAGCCCGACTGGGCACCGCCGCAGATCGCGGCGAGCGGGTCGTCGTCGGTCATCGTCAGGGTGGAGCTGTAGGCGGCGGAGGTGTCCAGCTGGAAGCCCGGCTCGGTCGTGACGACGTCGCCGGTGCCGCCGAATCCGCTAGCGGTCCCGAACTCGGAGTGGAACGAGCTGCCCGCCATCATCCCGCGCTCGATCATCGGAGCCAGCTTGTCCAGGTTGCTGGCCAGCGCCGGACCGGCGCTGGGCGCGGCGTAGAACGTGGCGACGCCCGGGTTGCCGGTGCGACTGGTCCACGTCTTGAAGCCGCTGTCGTCGGCCAGCGACCCACTCGCGGCGCCCTGGGCGACACTCTGGGCGATGGCATCGGTCCTGGCGAGAACGACCCAGTCCTTGGTGACGTCGACGCCGACCGACTGGTCGGCACC
>NZ_DASZUF010000171.1:0-15013 GCF_035547795.1 Nocardioides sp.
GTGGCCCAGGCCTACGAGGCCGGCGACTTCACCTCGGTGCCGAACTTCACCGTCCCGGCGGCGTTCCTGACCCCGGCGCCCGGTGGCACGCCGGCGACGAAGAAGCACCACCACAACAAGAAGAAGACCAGCACGAACGTCAAGAAGACGCCCGTCACCCCGGCGCCGCCGATGCCCACCTCGCTGCCGGCCGACCCGGACCCGAGCGCGACGCCGGCGGCCAAGCCGAGCAACAAGCCGACCCCGAAGGTGCCCTCGGTCCCGACCGCGCTGCCGTCCACCGGCATCACGCCGCTCGACCAGGGCCTGAGCCAGGCTCAGGCGCTGACCCAGTGCCTGACCGGTCCGCTCGGTACCACGATCAAGCTGCTGGTCCCCAACGTGACCTCGCTCAACCTCACCGGACTGCTCGGCGCCCTGCAGAACCTGCCGCTGCTCGGTGGCCCGAAGGCCGCCACTCAGCTGCAGACCTGCGTCACCGACGCCATGAAGAGCTGAGCAGCCGCGCGGCCTCGACCGCCCAGTAGCTCAGGATCACGTCCGCGCCGGCGCGGCGGAACGCGGTCAGCGACTCCAGGATCGCCGCCTCGCGGTCGATCCAGCCGCGCTCGGCGGCGGCCTCGACCATGGAGTACTCCCCCGAGATGTTGTACGCCGCCACCGGCACGTCGACCGCCTCGCGCACCGCGCGCAGCACGTCGAGGTAGGGCAGGCCCGGCTTGACCATCACCAGGTCGGCGCCCTGCTCGACGTCGAGCAGCGCCTCCCGCACACCCTCCAGGGCGTTGGCGGGATCCTGCTGGTAGGTCCGCCGGTCGCCCTCCAGCGAGGAGGCGACCGCCTCCCGGAAGGGGCCGTAGAACGCGGAGGCGTACTTGGCGGAGTAGGCCAGGATGGCGACGTCCTCGTGCGAGGCGTCGTCCAACGCCGCGCGGACCACCGCGACCTGGCCGTCCATCATCCCCGAGGGGCCCACCACATGGACGCCGGCATCCGCCTGGGCGCGGGCCATCTCGGCGTACAGCGCCAGGGTGGCGTCGTTGTCGACCCGGCCGCGGGCGTCCAGGACGCCACAGTGGCCGTGGTCGGTGAACTCGTCCAGGCACAGGTCGGCCATCACCGGCAGCGCGTCCCCGATCTCGGCGACGGCATCGGCGATGGCGAGGTTGAGGATGCCGTTCGGGTCGCAGGCGCCGCTGCCGAGCGGGTCCTTGCGCTCGGGTACGCCGAAGAGCATCACCCCGCCGATGCCCGCCTGCGCGGCCTCGGCCACCGCGCGGCGCGCGGAGTCGCGGGTGTGCTGGACCACGCCGGGCATCGAACCGATCGGGACCGGCTCGGTGATGCCCTCGCGGACGAACATCGGCAGCACCAGGTGGCGCGGCTCCACCGACGTCTCGGCGACCAGCCGGCGCAGCGCAGGTGTGGCCCGCAGCCGGCGCGGCCGGACAACGGGTCGCTCGACCTCGGTCACGACGTGGTCGCCCGGCGACGGGCCGCCGGCTTGCGCTCCGACGGCTTGGTGACCGGCTGTCCGGCCTCGACCATCGCGGCCCGGCGGGCCGCACCGAAGTCGGCGAGCGCGCCCGCCAGGGTCTCCACCGACGGGCTCGGCGCGAGTACGTCGACACGCAGCCCGTGCTCCTCGGCGGTCTTCGCGGTGGCGGGGCCGATCACGGCGATCACCGTCGAGGGGTGCGGCTTGCCGGCGATGCCGACCAGGTTGCGCACCGTGCTCGAGGAGGTGAAGACCACCGCGTCGAACTTGCCGGTCTTGATCGCGTCGCGGGTGGGCGCCGGCGGCGGCGCGGCCCGGACGGTGCGGTAGGCGGTGACGTCGTCGCACTCCCACCCGAGGTCGACCAGGCCCGCGACCAGGTTCTCGGTGGCGATGTCGGCGCGCGGCAGGAAGACCCGGTTGATCGGATCGATCAGCTCGTCGTACTCCGGCCAGACCTCCAGCAGGCCGGCGGCGGACTGGTTCTCCTCCGGCGGCAGCAGGTCGGGGCGCAGGCCCCAGGCCAGCAGCGCGGCCGAGGTCTTCTCGCCGACTGCGGCGATCTTCAGACCGGAGAACGCGCGGGCGTCCAGGCCGTACTCGTCGAACTTCTCCTTGACCGCCTTGACCGCGTTGACCGAGGTGAACGCGATCCACTCGTAGCGGCCCTCGACCAGGCCACGGATGGCCTTGTCCATCTGCTGCGGGTTGCGCGGCGGCTCGACCGAGATGGTCGGGACCTCCTCGGGCACGGCACCGAAGGACCGCAGCCGGGCGGAGAGCACCGGCGCCTGCTCCTTGGTGCGCGGCACCAGCACCCGCCAGCCGAACAGCGGCTTGGTCTCGAACCAGGACAGCGTCTCGCGCAGGTCGACCACGGCGCCGACCACGATGATCGCCGGCGGCGCCATCCGGGCCGCGCGGGCATCGGTGGCGATGTGCTCCAGGGTGGAGGTCACGGTGGCCTGCTCGGTGGTGGTGCCGACCCGGGTCATCGCCACCGGGGTCTGCGGCGAGCGGCCGGCGGCGACCAGCGCCTTGGCGATGTCGCCGATCAGCCCCACGCCGGAGAGCAGCACCAGGGTGCGATCGTCCGCGTACTGCTTCCAGTCGATCGCCCGGGAATGCGACTCCGTCCCGCAGGTGACCATCGCCACCTCGCGGTGGTCCTTGGTGGTCAGCGGGATGCCGGCGTACGCCGGGACCGCGCTGACCGAGGAGACGCCCGGCACGATCTCGAAGCCGATGCCGGCCTTGGCGCAGGCCTGTGCCTCCTCGGGCCCGGAGGCGTAGAGGAACGGGTCGCCGGTCATCAGCCGGACCACGCGCAGACCGCGCTTGGCCTGCTTGACCACGACCTTGGCACGGGCGGCGTGGGTCAGCGGCTGGCCGTCCTCGCCGAAGCCGCCGTCGACCAGCTCGGGCTCGTCATCGCGCAGCGAGTGCACCAGCGCGGCATGCTCGGCGGCCTCGGTGACGATCACGTCGGCCTGCCGGATCAGCTCGGCCGCGCGCACGGTCAGCAGCTCCGGATCGCCCGGCCCGCTGCCGACGAAGGAGACCCACCCGACGGTCGGAGCCGTCGGGGGGACGCTGTTGTTGGTCATGCCTTGTGCACCATTCCCTGCTCGGGAGCGACACCGCCGGATGCGGTGTCGCCCATGTCGTTGTTCAGCACGTCAGCTCCGCCGCACCCTCGGCGAGCATGTCCTTGGCCAGCCGCTCACCGATGCCGGCGGCATCATCGACGGCGCCGGAGGCCGAGCGGCGGATCGCGATGGAGCCGTCGGCGGAGAGCACCACGGCCCGCAGCCACAGCTCCTCACCGGCGTCGCCCTCGACCACCTCGGCCAGTGTCCCGATCGGAGCTGCGCAGCCGCCCTCGAGGGTGGCCAGCACCGCCCGCTCGGCGGTGACCGCGGCACGGGTGTGGGCGTCATCGAGCGGGGCCAGTACGTCGGCCAGCTCGTCGTCGGCACGGCACTCCACCGCCAGCGCGCCCTGGCCGGGAGCCGGCAGCACCTGCAGCGGGTCGAGCACCTCGGTGACCTCGTCGAGTCGGTCGATGCGGGCCAGGCCGGCGCGGGCGAGCACCACGGCGTCGTACTCCCCGGAGCGGACCTTCCCGATTCGGGTGTCGACGTTGCCACGCACGCCGCTGATCTCCAAACCGAGGCCGAGGGCGTGCAGTTGGGCGCTGCGGCGGGGCGCACCGGTGCCCACCTTCGACCCGGCAGGCAGCTCGGCGAGGGTGAGGCCGTCGCGGGCCACGACCACGTCGCGCGGGTCCTCGCGCGGCGGGATCGCGACCAGCGCGATGCCCTCGGCGGGGTAGGTCGGCAGGTCCTTGAGCGAGTGCACGGCGAGGTCGATCTCGCCGGCCAGGAGCGCGTCGCGCAGCGCGCTGACGAAGACGCCGGTGCTGGACGCGCCGGTCAGCGAGGTGCCGGCGGCCTGCGAGCGGTCGCCGTCGGAGACGATCTCGACCAGCTCGACCTCGTGGCCCAGCGCCCGGATCATGTCGGCGACGTGTCCGGACTGGGTGAGCGCGAGGTGGGAGCGCCGAGTGCCGAGCCTGATCACTACTGCTCCCCCAGACCGGATCGGGTGACAGCGGTGACCGCCTCGGGGTCGAGTGCGAACAGCTCGGCCAGGGCGCGCTCGTAGGAGATCGCGCCATCCTCGTTGGCCAGCTCCTTGACCCGGACGGTGGGCTCGTGCAGGAGCTTGTCGGCGACCCGGCGGATGGTGCGCAGTACCTCGGCGCGGGTGGCCTCGTCCAGATTGGGCAGCCGGCCGTCCAGTCGGGCGATCTCGGCGTCGACCACGGTGGTGGCCATGGTGCGCAGCGCGACCACGGTTGGGGTGACCTGGGCCTGGCGCCGGGCGGCGAGGAAGGCGGCGACCTCCTGGGTCACGATGCCGCGTACGGCGGCGACCTCCTGGCCGGCTTCGGAGGCGTGCAGCTCCTCGGCGAGCGTGGCCAGGTCGATCAGCGTCGTGTTCGGTACGTCGGCACAGGACGGGTCGATGTCGTGCGGCAGCGCCAGGTCGATCAGCGCCACCGGACGGTCCCCGATCATGTCGGGCGTGACGAGCACGCCGCGCGCGCCCGCGCAGGCGATCACGATGTCGGCGCCAGCCACCTCGGTGCCGAGGTCGGCCAGGCGCGCGGCCCGGCCGCCGTACTCCTCGGCGAGGCGCTCGGCCCGTGAGGCGGTCCGGTTGACGATGACGATCTCGCTGGCGCCGAGCCGGGCGACGGTGGCGGTCGCGAGGCCGGCCATCGCGCCGGCGCCGAGCACGACCACGCGCAGGCCCTCGACCTGACCGACGGCGGCGCCGGCCCGCTCGAGCGCGGCGGTGACCAGCGATGGCGCGGCCTTGTCGATGTCGGTCTCGGCGTGACTGCGCTTGCCGACCCGCAGCGCCTGCTGGAAGAGCGTGTTGAGCGCCGGGCCGACGGTGCCCAGCTCCTGACCGAGCTGGAGCGCGGCCCGGGTCTGGCCGAGGATCTGACCCTCGCCGACCGCCATCGAGTCCAGTCCCGAGGCGACCTGGAAGAGATGCGAGACCGCGCCGTCGTCGTAGTGCACATACAGGTGCGGCAGCACGTCCTCCAAGCGCAGGTCGGAGCGCTCGACCAGCAGCCGGGAGAGCTCCTCCACCGAACCGTGGAACCGGTCCACCTCGGCGAAGATCTCCAGCCGGTTGCAAGTGGCGATCACGGTCGCCTCGCTGACGTGCTCGGTGTGGGCCACCTCGGTGACCAGCTTCTGCAGCCCCGAGCTGTCGATGGCCAACTGCTCGAGCAGCTGCACCGGCGCGGAGTTGTGGCTGATGCCGACGACCAGGACGCTCACGCGGTCTGCACCGCCTTCCGCTGCTCGTGATAGGCCAGGATCTGCAGCTCGATGGAGAGATCCACCTTGCGTACGTCGACGCCCGCGGGGACGGTGAGCACCGCCGGGGCGAAGTTGAGGATGCTGGTGATGCCGGCCGCGACCATCGCGTCGGCGACGTCCTGGGCGGCGGCCGCGGGCACCGCGATCACGCCGATGGCGACGCCGTGCTCGTGGGCGATCGACTCCAGGTCACTGAAGGGGCGCACCGGGATGCCCGCCACCGACTCCTCGTTGCGGGCCGGGTCGGCGTCGAGCAGGCCGACCACCCGGAAGCCGCGACTGCGGAAGCCGGAGAAGTTGGCCAGCGCGTGACCCAGGTTGCCGATGCCGACGATGACGACCGGCCAGTCCTGCGTCACCCCGATCTCACGGGCGATCTGGTAGCGCAGATAGTCCACGTCGTACCCGACTCCGCGTGTGCCGTAGGAGCCGAGATAGGACAGGTCCTTGCGGAGCTTGGCCGAGTTGACGCCGGCGGCCGCGGCGAGCTCCTCGCTGGAGCAGGTGGCGATCTGCTGGTCGGCCAGGGAGACCAGGGCACGCAGGTAGACGGGTAGCCGGGCGACCGTCGCCTCGGGAATCTCCCGGGCGCCCTCGGTGGTGCTCCGTGCCGTCACTGCGCGCTCTCTCGTCACACGCCGCGGATGGGGAGCCATCACGGCTCCGGGCTCGTCCTGCGGCCTCTTCACTGTAGGAGTTTGTGAAGTCGAGAACAAAACGAGCGGCGGCCGGTTGTGACGGACGCGACACGGCGGGCCGGAACCGGACCGGGAGCAGGTCAGGCCCCGGTCAGGTTCGGGCGCCCGCGCGACCCGGCGCCCGGGCTCAGCGGGTGAGCGCGGCCCGCAGCCGAGCCTCGTCGACCCGCCAGAAGTCGTGCTGGCGGCCGTCGACGAGCGTCACCGGGATCTCCTCGGCGTACCGCTCCCGCAGGGCGGGGTCATCGTCGATGGAGTGCTCGACGTAGCTCTCGCCGAGGTCGGCGCAGACCCGCTCGATGACGACGCGCGCGTCGTCACAGAGGTGGCAGCCGGGGCGCGAATAGAGGGTGATGCGTGCTGACACCCCACCAGTGTCTCTCATCCAGTGTCCCTCACCGTGACGCGAGACGAGCGTGCCGCGGAGCTCGGGTGCGGAGCGTGGCTAGAGTGAGCGTCATGAGCTCGGCCCGCGACCGCCAGCGCCGCCGGGACGAGCTGCGCCGCCGCGACCTCCAGCGCCGCTCGGTCCTGGCCGGCGAGGCGAGCGCCGCGGCCGCCGAGGTGGAGTCGGCGCTGCGGACGTCGAGCGAGTCGGTGGCGGCGGCGTTCTTCGACGTGGACAACACGATCATGCAGGGCGCCTCGATCTTCCACCTGGCCCGCGGCCTGCACCGACGCCGGTTCTTCACCACTCGCGACATCGTCAGTGCGGCATGGAAGCAGGCCTACTTCCGGTTGGTCGGCGTCGAGAACCCCGAGCACGTCGAGGCGGCCCGCAACTCGGCGCTGAGCTTCATCGCCGGCCACACCGTGCAGGAGCTGCAGGAGGTCGGGGAGGAGATCTTCGACGAGGGCATGGCGCACCGGATCTGGCCCGGCACCCGGGCACTGGCCCAGCTCCACCTCGACCAGGGCGAGCGGGTCTGGCTGGTCACCGCGGCCCCGGTCGAGATCGCCCAGATCATCGCCCGCCGACTCGGTCTGACCGGCGCGATGGGCACCGTCGCCGAGCACGTCGACGGCGTCTACACCGGCCAGCTGGTCGGCGAGATGCTGCACGGCCCCGCCAAGGCCGAGGCGGTCCGCGCGCTGGCGGCCCGCGAGGGGTTGGACCTGGCCCAGTGCTCGGCGTACTCCGACTCCGCCAACGACCTCCCCCTGCTCTCCCTGGTCGGCCACCCCTGCGCGGTGAATCCCGATCACAAGCTGCGCGCGCACGCCCGCGCCCGCGGCTGGCAGGTCCGCGACTACCGAACCGGCCGGAAGGCGGCACGGGCCGGCTTCGCCGCCGGCCTGGTGGGCGGCGCCACCGCCGGTGCGCTCGCGGCCGCCTCGGCGTTGCGCGAGCGGCGCCGCTGAGACCGTTCCCGACCGTTACCCGCCGGTATCTCCGGTCCCACTGGTAACAGCGGGGCTACATCCCGGTTACCGGCGATCTTCTCGGGCACCTGACAGATGAACGATCCGTCCGTAGAGTGAGGGCCAGCTCGGGGGGAGCATCATGGGGAGGGTCCTGGCGATGCCGATGTACGGCGACGACGTTGCGCGCGGTCTCGCCGCGCTCCGCGCCGCCGTGCTGGCGATCCTGGATCCGACCCCGGCGCTGGCCGGTCCGCAGTGGCTCCTAGCCGAGGCGGCAACCAGCGACACCGGCAGCACCGGCGGCTCCGGGGGCGCGGGCAGCGAGTCGCCCACGCCGTACGACGACGAGGGCGAGGCGGCCTCCTCGGAGGTGTCGCCGGCGGAGCGCTCCCGGTTGATCGCCCTGGTCGAACTGGCCCGCAAGGGCGACACGGACGCCTTCGGGATGCTCTACGACCACTACCACGGCGCCGTCTACCGCTTCCTCTTCTACCGCACCCGCTCGGTGCCGCTGGCCGAGGACCTGACCTCGGAGACGTTCTTCCGCGCGCTGCGCTCGATGACCAGCTTCCGCTGGCAGGGCAAGGACTTCGGCGCCTGGCTGATGACCATCGCGCGCAACCTCGCCACCGACCACTTCAAGGCCGGCCGGACCCGACTCGAGCTGGCCACCGAGGACATGGGCCAGCACGACGACGCCACCGATGGCCCCGAGACGGCGGTGCTGGCCGGGCTGACCAACGAGGTGCTGCTCAAGGCGCTGGCCAAGCTGCCGGACGAGCAGCGCGACTGCGTGGTGATGCGGTTCCTGCAGGGCATGTCGATCGCCGAGACGGCGGCCGTGCTCGGCCGCAGCGACGGCGCGGTCAAGCAGCTCCAGCTGCGCGGCGTGCGCAACCTGGCGAAGCTGATGCCGGAAGGGCTGCGTGGGTGATGCGACAGCTTCTCGGCGAACTCCGCCAGGCCGTAACCCCGACCGGCCTCGGGTCGTTGCACGGGACGACCGACACCACCCCCGCCGGCCAGCATCCCCACTGCTCCGCCCATCCCGATCGAGTAGGACACGAACGATGAACCCGGCGTTCACCTCACGCCGCCGCGCCGATGACTTCCACCGGCTGGTCGAGGCTGCGGCCACCGGCGCCGCGGCCACGGGCCCGGTGTCGGCCGACCTCGCCGCGCTCGCCGAGCTCGCCGTGAGCCTGCGCGAGGCACCGGCCGTCACGCCGCGCGCCGAGTTCTCCGCCGATCTGCGCGAGCGGCTGATGACCGCCGCCGCCAGCGAGCTCACCCCGGCCACCGCGCGGACGGCCGACCGTCTGACAGTGCGGCGGGCCGAGCCGTCCCGGCGTCGTACCGAACGCCGACTGACCGTCGGGATCGCCGCGCTGGCCATCATCGGCGGCACCGCCGGCACCGCGCTCGCCTCCCAGAACGCGCTGCCGGGCCAGGCGCTCTACCCGGTCAAGCGGGCGATCGAGAACGTCCGGGCCGGCTTCAGCGTCGGCGACGATGCCAAGGGCTCGACGCTGCTCTCGGACGCGCACACCCGGCTCGAGGAGGTCAGCAAGCTGTCCCGCTCGTCGTCCTCCCCCTCCAGCAAGGAGCAGGAGGAGATCAGCAAGACGCTGACCACCTTCGCCACCCAGGCGCAGAAGGCCTCCGACCTGCTGCTGAGTGACTACCAGTCCGACCACGACGCGGCCTCGATCCAGAAGCTGCACGACTTCACCGCCGCGAGCATCGACCAGCTCACCGAGCTGCAGCCGCTGCTTCCCGCCGTCGCCAAGGACGCGCTCTCCGGCGCGGCCCAGGCGCTGCTGATGATCGACTCGGCCGCCCGCAATCTCTGCCCGACCTGCGGCGTCGGCGTGACCTCGCTGCCGACCACGCTGCTCGACCCGGTCGCCAAGACGTTGGACGACCTCGGCTCCGCGCTCGGCTCCGCCAAGACGCCGGCGACCCCCACGCACGACACCCCCACACCGACGCTGCCGAGCGTGCCGGCGAACATAGGCCCGGCCAACGTCAACCCGTCGACCCCGGCCAAGCAGGACAAGACCCAGCCGTCGAACGAGCCGAGCGGCAAGCCCAGCCTGCCGACCGCTCCGAACCTGCTGCCCTCGGCGCCCACCACGTCGCCGAGCGGCCTCGGTCAGCTGGTCGACGGCGTCACCGGCACCGTCGGCGGACTGCTCGGTGGCGTGCTGGACGGTGCGACCGGGTTGCTCGGCGGCGCGAGCCCGAAGTAAGAGCCCGCAGCGGGTTCAGCGGAAGACCGACTGGCGCTGCATCAGCAGCGAGTACAGCGTCTGCTGGATCGTCTCGCGGACCTGGTCGGTGACATTGAAGACGAGCATCGGGTCGTCGGCCGCGCTGGCGTCGTACTCGTCGGTGCGGATCGGCTCGCCGAACTCCATCAGCCACTTCGACGGCAGCGGGATCATGCCCAGCGGGCCCAGCAGCGGGAAGAACGGCGTGATCGGGAGGTAGGGCACTCCGAGCACCTTGGCCAGCGCCGGGATGTTGCCGACCAGCGGGTAGATCTCCTCGGCGCCGACGACCGAGAGCGGGATGATCGGCACGCCGGTGCGCAGTGCGGCCGAGACGAAGCCGCCGCGTCCGAAGCGCTGCAGCTTGTACCGCTCGCTGTAGGGCTTGCCGATGCCCTTGAACCCCTCGGGCCACACCCCGACGAGCTCCCCGTTGCGCAGCATCCGCTCCGCGTCCTCGGTGCACGCCAGGGTGGCGCCGCCCTTGCGGGCGACGGCGCCGACGAACGGCAGCCGGAAGACCAGGTCGGCGCCGAGCGGGCGCAACGAGCGGCCGGCGTGGTCGTGCAGCATCACCATCGTCATCAGACCGTCGACCGGCAGCGTGCCGGAGTGGTTGGAGACGACCAGGGCGCCGCCCTCGGCGGGGACGTTCTCCAGCCCGCGCACCTCGATCCGGAACCACTTCTGCGCCACCGGCCGCAGCACGGCCATCAGGAAACGCTGGGTCAGCTCGGGGTCGAAGCCGTACTCGTCGACGGTGTAGTCGCCGGTCACCCGACGGCGCAGGAACGCCAGGAAGCGCGCCAGCTGCGGCTCCCAGTCCGGCCCGAACACCTCGTGGGCGGCGGCGTCCAGGGCGGCCTGCCACTCGCCCAGCGGGATGCCGGCCAGCGGGCCGCGGTCACGGGTGTACGCCGTGGCGGGCGTCCCGGCCTCCTCCGCGACCGGCTCGGGCTCGGGCGCCTGGCCACTCGACGCGCCGGAAGTGCCCACTGGACCCGCCGAAAGTGACTCCTCGACGGGAGGCTTCTCGACGGGGCGCTTCGGCTTGGCCAGCGCCCGGGCGGCCGCCGACGGTGCGCGGCCGGTGCCGCGACCGGGCCGGCCGCGGGTGCCGATCGGGATGATCTCAGCGTCACCCACGGCCGGCCTCCTGGAGTGCATCCTGGACGGCGCGGCCCGCGGGCAACTGCCGCTCCAGCGCGGCCAGCAGCCGGTCGGTGCGGCCGCCGGTGGGCGTGAGGGTGGTGGCGAAGTCGGCCAGTGCCTGCGCCGTGGAGTACGCCGGGACGAAGCCGAGCTCCTCGCGCATCCGGGTGGTGTCGACGCCACGACCGTAGGTCAGCAGCGCGCGCAGCTCCGGCGAGACCGGGGCGAACGTCGAGCCGGGGATGCCGAGACCGAGATTCGGGACCGGGACGGTCGGCCGCTGCAGGCGTCGTACGACCTGCGAGAGCGTCAGGATGCCGTCGCCGGCGATGTTGTAGGTGCCGGGCCGCTCGACGCGGATGGCATGCGCGATCGCGCCGTAGAGGTCGCTCTCGTGCAGAAACTGCATCCGCGGGTCGAACCCGATCCGGCGCGGGATCACCGGCCGGCGCAGGTACGTCGCCAGCGGGCTTTCCGTCCGCGGCCCCAGCACGTTGGCACAGCGCAGCGTCGTCACGCACACGTCGGGCCGGCGGCGGGCGAAGCCGCGCACGTAACCCTCGATCTCGGCGACGTCCTTGGCGTAGCCGCCGGCGGCCCGCCGCGGCTCGGCAGTCTCGGTGAACATCGCCGGGTCGCGGTTGCTGGCGCCGTACACCGTCGTGGTCGACTTCACCACGAGATGACGCACCTGCGGGGCCTGCTGGCAGGCCGCCAGCAGCTGCATCGTGCCGATGACGTTGAGCTCCTTCATCGTCGACCGGCCGCCGGTGCTGCCGGGCGTCGAGATGACGCTCATGTGGACGACGGTGTCGACGTCCTCCTTGGCGATCACCTTGGCGATCACCGGGTTGCGGATGTCGGCACGCACGAAGGACATGCCGCCGATGTCACCGCGAGGAGGGACGACGTCGACGCCGATCACCCGGTCCACGTTCGGGTGGGCGGCGGCCGCGCGCGCAAACGTGCGTCCGAGGTCTCGGGAGACCCCGGTGACGAGGATGACCCGCCCGGCCACTGGCTCTCAGCGGACCTGCGTCACTTGCCGAGCTTGCGACGGGCGACGCGCGTCTTCTTCAGCAGCTTGCGGTGCTTCTTCTTCGCCATCCGCTTGCGACGCTTCTTGATGACAGAACCCACGGGGAAACCAGCCTTTCGTTCGGACGGCCCAGCCTAACGGCCGAGCCCGGTGCCCGTGGAATCGGTGTCTCAGCCCGCGTTGTAGAAGGAGTTCTTGAGGTACTCGTTCGCGTCTTCTTCGCGGACGCGGAAGGATCGGCCGACCCGGACGGCGGGCAGCTCGCCGCTGTGGACGAGCCGATAGACGGTCATCTTCGAGACACGCATCATCGTCGCGACCTCGGCGACGGTCAGGAACGTGCTCTCGGAGATGTCACCGGGCTTGTTGGCAGCCATCGTGTCCCGCTTTCTTTTCAGGCGCGCCATCGGCTTCCCCGCCGATGCTCACACGCGCCGTGCTGTCGGTGAGATTAGTGCCAGGTGTGACTCGTGGGGAAGGGGAAACCTGTGGGAATTTTGTGCGGCGCGGCGTGTCGCCTTGATTTCACCGTAACAGCAGGCCCGCGACCCTGGCTCAGGGCAGTGGGTCGAGACCGTGCAGCGGGAAGACCGCGGTCCGGGTGGCGTTGACCTGCCGGTCCAGCCAGGCGGCCGGGTCATAGCCCTCCCTCCAGTCACGGTACGTCGCCGCGCGGCCGTCGGTCATCAGCCGCGGCGCCTCCACCCCGACCAGTGCCCGGACATGCTCACGCCACTCCTGCGGAACCTCGCTCTCCCGCGCCACCGGGTGCCCGCCGACCACGGCGAGCAGGTGGCTCCAGGCCCGCGGCACCACGTCGACCACGGCGTACCCGCCGCCGCCGAAGGCGACCCAACGGCCGCCGGCGACCTCGTGGGCCAGCTCGTGCAGCGCCAGGTACGCCGCCCGCTGGCCGTCCACGCTGAGCATCAGATGGGCCAGCGGGTCCTCGGCGTGCGAGTCGCAGCCCTGCTGGGTGACCAGGACGTCGGGCCGGAACTCGCGGACCAGATCGGGCACGACCGCATGGAAGGCGCGCAGCCAGCCGTGGTCGGCGGTGCCCGGCGGCAGCGCCACGTTGGCCGCGCTGCCCTGGGCGTCGGGGCCGCCCACGTCGGTGGCGAAACCGGTGCCGGGGAAGAGCATCTGGCCGGTCTCGTGCAGGCTGATGGTGAGCACCCGCGGGTCGTCGTAGAACACCCGCTCGACGCCGTCACCGTGGTGCACGTCGAGGTCGACGTAGGCGATCCTCTGCGCGCCGTGGTCGAGCAGCCAGCGGATGCCGACCGCCACGTCGTTGTAGATGCAGAAGCCGCTGGCCCGGCCGGGCATGGCGTGGTGCAGCCCGCCCATCACGTTGGCGGCGTGGATGTCCTCGCCCTGCCAGACCCGCCGGCAGGCCTCGACGCTGGCGCCGACGATGTGGGCGCTGGCGTGGTGCATCTGCGCGAAGACCGGGTTGTCCTCGGTGCCCAGCCCGAACGCCTCGTCGGGCTGCAGCGTCGCGCCGGCACGCTGCACCGCCTCGATGAACGCCGGGTCGTGCACCGTGACCAGCTGGTCCTCGCTGGCCATCGGCGCGGGGACGACCTCGAGATGACCGAGTACGCCGAGGCACTCGGCCAGCCGCATCGTCAGGGCGACCCGCAGCGGCGCCATCGGGTGGTCCGGGCCGAAGTCGTACTCCCCCAGACTCGCGTCGTAGACGACCGCCGCCGGTCCGGAGCACGCTGCCATGGAGGTGACGCTACCCGGAGGGTGTGCCACACTGGGGCCGTGCTCGCTCCCCTGACCCAGAACCTGACGCAGAACTGGTGGCCCGTCTGACCGGCGGCGCCTGAGCACACTCACCTATCGGCCGCCCACGGGCGGCCGTTCTTCGTTCTCGGTCCCGACCTCCCGTGGGCATCGCACCCCTGGAGGCAGTCATGACCACCCTCTCCCTGATCACCCCGTCCGGCCGGCTCACGCTCGGCAACCTGCTCGGCGCGCTGCGCCCGATGGCGGCCGCGGCCGGGCCCGGGTCGTACTACGGCGTCGCGGACCTGCACGCCCTCACCACCCCGCACTCACCCGAGCTGCTGCGGACGCGGGTCGCCGAGATGCGCACCCTGCTGCTGGCCGCCGGCCTCGACGCGGCCACCCTGTTCGTCCAGTCGGCGGTGCCGGCGCACCGATCACTGGCCTACCTGCTGGAGTGCGTCGCCACCAGCGGCGAGCTCGGCCGGATGATCCAGTTCAAGGAGAAGGGCGAGGTCTCCTCGCGGGCGTCGCTGTTCACCTACCCGGCGCTGATGGCCGCCGACATCCTGCTCTACCGGGCCGCGGAGGTGCCGGTCGGTGAGGATCAGCGTCAGCATGTCGAGCTCGCCCGCGACCTGGCGCTGCGGTTCAACCGTGCCTACGGCGAGGTCTTCGTGGTGCCGCGGGCGGTGCACCCGCCGGCCGGGGCGCGGGTGATGGATCTGCTGACCCCGACCCGGAAGATGTCGAAGTCGGCCGGCGACGAGCATCCCGGCTCGGTCTTCCTGCTGGATCCGCCGGACGTCGTCCGCCGCAAGGTGATGCGGGCGGTGACCGACTCCGACGTGGGCGCGGATGCGGTGCGGGCGGAGGCCGCCGCGAAGCCGGGCGTCACCAACCTGATCGACATCCTGGTGGCGTGTGGCGGGTCGGTCGCGGGGCTGTCGACGTACGGCGCGCTGAAGAAGGCCGTGGTCGATGCCGTGGTCGCGGAGCTGGAGCCGCTGCAGAAGCGCTATCGCGACCTCGCCGCCGACCCGGCTCACGTGTCGGCGGTCTACGAGGACGGCGCCGCCCGGTGCCGGGAGGTCACGGCGCCGGTCCTGGCCGCCGCCGAGGCGGCGCTGGGGCTGCTGTAACACGCTGTCCACAGCGTGTTACAGCTCGCCCCGGGCGATCTCCCACGACCGGTCCCGATTCGCCCGGGTGGCGTCGAGCAGGGTGCCGCGCAGGCCGGCGTTCTCCAGGACCCGGAGCGCGGCGGCGGTGGTGCCACCGGGCGAGGTGACGTTCTCGCGCAGCACCGCCGGGTGCTCGCCGGTCTCGCGCAGCATCAGCGA